>SMWZ01000137.1 GCA_004356455.1 Deltaproteobacteria bacterium
ATCGTGCCCAGGATGCGCTCGTGGTAGGTGGCGTCCTCGGTAAAGAGATCCGCCCAAGCGTCCCAGTCTTCCCCGACGGCGCCCGTGCGCCAGTAATGCTTGAACGCTGACTCAAGCTCCTCCCGACTGTACTTTCCCATGACCAGTTCCTTCTTTAAGTGCCATCGACCAGAGCGATGTGCTTCAGTCTTCGCATCATACACCCGGGCCGCTCAGGCTTGCGATTCGGGCGGCGATTACGTCGGAGAGCTGGCCCAGCGCTTGATCGTGTGCGGCCACCAGGCTGGTGATGTCTTCGGCCTTGAGGGGCCGGCGGATGGTGATCTGCTCGCTCCAGGCCCGGGTTCCCTTGGCTTCGTCCTGGGCGATCCAGTGGACTCGCAGGATCAGGTCGTTGCCCGGATTGCCCTCGAACTGAAGGATGTCGATGATCACACGGAATACGGAACCGGAGGGATGGACCAAGGGGACCGTGGCTACCCGCTGTTGGCCCAGCCGGGCGCGTAGATTGTCCACCAGTACGCGCCGAACATTGGACTCGAACCCGCCCGCCCAGCGGCGGAACTCGTTGATCTTGAGCTCGGACGCCGCTGGGCGCGTCACCAGGTGTGGGCGTTCCAGGTAGCGTGGGAAGCTCACCGGCCCCACGACCACGAGCAGATCCTCCGCAACGCTGTTGAGGGAACGACCCTCCACCGGGCTCATGGTGTAGAAGCGGACCGGTGCGCTTCGCCCCAGGCAGCCCAGGGCAAGACCCGCCGCCAGCACTACCACCGCCTGTTGTCGAATGCTCTTCACTCCGCCCCCTTCCCCCGAATCAGGTCCTCGGGGTGCTGCTCGAGATGGTCTGCCAGCAGCCGGATGGATTGGGCTGCATCGGCCAGGTCGCGCAGCAGTCGCCTGAGCTCCGAGCCGGCCTCCGAGTCCGGGGCGATCAGCGCGTTCGCCGACGCGAGCGTACGCTCCAGCTGCTCCAGCGTCTTGTTCAAGTTGTTGCCGACCTGCTCCAGCGGAACCTCACTCAGGCGTTTCACGAACTGCGAGAGCCCGGTCTTGAGCTCCTCGATCGGGCTCGGGATGGTGGGCAGCTCGGGGATCGGCGCGTCCCAGTTGATCTTGGCCGGGGGGGCGTCCGGATGGAAATCGAGACCGATCGCGAGCTGACCGGTGAGCAGGTTCCCCGACTGGAGCTGGGCGCGCATCCCGCGCGCGACCAGGTCGTCCCAGTTGCGGCGCACCTCGTCCATCCCGATACTGACGACCGCCCCGCCGCTGTTGAGAGCGATCCGCTCGGGCTGCAGCTCGATCAGGACGGGAATGCGGAGCTTGTTGGTATCGGCGTCGAACTCGAGCCGCACGTTACGTACCTCGCCGACCTGGATCCCGCGGAACTCCACCGGAGCGCCGTCGACCAGTCCGCCCACCGACCCCTCGAAGTGCAGCAGGAAGGGACGCTTCACCGTGAGCTTTGGCTGCAGCATGGCTCGACGGTTCGGGTAGAGCTCGAAGACGGCGCCCTCCTCGACCGGACCGCCGGGATCCTGGTCCTTAGGCGTGTCGAACGCAGCCCCTCCGATCAAGAGCGAGGTGAGCGACACGGTGTCGAGCTCGAGGCCCTCGGGGCTCAGCCGCAAATCGATGCCGCTCACGTTCCAGAAACGCGTGTTCTTACGCACGCGCTGATCGTGTGGAGCCCTGAGGAAGACCTTGACGGTGACGTGGTTGCCGCTCTCGTCGAGCTCCGACGCAACCACGTCGCCGACGTCGGCCGAGCGGTAGTAGACGGGCGAGCCAACCTCCAGCGAGCCGCCCGCTTTGGCACGAAGGGTGAAGAGCCGTCCCGGTACGTCGGAGGTGACCACGGGTGCAACCGGGAGACCTTGGAAGTGGCGTTGCGGGCGGCCTTCGGTGGAGGGGTCTATCCCGATATAGGCGCCCGAGAACAGGGTGCTGAGGCCGCTCACGCGGCCGGCACTTACCTGCGCGCGCACCACCCAGAAGCGGGTGTTCTCCGTCAGGTAGCGTGTCGCTTCTCTCCCGAGGCGCGCCTGGACCACCACGCCGGACAGGTCCGCAGAGAGATCAATCTGTTCGACCGCTCCGATCTCCACGTCCTTGTACTTGACCTTGGTTTTCCCGGCCTCTAATCCAGCGGCTGATTCGAAGGTGATGGTCACGAGCGGCCCGCGCTCCGTGAACGCCCTGTAGGCGAGCCAGGTGCCCACGAGCACGGCCACGATGGGGATGACCCAGACGATGGAGAGGCGGCTCCGCTCCTCGATGACGGCATCGGCGACGGCGGGCGACGCATGCTCACGTCCGTCAGCTTCGGGCATGCGACGCCTCCGCGCGGTCCCAGATGAGGCGGGGATCGAAGGATTCGGCGGCGAGCAGGGTGAGGATGACTACGCCCGCAAAGAAGACGGCTCCCAGCCCGGCTTCGATCGACGCCAGCTGCCCCAGGCTGACCAGTGCCATCAAGATAGTCACCACGTAGATGTCCACCATCGACCAGGGGCCAACCACCTCGGTAATGCGGTAGAGCCGGGTCCGGTCGCGGGGTCGCCAGCTCGAGCCGCGCTGCACAGAGATGAGCAAGCCACTCAGTGCCGCGAGCTTGAGCAGGGGCACCAGCACGCTGGCCACGAAGACCACCAGCGCGAGCGGCCACATGCCGTGCTGGAGCAGATAGATGGCGCCGCTCATGATCGTGTCCGACTGCGATTTGCCGAGCGAGGTTACGGTCATCACCGGATAGATGTTGGCGGGCACGTATAGCATGGCCGCGGTGATGACGAGCGCCCAGGTCCGGGCGAGACTGTCGACCTTGCGTCGGTGCACCTTGGCTCCGCAGCGAGGACAGCGCGCAGCCACGTGCGCCCGCCCAGCGGGGAGACGCACGACGAGTGCGCAGTCGTGGCAGCTCGCCAGGCTCCTGGCCGCGAGTGCTTTTTCCGGCTCACTCACGCACGCCTCCCGATGCGTTCCCACACCAGGTGAGGATCGAGCGAGGCCTTCGCCGCCACCAGCACCGGAATCAAGAGCGCGAACGACCAGATCGCGATGCCCGGAACGATCTGTGCCATATCGGCCAGCTTGACCAGGGAGACCAGGATCCCGATCAGAAAGACCTCCATCATGCTCCAGCTCTCGACTCGCCGCAGCAGCCGGAACATGGGGATCATACCTGGAACCCTCCGGCCGAACCTGAGCGGCGCCAGAACCGAGAGCAGCAAGAGGAGCTGGAGCAGGGGCGCAACGATGGTGGTGAAGAGGACCAGAGACCCCACGAAGCGCTCGTCGTGTGCGTAGAGCGCACGAACTCCGGAGGCGAGAGTCGTGTCTGTCACCTGTCCTTGCATCTTCATCGCCAGGAACGGGAACGCGTTGGCCACCAGGAACAAAACCAGTCCCGCCAGCGTCAGCGCGAGCGTGCGGTCGATGCTATTGGGAACGCGCCGGTCGAGTAGGCCTCCGCAGCGGGGGCAAAGGGCCGACGCGCCACTCGGCAGCTCAGCCACCCGATTCAGCAGGTCGCAGTCGTGACAGAGAATGAGTTTTCGAGCCGACATCGTGATCCTCTCAGAACCGGTGGGGCACGCCTCTATACCTGATCTTCGTGGAGCAGATCAAGCTCGTGTTCGGCCCAGCTCCTCGAGCAGTGGACCGCTATAGGCGATGCGTCCGTTGAGCTGCTGCGGATCGCAGCTGCAGAGGACCAGCGCGGCCTCCGCCATCACCTCGACCGGCTCGAAGGGCGTGCCCTCGGGAATCACGCCCTGCGCCGCCGCGCCGGGCGTCAGTACGGCGGCCACCGGGGCGAGTGAGTTCACGGCGATGCCCTCGTCGCAGACCTCTGCGGCCAGCCCCGCGGTAAAGCGATTGAGCGCGGCCTTGGTCGTAGCGTAGAGCAGATCGCCGCCCTGCTTCTGCCATGGAGCGTAGGGCGGCCCCTGAGGCAGCTTCGAGGTGGCGGAAGAGATGTTCAGGATCCAGCCACGCTTGCGCTGGCGCATGCCGGGTAGCACCAGCTGAGCCAGCTCGAAGGGTGCACGCAGGTTGACCTCGAAGGCTACGCGGAAGCGTTTCTCGGAGTAGCGGTCGAAGGGCATGTAGAAAGCCGCCGCGGCGTTGTTGACGAGGATGTCGACCGGACCGAGCTCGGCCTCCGTCTTCTGGACCAGGCGCGCCCGCGAGGCGGCGTCCAGCAGGTCCGTCTGCACGGCGAGCGCTCGGCCGCCCCGCTTCTCGATCGCGGCGACCGTCTCGCGCAGGGTTCCCGGAAGGTGCGGGTGCGTCTCCAGGCTGCGTGCGGCGACCGCGACCGATGCGCCCTCTGCGGCCAGGCGCTCTGCGATGGCCGTTCCGATACCCCGGCTCGCGCCCGTAACGATCGCGACCCGTCCCTCACACATGCCCATGCTTGGATCCTCCTTCTCCCTCCGCTCCCTCGTCCCAGCCGAAGCGCTCGAAGAGCGGCGCTAGCTCCGAACGGATCTGCTCGCGCTCGAGGCCGAACTCGCGCAGGTTGTACACGTGGTCGGCCCGGTACTCCTTCGACCGCGTCTCCTCCAGGGCTAGGAACTTCTCGAACTCCGGCGTCAGCGGGAGACTCAGCTTCTGGTACACGTTCTCCACCACCCGCCGCGGGCTCTCGACCAGCTCGCGATAGTCGACCACGGCGTAACGGATCTCGGGATGCCTCTCGAGTACCTGGTAGGGATACTTATAAGTATGGAAGGACTGGCGCCCCAGGCATTCGAGCGAATCGCGCATACGGTCGCGGTCGCAGTCCGAGGCCTTCCAGTTCCGCTCCATAAGCTTGAGCAGGCTGGGAATCGTCTCGTAGGGATTTCGGTTCAAGACCACGAAGCGCGCGTCGGGAAAGGTCTCGATCAGGCTCTCCAGCTTGCCCGCGAAGGTGGGGTTCTTGCTGCAGTGCGTCCGGTGGGCGCCGTTCAGGTAGAGCTGGCGTTGTACGCACTGCTTGTAGAAATCGAGGATCCGCCTTCGCTGGCGCCGGGGCAGCTCGTCGGTGTAGTAGAGGTAGTCGAGCTCGCGCATGTACGGGAACACGGTGACCCAAACACCCGATAGACCCGAGAAGGTTAGCAGGAACTCGTCCTCTTCGGGTCCGAAGAGGCTCATGGGATGCATCTCGCGACCCCGCGCGAAGGTGCGATCCTCCCAGGCCCGGATCCGGCGCGCGATGGCTCCGTGTGCGAGGCGGCGATCGCACGCGCCGAGAAAACGGATCAGCTTGCGTTGAACGAGCGAGGGCACGAAGAGCTCGTAGGTCATGAACCAGGAGAAGCGCTCGTCTCCGGTCATGAGCCGATGCATCAGCGAGGTGCCGCTGCGCGCGTGGCCGATGATGAAGACGGGCTCGTGCACCCGAACGCGCCGAAACCCAGGGAAGAGGATGTGGTCGAGCAGAAAACAGATCGCGTTCAGCGCCGCCATGGTAGGGATGATGAAAAGCAGCGCCACGACCACCTTTCGTCGGCGGGGCGACATGCGGTCGCGAAACGCGAGCCGAAACATGCGGAAGAATGTCCTGAAGTCGAAGGGCATCACGAGCTCTATCCCTTCGAGAGCGCCGTACGCTTGACGACGCGCGGGGTGGGGACCGGGGTCTGTTCGGCTAGGAGCCAGCGCAGGGTCATGCTGCCCTCGCCGTGGCCCTCGGTGTCGATCCAGGTGCAGCCGGGCAGATCCGGATCGGAGTGAGCCACGACGATCTTCACCGAGCCGTCGGCGCGGTAGCGCGCGCGCTGCTTGTTGGTCCAGATCGGTCGGTAGCGGTACTCCAGCGATTCCGTCCAGTAGTTGCAGAGCAGGAAGCTCCAGTAGTGACACTTGGGAGGGGTGAACTCGATCACCAGCGCCTCGTCCGGAGCCAGCTTCCAATAGCCCCCCATGTAGTAGAGATCGGGATCGCCGAAGCTCTCCTCAGCCATGCGGGCATCGGAGGGATGAAGCATGTTTGGTTGCTGGGCCCAGCGGTCCGACAGGTCCGCGAAGACAGTGGCTGAACCGATCACCTGTCTGGCCGCGCGCGCGAGTCCCTTGACCACGCGCGAGGGTTCGAGTGGCGGGGGTGGTCCCGAGCGACCGAGACGTTCGAGCCGAAGGGCAGCGGGAACCTCGGTCGCACGGTCGTTCATGGTCTGGCGGATGAGGAGCGTGGTCGTGTCGGGCTCGAGCCGGATCCAGTTCCCGGGGTGCGCGCGCGCGCTCAGGATCAGCTCGATGCAGTCGTCCGGCCCGATCTCGAGCTCGTCCGCGTGGACGTGGGCCACGGTACGGCGGCCGCCTCGCCCGGCTGAGCCCGCGTAGACGCCGATCCCGATGTAGCCGACGCTGCCCCGCGGTCCCGACAGTCGATACTCGTAGTTCGCACTGATCCTGGCCCACTGATAGAGCTGGTCGGGGTTGTCCACCCCGAACTTCTGCGTCTCATCCATGTACTGAATCAGCTCTGGCGCCGCTGGGTCCGCGTACTCGAGGGAGAGCTTAAGACCCATGCGCAAAAGGCGGGTCAGGTAGCGGTACCCCTCGGCGCGATCGAGGTCGGAATCGGGGGAGCGCTCGAGCACGACGCGGCCCGCAGACTTGAGTGCGTCGCAGAACTCGTTCCAGGCTTCGCCGCTTCGCAGCTGAGCCGCCGGCGCGTCGTCGCTCATCAGCCTCTCAACGCGTCGAAGACCTCATCGAGGGGGGCGTGGTCGGCGGGATGGGCATCGTGGTGGGCGTAATGCACGACCGGGCCCGGCCCCACCACGAAGGTTGCCCCGAGCTGATTGGCACGTTTGCCGGGCATGCCAACGCGGTGGCCCGCCTTCCAGGCTCGGCGCGAGCCAGGGAACGAGGCCGGGTCGAAGAGCTTGAGGAATCCCACCCGCTGAATGGACGCCGCCTTCGCAGCCTCGGCGCCGTCATCGACCAGAACCGGGAACGAGATCCCCTCGTTCTCGACGAAGCTCCTGGCGTAGCGGACATTGCCCGTCCCGATCGTCACCAGCTCTGCCCCGAGCGACTTGATCTCCTCATACCGATCGCGCAACTGCGCGGCGTGCGCTCGGCAGTGTAGTCAACCGAAGTGACGGGCGAAGACCAGCACCACCCTGCGATCGGCCCAGAAATCGCCGAGGCGGTGGCGCTGCGATTCGGAATCTTCGAGCTCGATCGCTTCCAGTGCCTGTAGATTCATGGTGCCCTCCTAACGTGGCCGGTCTCGCCGCGCCTCGAAGTCGATGGCTTCCGTCTGGCTGCAGAGCACATCGTTGCCGTGCAGCGTGTCGAGCCACTCGCGCAGCTGGGTGAATTTGCCGTCCTTGATCTCAAGCCAGTAGCTGTAGTGGTTGGCGTAGGTTCGGCCGCTGACGTGCTGCCCGTGCGAGCGCATCTCGAGACAGACCCAATCGCCCTCGGCAACGATCCGCTCGGCTTTGAACTTCAGGCCCTGCGGAAAAACCTTGAAGACGTCACGGCAGTTTTGCTCCATATAGTCGCGCCCGAAATCGCCCCCCAGGGCCCAGTCGCCTACCACGAAGTAGCGTAGGGCGGGAGCGTAGAAGGAGCAGGTGCGGTCCGCGTCGCCCGCAGAGAGCGCCTCCACCCAGTCCAGGACCAGCTGCTTGTTCTCCTCGAGACCCATGGAGCCTCCGTTTCAGAGTCTTTGATCCACCAATCGAGCCTATACTACTACTTCAGGCAGCTGCCGTTCGGGGTGAGCCGCCGCCGACGCTGATTCCCCGGGCTCGATGCTCGGGGTAGTGCCAACCCACGCGGGGTGCGCGCTAAAGCCCCTTGCCCCAGCAGGAGATTGGTATGGCCCAGGCACCCCCGAGGGAAAAGGGCGTGGGCGCGAAGATCATGTCCGAGCCACGGGACATGTTCTGGGGCGACCGCATGTACTACGCGCTGGACCGCGAAGGACATCACTGGAACTTTGCGCAGCACATGCAGGACGTTGCGTCCGAGGACATGAAGCCCCCGGCGGCCTGACCGCAGGCACAGATCGCGCACGCGACGGCCGTGGCAGGGGTATGAATGTGCTCCTGCCCGTACCCGCGCCCCTCGCCTCAACCCGACGCTGACCCGCGCCGACCACTACGTGAGTGAGGGTCAGAGATTCGGATCGATGGTCGTGGACGTCTTACCGGTCTCGTCCCTCACGCGCGTGACCCCGTGCGACTCGATCCGGATGCTGTAGCCCGCGATCTTCCCATCAGCGTCGGCGCGTGGTGTATAGCGGAGCGGTTCCTTGCCATGACAATAGAGACCGGCCTGCAGCTCAGGATCCAGCAGACCCGCGTGCTGCGCCGACTTCGAGGCGTCGGCCGGCGGAGGACCGAGCGATCTCAGGTCCGGGCTATAGCCCACCTCGGGGTAGAGAGCATGCTAGCGTTGCTGCGCACGCTGGATGGTCTGGAAAGCCTTGTTCTGTCTGCCCTGCTGCTGGAATATGAGGAATCTGGGCATCGCCATCAGCGCGAGCAGGCTCACCAGGCCCAGCGTCACGCCTAGCTCTGCGCACCACGAACCCCCAAGCTGCCCACGGCTGAGCTTGATACGGAAGTCCGCCACCGCACCCAGCAGGATCGCGATCAAGGGCGTCATGGCTGCGGCGGGTATGAGGGCGGTCAGCTCACGCCCCCCCTCGGGATCCAGCGGCTGGCAGATAGGCGCTAAGGCGCCCGATAGCATGAGCAGGGGCCAGCAGGCGCTGCCGCAGGGCAGCGCGACGAGGGCCATGCGACTACGACGCATCAGAAGATCGTCTGACCGGATTTTTCATCGCAGGGTCCCATCCATCGCAGGCGGTATTGACCGCTCTCACGGTCGTACGCGCCGATCGACGGGCAGGCTGCGAAGGGTCCCGGGATGCCGATGGAGAATCCGGGCGCGGGTTCGATATAGCCCCAGCTGGAATGCACGCCGTCCCCGTCGAAATCGCAGATCGCTTCCGCGGTGAAGGCCGTGGCCCGGCCCCTGCGATAGCGGACCGTCACGCCATAGCGGCAGTAGACATCCGCCCCGGGCTCCCAGCCCAGCAGGTCGAAACCCCGGACCGTCTCGCCCTCGCGCTGCCGCCAGGGTGTCCCGGCCGATCCCGATGTTTTCTTCGGGTGGGGATCGGCAGCCACGTAGGTGCCGAACTCGTTGAAGTACGCTTGCTCGGCCGCCCGAATCGCGCCGAGATTGAGCCTGACCTCGTCTGTCCGTGCTCGCGAGCTGAAGCGCAGGAAGTTGGGAGCCGCAATAACCCCCACGAGCGCGATCCCGATCACGCAACGGGCGGCTACCACGGCCCGCAGCTTGAGGTTCAGGGAGAGGACGTCGCGTGAGAACACGTTGGGTCGCAGGAAGGAGAACACCAGGCGGGGAATGACGAGGCAGATGAGGGAGCCGGCCGCCGCGGCCAGGAGCACCCAGGTCCAGAGTGGGCCGTATTGGTCGGTTGCGACCGCGGTCCCCAGCCCCGCGCCCACAAGGCAGATCAGGACCGCCACGAAGGTCCTCAGGATCTTAAGCCAGCTCGAGTCGATCGAGAGCGATCGCCGCACGAAGCTCGGCCAGACCCAGATCAGTACCAGGATGCTGAGGGGGCAGAAAAGCCAACCGAAGAGGATGTGTGTCTGGGACAGCTCGCCGGTGTAAGGAGCCATGAGGCCACGCGCCCTGGAGGCCGCATGGTAGAGCGCGAAGAGGCAGCCGAGCGAGCCGGCGGACCATGCCGTCAAGCGCCCCAGCAGGCGCACGTGGCGCCAGGTCTTGCGGAACATTGCCACCGCTGTCCCCCAGGGCACTTTTCGGTACGG
>SMWZ01000138.1 GCA_004356455.1 Deltaproteobacteria bacterium
GCGATGAGCTTCTTAACCTCCTTCTGACTCTTGCCGCAGAAGGAGCACGCCAGACTGGTATTCTCCTCCCTTTTCTTCACCCCTTGGTCCCTCCGACCAAGCTCACGTGCTTCTCCATGATGCGATCGATGATGCCGTAATCGAGCGCTTCCTGCGCCGACATGAACCGGTCCCGCTCGGTGTCCTTCTCCACCTCCAATACGTCGCGGCCGGTGTGGCGGGCCAGGATTTCGTTCATCTTGGTGCGGAGCTTCAGGATCTCCTCCGCATGGATCTGGATGTCGGTGGCCTGCCCCTGCACGCCACCCAGCGGCTGATGGATCATGACACGGGTATGGGGCAGGGCGTAACGCTTGCCCTTGGCTCCTCCCGCCAGCAGGATGGCCGCCATGCTGGCCGCCTGGCCCATGCAGATGGTCTCCACCTCCGGCCCCACGTACTGCATCGCGTCGTAGATCCCGAGCCCCGCACTCACCTCCCCGCCCGGGGAGTTGAGGTAGATGTGAATGTCCTTCTCGGGATCCTCAGCTTCCAGGAAGAGCAGCTGCGCAATCACCACGTTGGCCACGTCATCCAGAATGGGGCTGCCGAGAAAGATGATCCGATCTTTGAGCAGGCGCGAGTAAATGTCGTAGGCGCGCTCGCCCCGGTGCGAGTGCTCGATCACCATCGGAATCAGCATCGACATCCTCTTTCTATTGTAACGAATTCAGCGGGAGAAAAGGGGATCGGGGGGGGGAGGGGGATGCGTGATTCCCCTTCCGTTCCGGAGACTTAAGTGCCAGAGAGGGTAGCCTCCGACACCAGGAATTCAACCACGCGTTCTTCCAGCAGACCCCCCTCCAGCGCATCCAGAAGCCCCTGTTCGCGGTAACTGCGCTTCAAGGCGCTGAGCGAGCGGCCGCGTTCCTTGGCCACCCGACGCAGATGTTCGTCGACGGCTTCGGCTGACACCTCGATCTCCTGCGCCTTGGCGATCTCGGGCACCAGCAGGGACAGGCGCACGTCGCGTTCCGCCTGGGGTCGCCACTCCTCACGCCAGCTCGCGATCATGCGGCCGAGCTGCTCTTCGGGAATCTGCTTGTGCAGCTGGGATGCAGCTCGTCCGATGCGGTTGGCGAGCTGCTTCGAGACCAGACCCTCCGGCACGGGGAAGGGATTCGCCTCAATCAGGGCATCGACCACGGCCTCGCGCAGCAGGCGCTTCTCCTCCGCCTCGCGGCCAGCTCTGACGCGCTGTGCCAGATCATCGCGCAGCTCCTGCAGCGTGGCGAACTCAGAGACGTCCTTCGCGAACTCGTCATCCAGCTCCGGCAGCTCGCGGCGCTTGATGGCAATGAGCTTCACGTGGAAGGTGGCATTCTTGGGAGGCTCCTGCGTCTCGGGATCGCCCGCCGGGAGTGACAGCTCGAAGTCTCGCTCCTGGTCCGCGACCATGCCGACCAGCTCGTCCTCGAACCCGGGCAGGCTCTGGCCCCCGCCGAGCTCCAGCGTGGTCTCCTGGTTCTTGTGCTTGTCGGGCGGCTGGCCCTCCAGCTGCGCCTTGTAGTGAATCACGACGAAGTGTCCGCGCGACGCACTCGTGCCCTCGGGCTCGTCGAGCAGCTGCCCCTGCCCCAACCGCAGCTCCTCGAGATGCTGCTCCACGGGATCCTGCTCGGGCTCGGGCAGCTGCGGCCGCTTAACGCTCAGGCCTCCCACCTGTTTGAGCTCGATCGTCGGACGAATCTCGATCGTGGCCTCGTAGGCGAAGGCCTCCCCCTCGTTGGGCGTTCCCGGGGGCTCGAGGCGCGGCTCCACCACGGGGGTGAGCTCGGCGTCCTTCAGCGCCTTGGGCAATGTCGCGTGCACCAGACGCTCGAGCACCTCGCTGCGCGCCTGCTCGCCGTAGTACTTCTCCACCACGGAGCGCGGTACCTTGCCGGGGCGGAAGCCGCGGATCCGCGCCTTCTTCCCCAGCTCGCGGTAGACACCCTCGAACGCAGCATCGACGTCGGTGGTCGGGATCTCGATGCGCAGCTTGCGCTCGACGGGCCCCGTCTCCTCTACTTCGAGATGCATCGGATCCCCCGCTCCCGGTGGCGTCCCCACCGGACACCGCGGCTGGCCGCCGCAGGGAACCCTAGCGCACGCGTGGGAGCTGCACCTCCCGCTCGCGCCGCCAGGGCGGTTCAGCTATTGCGCGCGCCCTGCAGGATCCACTGGCGAATGAGCTCGATCTCGTCTGGCGCCAGGCACTGCTTGCCCGTGCAGCTCTCGAAGTCCTCGGGGAAGTGGAGCTGGGCCGGCATGCGCGCGCCGCAGACCTGGCCGTGGGGCCGGGCGACCTTCTGGTACAGCAGGCTCTGCTCCGGGTCCCCGGCAACAACCCTAGGGCTGCCCGCGCATGCGCCCTGTCCCGCGCCCTGCAGACTGAGCCAGGACGTGGTCCGGGTGGTGAAGTCCAGGAAGTTGCAGCAGCTCTCCTCAGGCTTGTGGCAGAACACGCAATGCGGCTGCAGCACCTCGTCCCATACCTCGCTGAAGCTCGCGGGCTCGGGCTCGGTGAGACAGGTGAGCTTCAGACTGTTCTTGTCGGATCCGCTGGAACTGTGCGCGCGCATGAAGAGCACCTTCTTGCCCTTGCGCAAGCTCGAGGGCTTGCCGCGCAGCGGCACACGTACGTCGAAGAGATCGCTGCAGACATCCC
Source organism: Deltaproteobacteria bacterium (assembly GCA_004356455.1). Taxonomy (GTDB): domain Bacteria; phylum Myxococcota_A; class UBA9160; order SZUA-336; family SZUA-336; genus SMWZ01. The sequence goes on from SMWZ01000138.1 coordinate 2,690, forward strand.
TCTCGCTCGAGCCGATGAGCGGCGCAACCGCGGCCAGCACGTTGGCGCGCGCCTCCCCGTCCATGGGGTCGGTGGCCGCCTTCTGCGCCGAGGGCCGAGCCAGCTCGAAGCTCGTGAGCGAGCTCGAAAAACAGTCGGGCAGATCCGTGGCGTTGGCGCACACGCCAACGTGGAAGGTACAGCTCCCGGTGACACCCCCATCGTGGTCGCAGAGCGGATCGTTGTCCACACAGTACTGCTTGCGGCTCACGCGGCCCCGCTTGTCGAGAAAGGGCCGGTTGGTCGGATTGTCGACCCGCCAGTCGCCATAGCACGCGCGCCGCGTCGAGCCGCCCCCCACGCGCTCAAGCCGGCACAGCGCCGAGCAGCCGTCGCCCGCCACCACGTTGCCGTGGTCGCATTGCTCGCCGCAGCTGCCGAGCACGATGCCGTCGCCGCAGGTTCCACCGACCTCTGCGCGGCACACCTGGTCACAGCCATCGCAGGCTGCGCGGTTGCCGTCGTCGCACTCCTCTCCCGTATCGACCACGCCGTCGCCGCAACTCGCCGAGGTACAGGAGGTACGACAGGCGTCGGGCTCGGTGTCGCTGTTGGCGGGGCCATCGTCGCACTGCTCGCAGGCGCCGAAGACTACGCCGTCGCCGCAGGTCGCGCTGCTCTCGCCGCAAACGGAGACAATATTCCCGAAGGCGCGCCCGTGCGCGTACCAGACATTCACCACGCCGCTACCGCCATAGATGTTAGGGAGCAGGCGTACCGTGCGGATCTGGACGCCGGCCTCATCGGAGAGGGCGAAGGCGGGACCCTGGGCCATCCCATCCGCCGAGAACGCACGGCCGAAGGGTGGCTTGACCTGGAGCCCGGCGTCGGTTCGAAACGCGGCCCAGGTCACAAGCATGTTGTCGAAATGATCGAACTCGATCTCGGGGCGGAGATACGTGCCCGGCTCGTCCTGGTGCACGAGGAAAGGGTCTCCCAGGCTTCCGCCATTGGGATCGAGTCGCAGCCCCCAGATCCTGGAGCCCTCCTCGCCCCCCGAAACACCCACCACCGCAATGCGCCCGCTGGGGCTCACGGCCACGCGTCGCACTTGGAACACACTGCTGATTCCAAACTGATCGCCGCGCGGCGCGCCATCGGGTCCCATGATCCGTCCCCAGCTCGGCACCTCGTGGTTGAAGAGATCCCGCCAGACCGCCACGAATCCTCCATCGGGCAGAACTTCCGCGTCCCGCTCGTAGGGAGACGCGTGCAGCACCGGCTCCTGCGTGATCAGGAAGGGATCCCCCCGGGGCTGTCCCAGCGGGTCGAACATGCGCGCCCAGAGTCCCCCGTAGTCCCACAGGTAGACCGAGCCCGAGGGCAGACCCACGGCGATGGGCCAGGGCGCGGCGCTGCGCGTGAGCCGCTCCGGGTCGGCGTCGAAGTCCACGCTTCCGAGCTGGCCCACGCCGGCGTTCGTGAGCCGCCGACCGAAGGGCAGGTACGCCTGGCCGTTCTTCACCCACAACCAGGCCGCCACGTAGCCGCCGCGTGTATCCGAGCTCAGGTTCGGGTTATGAACGTGGCCATCGGTGTCGGCCACCTGGGGCGGGGCAAGTGGGATGCCCAGGGGCGACCACCAGTGGGTGACTGCGTGGTCGTTCTTGTCCGGACCGCCCAGATCGTACTCGCCCCAGATGAAGACGATCGAGCCGTCCGTAGCGACGGCCACGTCGACATCCTGTAGATGGCCTTCGAGGGGCGGGCCTAGCTCAAACGTCGGCACCTCCACGATCTGACCCGCTGCGAAGCTGGGCCACCACAGCCACCCACACAGCAGCATGGCCATCACGGGTGACGGGGACCGCATGATCTTTTCCCCCTGAAGCCCTCATACTGCGTCCGCGAGCAGGATTACACAACGACGCCCCCGCGGCGCTGACGCTCATCTGGATCAGCCCGCGGCGGCGGTCTGCCGTGGAGACCCAGTTGGGGACACCGGGGTCGCGGCGGCTGAGGACGATGGTCCAGGAGCCGTCGGGCCCCAGTTTCATGTCCCGATCAAGTTCTCCCTAGTCTGCAAGTCGTCCAATATCGCGGGCGCTCACGACACCCCGCTTGTACATCCAGCGTAGCGTGTCACGTAGCGTCTCCTCAGGGGAGCGCGCCTTCACGCCCAGCTCCGCCCGGGTACGGGAGTCGTCGCAGGGCACACCTCGGATCAGCGTGACCATGGCCTCGTGCGAGGGTGCCAGCTCGACCCCGAGTAGACGTCGCGCAACGTCCGAAGTACGACCGATTGCGCGCAGTACAACCCCCGGAGCCTTCGGGGCCCAGAAGCGGCGACCCGTCAGCCGGGTGAGAATCTCGCCCAGCTCCGCGAAGCGCAGAAAATGTCCGCCCGCCATGAACCGGCGTGGCCCCCGCCCGGGCTGCATGGCCGCAACCTGCAGCGCGGCCAGGTCGCGCACATCGATCATCGGCATACCACCCGGCGTGTCCGGCAGCAGCCCCCATCGAATGTAGTCCAGGATCGCGCGGATGCCATCGCCCAGCGTGGGGTCGTGTGGCCCCCAGATCGATCCCGGATAGACGATCGTGACGGGCTTTCCTTGCTCCTGAAGCCGACGGGCGATGCGCTCGGCGTTGGCCTTGGAGGACGCATACATGTCTCGCGGTCGCTTCACACTGGTGTCGGGCGTGAGTGTCGGACCATCGGGCGGGAACAGGGCCGCGACGCTCGATACGTGCACGATCGGATCCAGGCCGAGTCGTGTGGCCGTCCCGAGCACGAGCTCGGTCCCGACCTCGTTGGTGAGCTGGACCTCGGCCGCCCGGCGGCGATCCAGCGTGAAGAGCGCCGCGCTGTGCACGACAGCGTCACAGCCATCGAGGGCGGACTCCACCGCAGCCCGCTGCGTGACGTCACCCACGACGTGCTCGATGCGCTCAATCCCGAGTGGCCCCAACGCATGGGCAATGCGCGCGGGATCGCGGACAAGCAGGCGTACCTCGTGGCCATCCGCGCGCAGCGCGGCCGTGGTGTGGCACCCGGCCAGCCCGGTTCCGCCGGTAACGAGGATACGCATGGTCAATCGGGATTATCACCTGATAGGGTGGAGCTTAGGTAGTCCCATGAGAGCGATCCTCCTGACCCTCGCCACCATCCTCTGTATCCACTCGGGCGCCGCCCCCGCGGCGGCGGTGCAGGAGCTTCTGGTCGGCGCCGAGGGCAACCGTCTGCGTCGCTATGACATCGACACCATCAAGAATCCCCCGCTGAACGAGGACATCCTGATCGAGCGCGCCAGCATCGATCCCAACGGGCGCGATATCAACGGGCAGATCTGCCTCTTTCCCGATGGCAGCGGCCGCTTCATCGCGGGAGAGGATACGGGCCAGCCCACACCCCCCGCGGGCTGGGGCGTGTTCGAGGCGGACGGCACGCAGGTGGGCAAGCTCACGGCGACCTATTTCGTATCCGGCGCCGAGCCCTTCGGCTGTGTCTTCGACCCGAGCGGGATCCTCTTCACCAGCGAGGTGGGTGAGCAGGGTTTCGGAACGCCCAACGGCCAGCTCATCCTGTGGTTCCCGCCTTACGACCAGTTTCCGGGACTGCCCGGCGAGTACCCCAACTCGAACGAGCCGAGCACCAACTTCTGCAAGCTCGCCGTCGACATCGGAACCGCCGGATCACTCGCGCTGGACGCGCAGGGACGCGTCTACATCTCGTCTTCGAGCGGACTTGCGGTCCACCGCTTCTCGCCGCCGTTCCCCACCTCCCCCGACCCGGACGACGGCTGTGGTGACACCGATGCGCTGGGCTCCCCCTTGGCGGACAGCGTGAACCGCGAGACGCTCTCCGCGATGGGCGCTACCACCTTCACCGGCCTTGCCATCGCCCGCAACGGCAACCTGTACGCAGCCTCGATCCTGACCGGAGAGATTGGGGAGTACGACCCCAACGGCAACCTCGTGCGCATGATCCTGGATCCTAACGAGTCCCTGCTCGATCCCAACGGCACGAACCCCTTCGGCACGCCTCAGGGGCTCGCCGTCGACTCCGACGGAACGCTTTACTACACGGACCTCGACCTCGTCGGGACCTTTCCCTCCCTCGGGCCCGGACCCAACGGCAAGATCTGGCGCATCCGGTTCGACGGGGCCAACCATCCCCAGACGCCCCAGATCGTGCGCCAGGGCCTGGCCTTTCCCGACGGCCTGGGCGTGCTGCCCGGCGACCTCGGCAACAACCCGCCCGTGCCGGCTCTCCCGAGTTGGGCGTTTGCGCTACTGGCGTGGCTGCTGCTGGGGACCGGGTTCTGGCGGCTGCGAGTGGGACGGCGCTGACGGTCTACTTATCGGGCTCGTCCACGTACTCCCAGAGCCCGAGGTCGTAGAGGCGCTCCAGCGTCTTCGGGTCCACGTCCAGGAACTCGAGTGCAACGTCCTGCACCAGCAGATCCGGATGACCGAGCCGAATGACCTTGGCCTTCAGCGTGACGCTGCGGTCCGCGAGCTGGATCGTCACCTCGATGACGTCCCCAATATCCACCTCCAGTCCCGAGCACTGCAGGCGGACCCCACCGACCCCGAGATCGAGAGTCTCGGCCCGCTAGGTCGCCCCGTCGACCCGGTGGATTCCCAGCACCGCTTCGGCGCGGATGCGGGGGTAGCGGCGGCGGTTGCTGCCATCTTGCTCTTCCATGATTCCGCCTATCCTTCGGTCCCGCGCTAGAGAAGCTTGACGCGCCACACGCGCTCTTGCATTGCCACCAGTGGTCCGACGAGTCCCTTGATCCCCTCACCCTGGGCGGTGGTAGCATGCGTGAGACCGAGGCGTTCCCGGGCTTCAAGCGAAGCTTTGACGAGATCCCATGGAGGCAGACTGCGCATGAGTGCGACTCAACCCTTGACTGCCGCGCGAGAACTGCGCGGCCTCATCGAATCGGAGGCGGACCGCGTCGAGCAGAGCCAGAACATGACCCCGCCCATCGTGGACGCGCTGTGCGAGTCGGGGCTCTTTCGTCTACTGGTTCCACGAGAGCTGGGAGGGTTCGAGGCCGACAGCAGCACCATTCTCGAGGTCTGCGAGGAGATCGCCTTTGCCGATGGCTCGGTGGGCTGGTCGTTCGCGCAGAACACGACCGTCATGGCGTACTCGGCCTATCTGGCGCCAGACCACGCAAAGCGCCTGGCTTGCGCCCGAGCCGCCGCCGGCATGTTCGCTCCGCTCGGTGTCGCCCACAAGGAAGCCGGGGGGTTCCGGGTGTCGGGGAGCTACCCATTCGGGAGCGGGTGCGGGCATTCCGAATTCATGGGCGGAACGGCGATGGAGATGCACGATGGCCAGCCGCCCGCGTTCGAGAACGGTCTCCCGCTGCTGCGCGCCTTCATCGTCCCCATCGAGCGGGTGCTGATCAAGGGAAACTGGGACGTAATGGGCTTGCGCGGCACGGGCAGCTTCGACTTCGAGGTGCCCGAGCAGTTCGTCGAGGAGGGTTTGACCTTCTCGCTCTTCGAGACGCGGCCGACCAGCGGCGGCGCCCTCTACGGACTGGGCCCGGTCCCGCTCGGAACCATCAGCACCTGCGCGTGGGCGCTGGGCGTGGCGAGGCGGGCGCTTCACGAGATTGTGGAGATCGTGAACGCGGGGCGTGCACGGATGGGCGCGTTGCCGCTGCGCGAGCAGCAGACGTTCCAGCGAGACCTCGGCCTGCACACGATGGCGCTGCGGTCCGCTCGATTACTTGCGCGCGAAGCCTATAGCAGCGCCGTAGACGCCGTCACTAGAAGCGAATCCAAAGACCGACGTATGGAGCGAATCCGTGAGACTCGGGCCGCAGCGAGCTACGTCACACACGTGGCGAAGGCAGCTACCGTCTTCGCCTACGAAGCCTCGGGCAGCGGAGGGCTGCGCAACCCGAGCCGACTGCAACGCTGCTTCCGCGACATGTTTGTCGGGGCCTCCCACCTGGTGTTCGACGAGCGCAACTACGTCGAGATTGCGAAGACGCGGCTGGGCCTGGAGCCCCTGCCCTTCTAGTGTTAGAAGCTCAGTCATCCACTGCTCCCGGGGGCAGTGGGTGCCGGGGCCCGGTTCGACCCTCACACTGCACCCGAATCAGGCTCCCGCTGGCGGCGTGAGGATGGTCTGAGAGCCGCCGCCCAGCATTCGAACACGGTAGCCACCATTGCGGCTTTACAGCAGCTCATCACCCCTCACAGGCCGCCTCGCACCGCCCGCACGAAGCCGTTGCCGCTCTTGCTGTTGCCTGCCACGCTGCCATTGATGAATCCGACGGTCCAAGCGATTGACGGGACGCTGGCGAAGGACGTAGACGACCAGTAGACCAAGGACGGAAGCGTACAGCTACACGTGGTGACCGTGCAGGCGGGCTCACAACCCGTATTGAATACGGGATCGACCGACGGGTTGAACGTCTCTAAGTCGAGGATGCTCTCTAGCTCCTTGCGATTTGGCACGCGCCAGTCCGTGTGCCCGGCGAAGGTCGAGCTGTTTAGTGTCGCCACGTGCACCGTAAAGGTGTTATCCCAGGTGTAGTCTGCGTCCTGATCGTGGATCGTCCCGTCGTCACTCTTCTTCTCCCACATCAGCCCCGTATTCAGATCCGTGATGGTGCCATCGCCGTTGTCCACATAGCTGAGCGTCGCCCCCGCCTGGATATCCCCATCGTGATCCGTCCCCTCACACATGACCACCGACCCTCCGCTGTCCCAGCAGGTCATCTGGCCCGTAGCCGGAAAGAAGCCAGCACTAAATGGGACGCAACCGCTCAC
>SMWZ01000139.1 GCA_004356455.1 Deltaproteobacteria bacterium
CAGTTGGTCACCGCCAGCGGCCTTGCGCCCGTCACGGCCACATTGCGCGCGGCCTCCGCAACAGCGTGCTGAGCGCCGAGATAGGGGTCGAGCCAGCAGAAGCGCGGGTTGCAATCCGTGCTGAGAGCCAGGCCCCGCTGCGTGCCCGGTACGCGTACCAGCGCCGCATCGCCACCCGGCCGCAGCACCGTGCTGGCCTGCACCAGCTGGTCGTATTGCTCGTAGACCCAGAGTCGGGAGCACAGGTTGGGCGAGGCGAGCAGATCGAGCAGGGTCTGCGAGGGTTCTTTCTCCGGTGGCAGCGTCGTCAGGTCGAGCTGCTGTCGCTGCGCCAGATCCGGAGGCGGAGTGGTCGGACGCTCGTAGACGGGAGCGCTGCGCGCGATCGGGTCCACCGGAATCTCCACCACGACCTCGCCGTGCCAACGCACCCGCATGTGACCATCGTCGGTGACGCGCCCAACCACTGCGCTGTCCAGATCCCACTTTGTGAAGACACTGAGAAGCTCGGACTCCCGGCCGGCTTCGGCGACCAGCAGCATCCGCTCCTGCGATTCCGAGAGCAGGAGCTCGTAGGGCGTCATCCCCGTCTCCCGCTGCGGCACACGATCGAGGTCCAGCTCGATACCCGTACCCGAGCGGGATGCCATCTCGAAGCCCGAGCAGGTCAGCCCCGCCGCACCCATGTCCTGGATGCCAATGATGGCGCCGGTCTCCATCGCCTCGAGGCAGGCCTCGAGCAGGAGCTTCTCCGTCAGCGGATCGCCCACCTGCACCGTCGGGCGCAGCGACGCGCTGCCCTCGTCGAACTCTCTCGAGGCGAGCAGGCTGGCGCCGTGGATACCGTCACGACCGGTCTTCGAGCCCACGTAGATCACGGGGTTGCCCGCGCCGCTGGCGCGCGCGCGAAAGATGCGGTCCTGGCGCACGATCCCCACGTTCATAGCGTTGACGAGGATGTTGTCGCGGTAGCGTGGGTGAAACGTGAGCTCGCCCCCCACGGTGGCGCAGCCGAAGCAGTTCCCGTAGTCGGCGATGCCCGAGACCACGCCGCGCACGAGGTAGCGTTGGTGCGGCTCATCGAGCGGCCCGAAGCGCAGCGAATCGAGTGATGCCAGCGGGCGCGCGCCCATGGTGAAGATGTCCCGCAGGATGCCCCCCACCCCGGTGGCGGCGCCCGCGTGCGGCTCGATGAAGGAGGGGTGGTTGTGGCTCTCGATCTTGAAGACCGCGGCCAGCCCATCGCCGATATCGACCACGCCGGCGTTCTCGCCCGGGCCCTCGAGCACGGCGGGGCCCTCGCTCGGAAGGGTTTGAAGGTGGGACTTGCTGGACTTGTAGGAGCAGTGCTCGGACCACATGACCGAGAAAATCCCGAGCTCGGGAAAGCTGGGTACGCGCCCCAGGATCTTCAAGATCTGCTCGTACTCGGCATCGCTCAGCCCATGCTCACGGGCGAGCTCGAGATTGACCTGCGGATCGTTCATGCGGCGGCCGCAGGCCGCCTGCAGCGACCGAGAAAGGCGCGCAGCAGGACCGATCCGTCCGTACCGCCCAGAGCCGGATCCACCGCGTGCTCCGGATGGGGCATGAGGCCCAGCACGTTCCCCGCCGCGTTCACCACCCCCGCGATCCCATCGGTGGAGCCGTTCGGGTTCTCGCCCAGATAGCGGAAGGCCACGCGGGGTGCGGTACCCGGAGCGGGCACATAGGCCCCCTTGCCGTGCTTGATCGGCATCACCAGCTCGCTACCAGGCGCCAGTCCTCCCTGGAAGAGTCCGACGTCCTCGCTGCCCACCCGCACATCGAGGCAGCGGAAGCGCAGGTCGCGGTTGCGCACCAGCGCCCCAGGCAGCAGACCCGCCTCGCACAGGATCTGGAAGCCGTTGCAGATGCCGAGCACCGGAAGGCCGGCGCGGGCCTGCAGCTCCAACGCCCGCATAACGGGTGAAAAACGCGCCATCGCACCTGCGCGCAGGTAATCGCCGTAGGTAAACCCACCGGGGATGGCCAGGCCGCACAGGTCCTCCGGCAGGCGTGCGTCCTTGTGCCAGACCATCGCGACCTCGGCACCCAGCAGCTCGAAGGCATACGCCAGGTCTCGATCGTCGTTCGACCCGGGAAAGACGATCACCCCTACGCGCACCCCTGCATGGGAAGCCAGGTCCGTCATGCCCCTTCTCGAATTAAAACAGCGTGTATATGAACGGAGCGGCGGCGCTCCCTCCGAGCAGGACCAGCAGGCCCAGCCCCAGAATGGATATTATGATCGGAGCCAGCCACCATTTCTTGTTGTGTTTGAGGAAATCCCAGAACTCGATCACCAGCCCGGTGCGGGCCTGCTTCAGCCCGGCCTCGAATTCCTTGCTCCCCTGGGCGGGGGTCTCTTCGGACATACTGCTCTTCCTTCGTTCCTGTTCCAACGCCCGCTCAGAATTGCCGGAAATAGCTCTCTTTCGAGGCCCGCGGCTCGACCTCCACCCAGTAGGTCTCCAGCTCGCGCTCGAATTCGCGTTTCAAAGGATCGTAACCCACGAGGCGAAGCACCAGCGCCAGCGGCGTAATCAGAAGATAGAACAAGACCCCCAGGATCACATACGAGAGCACGAACCCGATCGGGGCCGTGATCAGCAGCAGTCCCACGTAGAGGGGACGCACCGCCCGTGGGGCCAACCAGGCCAGCAGTCCCGCGGCCAGTCCCAGGCCCACGAGCACGACGCTGACCGTGCGCGCCGCCTGACCGAAGTCGAAGCCAAAGAGCCCCCCGTGCCAGTAGCAGATCCCGCCCACGAGCGGAAACGCCACCAGGGCGATCAGCCCGAACTGGCGCAGCGTACGCGCATCCGGATTGAAGTCGAGCTCGACCATCTTCATGGCGTCAGTCCAGCTCGAACTCGGCCAGATACGCATCGACATCGATGGTCTTTGCGTTCGGCTGGTCCGGTTTCAGCAACAGGAAGTTGTCGATTACGAGCGCGTCCATGTTGGTGGCCATGAAGCAGCGATAGGCGTCCTGCGGGGTGCAGACGATAGGCTCGCCCCGCACATTGAAGCTGGTGTTGATCATGACGGGGCAGCCCGTTTTCCTCTTGAAGCTCGAGAGGATTCCGTGCAAGCGCGGGTACCGTTCCGCGTCGACCGTCTGCACCCGTGCGGAGTAGTCAACGTGCGTGATCGCCGGCACCACCGAGCGCAGCTGCTTGAGCTTCTCCAGACCGGTCAGCTGCTCCGAAGCCTCCGGCATGCGCTTGTCCTCGCGAACAGGCGCCACCAGCAGCATATACGGGCTGTCCTCTTGGGGCCGCATCTCGAAGTAGGTATCCACATCGTCGCGTAGAACGCAGGGAGCGAAGGGGCGGAAGGACTCCCGAAACTTGATCTTCAGATTCATCACGGACTGCATCTTGGACGAGCGCGCATCGCCCAGGATGGAGCGACTTCCGAGGGCGCGCGGACCGAACTCCATGCGGCCAGCCATGTGACCAACCACGTGCTCGCTCGCAACCAGCGTGGCGATCTCATCGACCAGATCCTGCTCGCGTTCGAACTTGCGATAGTGCGCGCCCGCGGAGTCCAGGTACGCGCGGATCTCAGCCTCGGTATAGCTTGGCCCAAGTAGGGAGCCGCTCTGCGCATCGTGGGCTGCGGGCTGGCGTGGTTTCTCCATCAGCTGGTGCCAGGCAAAGAGCGCGGCGCCCACGGCGCCGCCGGCATCGCCCGCCGCCGGCTGGATCCAGAGCTGCTCGAAGGGCCCCTCCCTGAGAATACGGCCGTTCGCCACGCAGTTGAGAGCCACCCCCCCGGCCAGAACAAGATTCGAGAGTCCCGTGAGCTCGTGCGCGTAGCGCGCGATCCGCAGCATGATCTCTTCGGTCACGGCCTGGATCGAGGCCGCGATGTCCATTTCTCGCTGCGCGATCGGTGTTTCGGGGCGCCGGGCCGGCCCCCCGAAGAGCCGCTCCATCTTCTTCGTGATCATGCGGTCCGTGCGGCAGTACCCGAAGTAGGACATGTCCATTCTGAAAGAGCCGTCGGGCTTGAGATCGAGCAGCTTTTCGAGCATCAGGTCGCGGTACTTCGGCTCGCCGTAGGGCGCGAGTCCCATCAGCTTATACTCTCCGCTATTGACCTTAAAGCCGCATAGGTAAGTGAACGCAGAGTAGAGCAGGCCCAGGGAGTGGGGAAAATGAAGCTCGCGCAGGAGCTCGATTTTGTTCTCACGCCCAACGCCGATGCTGCCGGTGGCCCACTCTCCGACACCATCGAGGGTCAGTACCGCCGCCTCTCGAAAAGGCGACGGGAAGAAAGCGCTCGCGGCGTGGGACTCGTGATGCTCGGTAAAGACATAGCGCTTCTTGTAGGCACCCCCGAGACCACGGTCGAGCTCGCGCGGCGTGTGCAGCTTCTGACGCAGCCACAGCGGCAGCCCCATCAGGAACAGTTTGAAGCCCAGAGGTGCGTACGTGAGATAGGTCTCGAGAATGCGGCCGAACTTGAGCAGGGGCTTGTCGTAGAACGCCACCAGGTCCAGCTCCTCGGCCCCGATCCCGCCCGCCTCCAGACAGTACTCGAGGGCGTGGCTGGGAAACCCGGCGTCGTGCTTCTTGCGCGTGAAGCGCTCCTCCTGCGCGGCCGCCAGGATCCGGCCATCCCGCACGAGGCAGGCGGCGCTATCGTGATAGAAGGCTGAAATCCCGAGGATGTTCACGAGCGAAACCTCAGTCGTCCAGTGGTCCCAGGCCACACCGTCGTGTTGCGTAGGCCGCGGAACGTCCGAGTATACCAGCTTCGGGCGCTGGCCTGGGCGGGAAGCACAGCGGCGCGTATGCGGCGGGCTCGCTAGCTTCTGCGTATGCATGGGGGACTCAGCTACGACGAGACAGTGCGCGTTCTGCGCGCTGCGCTCGTCGAGGCCGAGGGAAACGCGCGGGGATTCGCGGTTCGTGCACGAGGCCGTCCGGAGCTCGTCTCGAGCCACAGCTGGCGGGAACTCGCGGAGATCGAGAACTTGTTGGCGCAGCAGCTCGAGGCCGCGCTGCGGAACGAGCTACGCGTCGCCCCCCACAGCGCCTTCACCCGAATGCGTGCCCACTGGCGGGGGCTGTGGGGCGGACTTGCGAGCGAACGAGCTCTGATGAGGCGACTTTTTCACGAGAGCAGACACTCGCAAGTAGAGGCGTGGCGTGCCGGAGCCCCTCAGCTCGAGACCATGCTCTGGCCCTTCTTCGCCTCACGCACCCAATATCTGGCCAACACACTGGCGTTGGCGCTGGACGAGCCGGCCCCCTCGCCTCCCCTCATCTGGCACCCGGGCCGGCGCGAGTTCCGCCAGGGCTCGCGCGGCTAGGCCATTGGCTAGCTCTTTCTGGGCCACGCCAGCGAGCCCAATTTCAGCATTGAGTGGATCCAGGGCGCCGGCCACTTCGGCCCTCTTGAGAAGCCCGAGGAGGTGGCACGATCCCCTTGCCGTTTCCTGATCGAGGAAGCGCCGCTTGAGCAAGGAGCCGCATGATCAAGGTCAAGGACATCGCGTACGTTCGCTTCGCCGCGCCGGATCTCGACGCGATGGAGCGCTTCCTGACGGCTTTCGGGCTAGTGATCAGCGCACGCCACGGCGACCGGCTCTATGCGCGCGGCACCGACCCATCCCCCTACCTTCACGTCACCGAGCGCGGCGACGCCGGATTCCGCGGGGTCGCATTCGAGGCGGCCGAGGCCGAGGATCTCGCCGCCGCCGCAAAGCTGGAGGGCGCCTCTGCCCCTGAGAGGCTCGATGCGCCCGGGGGCGGCCAGCGGGTGCGCTTCACCGACCCCGACGGGTTCGCGGTCGAGATCGTCTACGGCCGGGAGCCGCTGGCCCCCTTGCCGGTGCGCCGCGCGGCACCACTCAACCGCGGCAGCGACCGCCAGCGCTGGGGCGAGCTGCAGCGGGTCGAGGCCGGCCCCGCCGGTATCAAGCGGCTCGGCCATGCGGTGCTGCGCGTCAGCGATTTCCAGACCAGCGAGAAGTGGTACAAGACACGCTTCGGATTCATCTCCTCCGACGAGATCTATGCTGGCAAGCGTGACAACATCATCACCTCTTTCATGCGCTGTGACCGCGGAGAGGAGTACACCGATCACCACACCCTGCTTTGCGTCGGAGTGGGAGCGGCGGGCTTCGACCACGCGGCCTTCGAGGTGGAGGATATCGACGCCGTGATGCTCGGCCACGAGCATCTGAAGCAGGCGGACTACGAGCACCATGCCGGAATCGGCCGCCACCTGCTGGGCTCCCAGATATTCGACTACTGGCGAGATCCATGGGGGCACGTGCTCGAGCACTTTACCGACGGCGACCTGCTGAACAACCAGCATGAGACGGGCCTCCACGATCCCAGGGCGGCCCTTGCAACCCAGTGGGGTCGGTTCGGTCCCCAGGTAGGGCCCTAGTCCGTCTCTCGAATCTCGTACTGCTCGATCACCGGATTGGCGAGCAGCTTCTCGCACATCTCGCGTACGAGCTCGCGAGCGCGTTCCGGATCCTCGACATCGAGCTCAAGCGTGATGAGCTTGCCGATCTGCGCGTCCTTCACCTGCACATAGCCCAGGTCTTCGAGCGCGCGCTGCAGCGCGCGTCCTTCGGGGTCGAGCACCCCGACCTTGGGCTTAATCAGAACGCTCACCTTCATCTGCGTTCCTCGGAGGTGGAGTCAGGCTGATCCAGTACGCGCTCGAAGATTCGGTTCACATGCCGAAGCTGACGGTCCAGGTCGAAGCATTCCGTGAGCTCTTCGGGCTTGAGCAGCTTCTGCACCTCGGCGTCCTGGCTCAGCCGATCGTAGAGGTGGCCACCCTCGTCCCAGGTGAGCAGCGCCTGCTTCTGCACCAGGCCATACGCCTCCTGGCGTGAGAGACCATGGCGCGCGAGTGCCAGCAGCACCGCGCCGGAGAAGATGAGCCCACGACTCGCATCCAGGTTCTGGCGCATGCGCTCCGGGAAGACCTCCAGGCCATCCAGCAGTCCCGCCAGGCGATGCAGCATGAAATGCACTGCGGTGGTCGCGTCGGGACAGATCACGCGCTCCACGGAGCTGTTCGAGATGTCGCGCTCGTGCCAGAGCACCGTATTCTCGAGGGCTGCGAGCGCGTATCCCCGCAGCACGCGCGCGAGCCCGGTCAGGGTCTCGAAGCGCCAGGGATTGCGCTTGTGCGGCATGGCCGAGCTGCCCTTCTGCTCGGCGCCGAACGACTCCTGTACCTCTCCCACCTCGCTGCGTGCGAGGTGACGCATCTCGACGGCGATTCGCTCGATCGAGGTGGCAAGCTGCGCCAGGGTCGTGATGAACTCGGCGTGCCGATCCCGCGCCACGATCTGGGTCGAGATCGCCGCCGGCACCAATCCGAGCTCCGTCAGCGCATCTTCCTCGATCCCGGGGTCCAAATGCGCAAACGTGCCCACGGCGCCGGAAATCTTGCCCACGGCGATCGCCTCCCGCGCCCGCATCAGCCGCCCGCGTTGGCGTCGGAACTCGTCGAAGGCGTAGAGAAGCTTCAGCCCAAATGTCGTCGGCTCCGCGAAGACGCCATGCGTCCGGCCCACACAGCAGGTCTCCCGATGCTCAAGTGCCCGACGACGCAGGACCGCGAGCACGCGCTCGCATTCCACGAGGATGAGGTCCGCGGCATCGCGCAACTGCAGGGCCAGCGCGGTATCCAGAATGTCGGAAGAAGTCAGACCCAGGTGGACGTAGCGCGCGGCCGGACCCACCACCTCCGCCAGCGCATCGAGATACGCGTTCACATCGTGCTGGACGCGCGCCTCGATCTCCGCCACGCGCGCGGGCTCGACCCGAGCGCGGGACTCGATGGCTCGGAAGGCGTCCTTGGGAATACCCCCACGCTTCGCCAGCGCGCGGCACACCGCCACCTCGATCCGCGTCCAGCGCTCGTAGCGGCGCTCGTCGCTCCAGATCTCGGCCATCTCGGGTCGTGTGTAGCGAGGAATCACGCCGGTCTCCGATACAAACCTATGCCATGAAATGCACGTAATAGTACGCGAGCAAGAGGTAGTACATGACGGGAATCGCGAGCAGAGCTGAATCGATGCGATCCAGCACCCCCCCCACGCCGGGCAGGATGGCCCCGGCATCCTTGAGGTGCGCGTCCCGCTTCAGCAGCGACTCCACCAGGTCGCCCAGGATCGCCATCGAGGCCACCACGACGCCGAAGATCGCCGCCACCAAGAGCGGGAAGTCCTTCGAGAGCTGACCGGGGACCAGGTAGTCGAAGACGAGCTTGGCAGCGACAGCCCCGAGGGCGCCCAGCACGATCCCCCCCAGCGCTCCCTCGACCGTCTTGTTGGGACTGATCGCTGGCGCCAGACGATGGCGCCCATAGCGGCGGCCGACGAAGTAAGCTCCCGTATCGCACAGCACCGCGGCCGTGAGGCAGAGAAGCATGAAGAAGAAGCCGATCTCGGGGTCGATGCCGGCGGTCTGGACTTCGCCATAGCGCCGGGTAAGGTCGCTGTGGATGAAGCGCACCGACACCGCGTGAGACAGCAGCCAGCCCACGTAGAAGACACCAAAGAAGGTCGCCGATACGCTGGCGATCGACTCCCGGATCTCGGCCTTCGTGAGCTGCAGGATCATGACCCCCAGCAAGACAGCGGTCATGAAGCTGGTGGCGTAGAAGGCATCGCCGATGAACACGATCAGCGGCAACGCGGCGGCGGCAACGGTTCCGAGCAGACGATGGGGAGCCGCACCCTTCTGGCTGATGAAGTCGTAGAACTCGTTGATCGCGACGAAGATGATGGCGATCACGACCCCCACGTAAGGCATGCCCCCCACGTAGCAGGCCCAGATCAGGGGCGGGATCAGGATCACGGCTGTAATCAGTCGCAGTATGAGATTGCTGGGGCGCCAGCGCTTCTTCTCCGGCATCCGTGGCGTTGGTGCGCGCGGGTGCACGACAGCGGCCTCCGAGGCGGGCTCCTGCCAGCGCGGATCCGCCTCGTCCGTGACCGGCTCCTGCTTGCCTGCCGTGGGCTCCACCTGACTCTCTCCCTCGCCTGGCACCCTAGTGCCCTGTTGCGGAAGTTCGCTCGCATTCTCGGCGACGGCTGCATCCGCGTTGGCGGCGTCGCACTCGCTCGCCGAAGCTACGGATTCGCCTCGCTCGGGCGCCTTGCAAGCGCGGCGCCTCTGCCGCAACAACTACGACGGAACTCCCGGAACGGAACACTAGCTCTGCCCCGCGCGGCCGCGCAAACTACACACCTGTGTGTCCAAACCCGCCGGTGCCACGGCCCGTTCGACCCAACGCATCCGCATCGTCCACCTCCTCGAAGACCGGGCGCACCACCGGGCTGATCACGAGCTGCGCGATGCGCTCTCCGCGCCGCACGACAAAGGGGGTTTCGCTCGTGTTGTGCAGAATGACCTGAATCTCACCCCGATAGTCGGCGTCGATGGTACCGGGGGCGTTGGGCAGAGTGATGCCGTGGCGCAGAGCCAGTCCGCTGCGGGGGCGAATCTGTCCCTCGCAGCCGGGTGGAATCGCGAGTGCGAATCCCGTCGGAATGAGCTCGCGTTCCCCGGGCGCTATCACGACGTCCTTCTCGACCCCCGCACACAGATCCGCTCCAACACTTCCGGATGTCGCGAACTGAGGCAACGGCAGGTCCGCGTCGCGGCGACCGCGCACCCGCATCACGCGCACGCGCAGCAAGCTCAACCCGGGATCTCCCAGCCCGCCGAACCCCCGCGATCGCCGGAGACGGGTCCCACGAGGGCCAGCGCCAGAGGGGGAGCCAGCAGCTCTGCCGCCAGCTCGTGCAGCTCCTTGAGACCGACGCGCCCGACCGCTTCGAGCTCAGTTTCCAGGCTCAGGTCGGAGTCCCCCAGCATGACCTGCTCCGCCAGATAACCCATGCGCGCACCCGTGGCTTCATGTCCGAGCAAGCTGCTGGTGCGCAGGTGCAGCTTGGCCGCCTCGAGCTCATCGGCCGTGATACCGCCTGCCCGCACATCGGCCAGAACCCCGCCCACCACCGCGAGCACCTCGTCGAGCTTCTCCGGCGCCACGGCGAAGTAGATGTTGAAGCTGCCCACGTCCAGGTAGGACGCGAGCGAGCTGTAGATCGAGTAGGCCAGGCCGCGCCGATCGCGCACCTCGCGGAAGAGTCGCGAGGAGTAGCTATCACCGACGATCAACGAGAGGAGCTCACCCGTGCGTCGCCGGCGCTCGCCCCGCGCGACCCCCGAGGCCGAGAGACAGACGTGAACCTGCTCCAGGTCCCGCTCGAGCACTCGGCTCTGGCGTTCGACCCCCGGTGCGGTCAGAGGAGGTTGGGGCGCACCGCTAGGAATCTCCGCCAGGTAGCGGCGGGCCAGGGACACCAGGGCATCGTGCTCTACCCGGCCCGCGGCGGCTACGACCATGTCGTGCGCCACGATGTGCTGTCTGAAGTGATGGCGGATCTGCGCGGGCTTCAGGCTACGCACGGCGCGCTCGGAGCCCGCCACCGGCAGCGCGAGCGGATGCTCGCCAAAGTAGGCGCGGTCACAGAGCTCGCCCACCAGGTCCTCGGGCGAGTCCTCGACAGCCGAGATCTCGGACAGGATCACCTCTCGCTCGCGCTCGAGCTCGTTCTCGCTCTCGACGCCGTCGGGCAGCCCGTGTGTGGCCAGGTCCGCCAACAGGTCGATCAGGCGCTCTAGATGTTCTGCGAGAACGCGCGAGTACAGGCACACGGTCTCCTTCCCGGTGTACGCATTGGAGGCGCCGCCCAGCAAATCGATCTCGCGGTTGATGTCCACGGCGCTGCGCCGAAGCGTTCCCCTAAAGACCATATGCTCGATGAAGTGGGAAATCCCGTTGTTCTGCAAGGTCTCGTGGCGCGAGCCGGTCGGGAAGTAGAGACCGAACGATACGCTGTCCGCGCCCAGCATGGGCTCGCTCACAACGATCGCGCCGGATTCGAGATCCGTGCGTTTGGGACGCAAGCTGTCCCTCCCCCTGGGGCTACTGTCCTGATCCGGAAGTTCGCCCGCATACTCGGCGACCGATGCATCCGCGCTCGCGGCGTTGCACTCGCTCGCCGAATCTACGGATTCGCCTCGCTCGCGCGCCTTGCAAGCGCGGCGCCTCAGCCGCGAGAACTGTGTCGGAACTCCCGGAACAGAACACTAGTTCCTTGCGGCCTCAGCCCCCTCCGCGAGCGCCGCGCGCCGTGACAGCCGGATCTTCCCGCTCGGATCGACGTCGAGGCACTTGACCATGACCTCGTCGCCCTCGACGCAGATGTCTTCCACCTTGCCCACCCGACGGTCCGCCAGCTCCGAGATGTGGAGCAAGCCCTCGGTGCCCGGGAAGATCTCAACGAACGCGCCAAAGTCAGTCACCTTCTTGACCTTGCCCATATAGAGCTTGCCCACCTCGGCCTCCTGGGTGATCTCCTCGATCATGCCCTGGCAGCGTCGGCGTGCGTCGTCGTCCGGCGAAAAGATGGTTAGCCGTCCCGAGTCGTCCACGTCGAGCTTCGCGCCCGTGGCCTCCTGAATCGCGCGAATCACGCGGCCACCTGGCCCGATGATGTCTCGGATGCGATCGGGCTTGATCCAGATCACGCTCATGCGTGGCGCGTTCGAGGAGATCTCCGAGCGAGGCTTGAAGCCCGGCAGCGAATCGGCCGTCTCGGCGGCCATGCGATCCAGGATATGCAGTCGGCCCTCTCTGGCCTGCGCGAGCGCCTTCTCCATCACGTCCCAGTCGAGGCCTTCGATCTTGAGGTCCATCTGAATGGCCGTGATGCCGTCGCGCGTGCCCGCGAGCTTGAAGTCCATATCGCCCAGATGATCCTCATCGCCCAGGATGTCCGAGAGCACGGCAGAGCGACCGTCCTCGGTGATGAGTCCCATGGCGATCCCGGCCACGGGCGCAGTGATCTGGATCCCCGCATCCATGAGCGCCAGGCTGGCGCCACACACGGTGGCCATGGAGGAGGATCCATTCGACTCGAAGATCTCCGACACGATGCGGATCGTATAGAGGCAATCCTCGTCGGTCGGCAACACGGCCTGAATCGCGCGCTCGGCCAGCGCCCCGTGTCCGATCTCGCGCCGTCCGGGTCCGCGCAGGGGACGCACCTCCCCCACGCTGAAGGGCGGGAAGTTGTAGTGCAGGTAGAAGTTGCGATAGTAGGTCTCGCGCTGACCCTCGATCAGCTGCTCGTCCCTCTTACCACCGAGCGTGACCGCCACCAGCGCCTGCGTCTCGCCCCGGGTGAAGAGCCCCGAGCCGTGCAGCCGCTCGAAGGGCCGTGTCTCGCACGTGATAGGACGAATGTCGGTGGTGGAGCGGCCATCGATACGCGGCTGCCCGTCGAGAATGCGCTTGCGCATGACGTCGCCGCGCAGTTGGCTGAGGATGTCCTTGATGTCTGCGCTCAGCTTGCGCCCGTCGGCCTGGGCCTCCTCCACCTCCGCCAGCGTGCGAAACTCCTGCGGCTGGTGGCGATACTCCGAGAGCAGCTTCTCGAGCACCTCGGCCTTGATCTCGTCGAACGCCCGATAGCGCGCCTCCTTCGCAACGATCTGACTGGCCTCGCGAATGCGCTCCAGCGCGAGCGCCTCGATCTTCTCCTCGAGCTTGCGGTCGAACTCAGGAGGCGTGACCTGGCGCTTGCTCTTGCCCACGCGCCGCATTAGCTCCTGCTGAGCATCCAGCATGGGTTGGATCGCGTCGTGGGCGAAGCGAAGCGCGCCCAGCACATCGGCCTCGCTGGCCTGGCGGGCGCCACCCTCCACCATGACCAGGGCGTTGCGCTTTCCGGCCACGATCAGGTTGATGTCCGCGGCATCGGTCTGCTCAAAGGTGGGGTTGATGACGAGCTCGCCATCCACACGCACCACGCGGACGGCTCCGATCGGCTCCGGAAAGGGGATATCCGAAAGGCTGACCGCGGCCGACGCACCCACGAAGCCCAGCATGTCGGTGTCGTAGGCGGGGTTCGCTGAAAGCACGGTCGCGGTCACCTGCGTGTCGTCATTGTAGCCGCCCGGGAAAAGCGGCCGCAGCGCGCGATCGATGAAGCGCGAGGTGAGAATCTCCTTCTCGCTGAGCCGCCCCTCCCGCTTGAAGAAGCCCCCGGGAATCCGCCCCGACGCGTAGGTCTTCTCGACGTAATCGACGGTGAGGGGAAAGAAGTCGATCCCCACCCGCGGCTTGGCCGAGTTGACCGTGACGAGCACCGCAGCGTTTTCATACTCGACGACGACGCTGCCATTGGATTGCCTGGCAAGACGGCCCGTCTCGATCGTCATAGGCCGGCCCCCGACTGTGAACTCAATCTTATCCATCTTCGCTCCTATGTTCTTCTCGATTGCGCCGAGCGCACCAGCGCCCCGCACTTTTTATGTGGTGGAACGAGATGTGGGTAAGGACTGGAAGGGATGCGGAATGAGCGTTAGGCAAAGTCGGACTTCGCCTATCGCTCATCCCACATCTCGCACCTTAGACAACCAACCGGCGACCGCGCGCCGGGCCTCAGCCCTGCTTCACTATTTCTATCTTCGGAGCCCCAACCGCCCGATCAAGGCCGTATACCGATCCTCGTTCTTGCGCCTCAGGTAGTCGAGCAACGCCCGGCGCTGACTCACCAGGAGCAGCAGCCCCCGGCGCGAAGCATGATCCTTCGCGTGCTTCTGCAGATGACCCGTGAGCAGCTTGACCCGCTCGCTCAACAGAGCCACCTGGACCTCGCAGGACCCGGTGTCGCCGGGCTTGAGCTGGTAGTCCTTGATCAGCTCCTGCGTACGTTCAGCTTCGAGCAAGCTTCCTCCGCCTGAAGCGGGGTGTGTATAGCAGAGCGTACCCTCCGTCGCAACCGGTGCGGCGCTCTAACCCTTTGTTCCTTCGAGGAAAACCCGGACAGTGCGGAGCAAGGGCAGGCCCGGCTCGGCCTCCAGCAGCGCCACCAGACGCCCCTGGTGCACGAGCTGAAGCAAGCCCTGAGGCAGCGCGCCCCGCAGTTCCTGTCGCCCCAGCTGGACCCCGCACGCGACCCGGCGAGCGATGCGGACATCGACCTCGTAGCTCACCACACCCGTGGCGGAGGCCATCGGAATCACGTGGTCGCGTCCCAGCGCAGCGAGGTCTTCGAGCGGGATCGCCTGCTCCAGGATGAAGGGACCGCTGCGGGTTCGACACAGCTCCCACAGATGGGCGCCGGTGCCCAGCATCCGGCCCAGATCGTGTGCGAGCGAGCGCACGTAGGTGCCGGCACTGCAGTCCACCACCAGCGACAGGAAGGGCGGGCTGTAGTCGAGCAGATCCAAGCGTTCAATCGTGACATCGGTCGGAGCGAGCTCGACGGGCTCGCCGCGCCGGGCCAGCCGATAAGCCTTCTCGCCGCCGAGCTTGCGCGCGGAGAACGGGGGTGGGACCTGGCGGATCGCGCCGCGGAAGGTCTCGAGCGCCTTTTCCAGCTCCTCTAGCTCCGGCCACGGGCCCTCGCAGCTCGAGATCACCTCTCCCTCGCGGTCGTAGCTGGCGGTCGCCACACCCAGTCGGATCCGCCCTCGGTAGCTCTTCTTGCCGTGGGTGAGGAGCCGCGAGAGTTTGGTGGCCTCACCCAGCGCCATTGGCAAGACGCCGCGGGCCAGCGGGTCAAGCGTGCCCAGGTGGCCCACCCGCCGCTGCTCGGCCCACTGTCGCACGCGCTGCACAACGCCGTGGGAGGTGATGCCCTCGGGCTTGTCGATCACCAGGAATCCGTTGATCACGCAGGCTCCTCCTCGTCTTCTCCCGGCCGGCCGGCGCCGGAGCGGCTTGCGGCCCTTTGGGTCTCGAGCTCCTTCAGGATTTCGTCGATTCGAGCCGCGCTGTCCAGGGACTTGTCGATCCGGAAGTCCAGCTCTGGGACGCGGCGCAGCCGACTCCCGTCCCCGAGACAGCGCCGGATGAAGGGCTTGGCCTGATTGAAGGCTTGTGTGGCCTGCTCGCGGTCACCCAGCGTACGAAAGAACACCCGCAAATACGAGAAGTCGGCGGAGGCCTTCACCCCGGTAATGGTCACGCCGCGCAGGCGCGGATCCTCCACCCGCTGCTCGATGATCTGCGCCAGGCGGTTGCGAAGGTCGCGTGCCACCCGCTCCCGGCGATGACTCATTCCTGGTTCCAGGACGGCGGCAGTTCGTCCTCTCCGTCCGGCTCGACCTCATCAATCTCATCCAGACGAGCAATCACGATGTCATCACCCACCACCTCCGCCAGGCCCAGCCCTTCGACGAAGCGGATCACCTTCTCCACCTGGGTGCGCAGGTGACGCGGGTTGACCCCCACCATCACACAGCCGATGCAGACCGCGTGGCGGTCGTCATGGGCGGCGACCTCGGCCACCGACAGGTTGAAGCGCTGTCGCAGCCGAGCCTTGACGGCCTGAGCCACCCGCCGTTTCGCCTTGATGGAGTCAGCTTCGGGCAGTGCGAGCTCAATCATGGCGGCTGCGATCAGCATGCGGGCCTCCAGGATCCCCCGCGAAGCGGTCACGCGGTCCAGACCCGGGCTAGCGGACCTCCTCGATCGTGAAGGCCTCGAGCCGGTCTCCGACTTTCACGTCGTTGAAGTTCTCGATCCTCATACCGCATTCCATGCCTGCCTGCACCTCGCGCACGTCATCCTTGAAGCGGCGCAGTGAGGCCAGCTTACCCGAGTACATGGGGACACCGTCGCGCACCACCCGGACCATATCGCTGCGGCGAATCTTCCCGTCGGGCACGAAGCAGCCGACGATCGTCCCCACGCGCGGAATGACGAAGAGCTGGCGAACCTCGGCGTGCCCCGAGACGTGCTCGACCAGCGTGGGCGGCAGCAGGCCCTTGGCGAGCCCCTCCACGTCCTCCAGCAGCTCGTAGACCACGTCGAAGGTGCGGATCAGTACGTCATCCCTCTCGGCCGCCTTGCGCGCCACGGGCTCGGGTCGGATGTGGAAGCCGATGATGATCGCACGCGAGGCGGAGGCGAGCATGACATCGCTCTCGCTGATCGCACCCACGCCGGAGTGAAGCACGTTGATCTTGACCTTGTCGGTGGCGAGCTTGCTCACCGCCTCGCAGGTCGCCTCCATGGTGCCACGCATGTCGGCCTTGATGACGAGCCGGAGCTCCTTCTCATCGTTGTCGCCCAGAGACGCGAAGACGTCCTCCTCGGGATCCGGCACGACGGCCGTTTCGGTCGCCGCCCGGCGCCGCTCCGCGACGCGATGCTCGACGATCTCCTTAGCCTCGCGCTCACTCTTGACCACCACCAGCTCCTCACCAGCCTCGGGCACCCCCGAGAGACCGACGATGCGTACGGGCGTCGAGGGCGGGGCCTCTTTGAGCGTGGCGCCCTGATCGTTGGTTAGCGTGCGCAGCCGCCCACAGGTGATGCCAACCACCAGCGCGTCTCCGCGCCGTATCATGCCCTCACGCATCAGCACGGTCGCCACCGGACCCTGCCCACGGTCGAGCTCCGCCTCGATCACCATGCCGCGCGCGGGCCCCTTGGCGCGGGCTCTCAGCTCGAGCACCTCCGCCTGCAGGGCGAGCATCTCGAGCAGCTTGTCGACGTTAGTGCCTTCCTTGGCCGAGAGCTCCACGCAGATCGTGTCGCCGCCGAAATCCTCGGGCACCACCTCGTGCTCGAGCAGAGCCTGCTTGACCCGCTGCACATTGGCGTCGGGTTTGTCGATCTTGTTAATCGCCACGATCATCGGCACCCCGGCAGCGCGCGCATGGTCGATCGCCTCGACCGTCTGCGGCATGATGCCATCGTCCGCTGCGACCACGAGCACGACGATGTCAGTCACCTGAGCGCCCCGCGCCCGCATCGCCGTGAAGGCCGCATGACCGGGCGTGTCGATGAACGTAATCATCCCCGCGCCTGTGCGCACCTGGTAGGCACCGATGTGCTGGGTGATGCCGCCGGCTTCGTCTCCAACCACGTTCGTCTTACGGATCGTGTCCAGGAGCGTCGTCTTGCCGTGATCAACGTGACCCATCACGGTGACCACCGGGGGCCGGGGCTCCAAGTCTTCGGGCTGGGACCGTGCGGCCGCTTCAACCATCTCTTCGATGTTCTTATCGACGCGCTGCACCTCGAAGCCGAGGTCCTCCGCCATCAGCTGGACGGTTTCGATATCGATCAGTGAGTCCCGATCCAGCTCCGCGCCCAACGCGCGCGCGCTGCGCATGAGATCGCGCAGCTTGGTGCCCGTCTGCCCGGAAAGCTCCGGAAAGCTTATGGAGCCCGCAAGTCGCACCCGCTTCTTGCGCGGCGCACCCGGGGCAGGCGGGGGGCTGCTGCGCGCGGTGGTCGGACGGCGACGGGCCGAGGAGAGGCGAGATTGCTGCTCCACGATCAAGCGTCGCTGCTCGAGCCTGCGCTGGACGTTGCCGCGCATGCTGCGCGACAGCTGGTCCTGCTCCTTGATCGTCACGCCTTCCAATACCTTACGGCGGGCCAGCTTCTTGACCGGAGGCGCGGCTGGGCGCGCCTCGGTTGGCGTGGGCAGCTTCGTGGTCCAGCCGTCATCGCTGATGGACTTGCCCTTCTCAGCGGTGACCAAAGTCTCCGCTGCCGGAGCCTGCGCCTCCGCCACCGCCTCGCCCGTGGGCACCGCATCCGCAGCCAGCGGCTCCGCGCCGGGCTCAGCCTCGGGCGCTGCCACCGGCGGCGTCACCTCCGCGCTGGAATCCTCCTCGACCAGCTCGGGCGTCGGGGGCGGCGCCACCTCTCTCTTGCGCCGCCGCCGGATGACGCTGGTCCCGATACGCTTCTCTTCACGCGGCTGCGTGGCGGCCCCACCCAGTCGGCGTCGCAGCGTCTCCGCCTGCTCCTCGTCCACGCTCACCAGCGCGCTTCGGAGCTGGATGCCGATCTCCGCCGCCTTGACCAGGAGCTCCTGCTTATCGAGCCCCAGCTCCTCGGCAATCTTGTACGCTCTGACCTTCGCCACGTTCGCTCGCTGTGTCCGCCCCGAGCTCAGGACCTCGGGGGCGTCTCCTCGGTGACATCTGCCTTGGCCGCGGGTCGCTCCGCTTCGCCTGCGTCTCCAGACACCGGCTCAGGTTCAGTCCCCTCTTCCGCCGCGGCGTCAGCCTCAACCACGTCTTCAGCCTGTTCCGGCTGGGCCTGCTTCTGCTGGAGCCGCTCCTGCTCCGCCTGCTCCTGCTGGAGCCGCTCCTGCTCCGCCTGCTCCTGCTGGAGCCGCTCCTGCTCCGCCTGCTCCCGCTGGAGCCGCTCCCGCTCCACCTTCTCCACGGCCAGCTGCTGCGCGCGTTCGCGCACCAGATTCGCGCCCTCCTCGCTGATGCCCGGGATCGAGATCAGGAGCTCCGTCTCGGTCTGGACCAGCTCGTCCAAGCTGGCCACGCCGTGATCCAGCAGCAGCTTGGCCTCATATTCGCCGGCACCTTCCACCACGGAGAGCGCCTCGGCCAGGTCGGCCTGCACCTCACGCATGAAGGACTCGCTCTTGATGTCGATCTTCCAGCGCGTGAGCTGCACGGCGAGGCGTACGTTCTGCCCCTTCTTCCCAATCGCGAGCGAGAGCTGGTCATCCGGCACGATTACGTCCATCGATCGAATCGAGTCGTCGACCATCACCCGCACGACCTGCGCCGGGGCGAGCGCCGAGCACACGAAGCGCACGGAGTCATTGTTCCAGGGCACGATGTCGATCTTCTCGCCCCGCAGCTCCTGCACGACGGCCTGCACGCGGCTGCCGCGCATGCCCACGCAGGCACCAACCGGATCCACATCGCTATCTCGAGAGGAGACGGCGATCTTCGAGCGCGCGCCCGGCTCGCGGGCCGCCGCCTCGATGCTCACGATCCCTTCGTAGATCTCGGGCACCTCCTGCTCGAAAGCCTTGATTAGGAACTCGGTGCAGGCCCGCGATAGGATGATCTGCGGACCCTTGGCCTCCCTCAGCACGTCCAGGACGTAGGCCCGGATGCGTTCGTTCACCCGGAACATCTCGCGCGGAACCTGCTCCTTGCGAAACACGATGCCCTCCGCGCGCCCGAGGTCGACGATCAGGTTGCCCTTCTCGATACGGCGCACCACGCCGTGAACGATCTCGCCCTTTCGGTCCTTGTACTCGTCGTAGATGATCTGCCGCTCCGCGTTGCGAACCTCCTGAATGATGACCTGCTTCGCGGTCTGCGCGGCGATGCGTCCGAACCCGGACGTCTCCAGCTTCACCCCGAGCTGGTCGCCGATCTCCACCTCTGGATCGTGCGAACGCGCGTCCGTCAGGCCGATGTCGGCGGCTCCGCTGGTGGCGCTCTCGACCACGGTTCTGAACTCGAAGAGCTCGACCTCGCCCGTGTCCTCGTTGAAGTGAGCTTCGATCTCGCGCTCCTGGCCATACTTGCGGTGCGCAGCCGTCACCAGCGCCTTCTCGAGGGTCTCGACGACCGTCGCGCGCGAGATGCCCTTGTCCTTGCCAACCTGATCAATGATCCGCTTGAGATCCAATTCCATGGCTTACCTCTTGGCCTCCTGAGCCGGGGAGGGATGGAAAGCCTTGGCGCGAGCGATGCAGGCGAAGGGGATGCGGTAGCTACCCGCCGCCGTGTGCACGTGGGCCGCATCACCATCGAAGGAGACCAACTCCCCGCGGAAGCGCCGGCGCCCTTCGAGCGGCTCCTTGGTCTCGAGCGCCACGCGACGCCCTACCACCCGCGCGAAGTCCTTTTCGCGTGCCAGCGTACGATCGACCCCGGGCGAGCAGACCTCGAGCAGGTAGGAGGCACCCGAGAACACGTCCCCGGCGTCCAAACCGTGGCCGATCTCGCGCGAGATTGCCGCGCAGGTGTCTACCGTGACACGACCATCCCCCTCGGGGGTGTCCACGACCACCTGCAACCGCGCCCGCCCTGGCCCTTGTCCCGCCTTGGCGTCCACCAGCTCGAGTCCGTAGCTCCGCACTACGGGTTCGATCACACCCAGTAGATTCTTTGGAATATCCCGATACATCAATAACTTAGACTCGAACAGTGATCTTGTCCCTTAAATTCTAGTGCGCTACCCGCCACGCTCCCCAGAGCACAAAAAAAGCGGACTAAATGCCCACTTCCGTAAAGAGTCCGCCGCGCAGACGCAGATGACAGGTATCAAAAAAGCGTCCCCGCATCAACTCTAGGTACCTGATTCTGGTAGGGAAAACGCGATACCGCGGGTCCCGGCCCAGGGCGGCCTGGGCGCTACGCGCACGGCTACGCAGCCCGCTCTGCGCTCGGCTGCACCTCGCTGCGCCTGCCGCTTCGCGCCCCTTGCCCGGCTCGCACCACGACCCTGACCGCGCTGCTTCTCAGTCCCAGGCCTCGAGGGCCCCCACAAGCTCGCGAGCCGAAGAGAGGCTGTGGCGGCGGCAGTAGTCCGCGATGCCCTCTACGACCTCGAGCGCGGCCCGGGGATTGGTGTAGGTCTGGGTGCCCACCTGGACGGCGGAGGCTCCGCACAGCAGAAAGGCCACCGCATCGGGGCCCGAGGCGATCCCGCCCATGCCGCAGAGCGGAATCTTCACGGCCCGCGCGGCCTCATGCACCATGCGCAGCGCGATCGGCCGGATGGCCGGCCCCGAAAGGCCGCCCAACACGTTGCGCAACGCGGGCCGTCGTTGCTCCACGTCCACCACCATGCCCTGCACCGCGTTGATCAGCGACAGACCGTCGGCGCCCTCCCCCTCACATATCCGCGCCATCTCGGCAATCGAGGTCACGTTGGGAGAGAGCTTGATCAGTAGCGGCAGTCGCGTGGCCTGGCGGCAGGCACGCGTCAGGCTGGCCAGAGCATGCGGATCCTGGCCGAACTCGATGCCTCCGGCTTTCACGTGGGGACAGCTCGCGTTGATCTCGATCGCGGCCAGCCCAGGTGCACCATCCAGGCGTTTGCAGACCTCGGCGTAGCGCTCGATCTCGGTCTCGAACGTGCTCGCAAAGACGGGGAGCTCCGTCGGCAAGGCCGGCAGCTTCTCGCGCAGAAAGACGTCCACGCCGACGTTTTCCAGACTGATGGCGTTGAGCATCCCGGCCGGGGTCTCAGTGATGCGCGGCGGCAGGTTGCCGACGCGCGGCTCCAGCGTGAGCGACTTGGCCACGATGCCCCCCAGCTGGCGCAGATCCAGGAACGGCGACAGCTCGGTGCCGTAGCCACAGGTGCCGCTCGCCAGCAGAACGGGGGTGCGCAGACGGACCCCGCAGAGCTCGGCCGAGAGATCAGGCTCGGGCTGCGTGGTCATGGCAGCGCGTCCCACTCGAGCGCTTCGGCCGCGAACACGGGGCCGTGGCTGCAGGCGTAGCGAAAGCCGCTTTTCGTCTTCACAGCACAGCCGAGGCAGACCCCGAAGCCGCAGGCCATGTGCGTCTCGAGCGACACCCAGCAACGAGCGCTGCCCGCGCGGGCCAGCTCGTGCGCACGCTTCATCATCCCCGTAGGACCACAGGCGAAGACCTCATCCCCGGAGGACGGCTGGAGCAGATCGGTCACGCGCCCGCGTTCGCCCAGGGAACCGTCCTCCGTGGTGACGCTCAGCTCGACGGGTAGCAGCTGAAAGTCCTTGAGCCCCAGGATCTCGTCGCGCGTGCGGCCCCCCAGTAGAACCCGAACGTCGGAGCCGCAGCCCGCGGCCAGCTCGTAGAGGGAGGCGATCCCGGTGCCCCCGCCGACCAGTACGGGGCGTCCCTGCGGCTCAGGGAAGCCGTTGCCGAGCGGGCCTAGCACGCCCAGCGGCGCACCCTGAGCCAGTCCCGCGAGCAGCTTGGTGCCACGCCCAACCACCTTGAAGCGGAATTCGAGGCGCTCTCCCTCGGACCGATACACCGCCATCGGGCGCGGCAGCAGCGGGTCGTGGCGCGGAGCGCCAGGATCCAGCGTGAGCATCGCAAACTGGCCAGGCCGGTGGCCCGGCCAGCCCGGAACCTCCGCCACCAGCTCGGTCGCGCTGGCCCGAACCACGCGGGCGGTGCTGAAGATCAAGCTGCAGCCCACAGACCCACGCGCCGCGGCGCGTGCCTGTCACTCCACATCCTTCTGCTTCTCCACGGTGATCCCCAGGCTGCGCAGCTTACGCGAGAGGCTCTCGCGAGCCAGGCCGACGACCTCTGCCGTACGCGAGATGTTCCACTGATTCGCACGCAGCTTCCCCAGTAGGTACTCGCGCTCGAAGGCAGCGCGTGCGTCGGCAAGCTTCTCGGATTGCAAGCCGCGCAGCAGCTTCTCGCGGTCGGGGTGAGCAATCTGCGGGGGTAGATCCTCGACGTCAATCACCGGCCGGGGACACATCAGCACCAGTCGCTCTACGATGTTCTGCAGCTCTCTAACGTTGCCCGGCCAGGGATAGACGGCCAGCTTCTCCAGGGCCTTCGCGGACAGGCTCCTGCGAGAGCCCGAGTTCTGGGCGGAAGCCCGCTCGAGGAAGTGCTCGAGCAGAGGCCGGATGTCGTCTCGACGCTGACGCAACGGCGGCACGTAGATCGGAATCACGTTCAGGCGGTAGTAGAGGTCCTCGCGAAAGCGGCCCTCGGCCATCTCCGTCTCGAGATTCTTGTTGGTGGCGGCGATCACGCGCACGTTCACCTCCAGGGTCTCGCTCCCACCCACCCGCTCGAAGCGGTGCTCCTGCAGGATGCGCAGGATCTTGGCCTGGGTCATCAGGCTCATGTCCCCGATCTCGTCCAGGAAGATGGTGCCCGCGTCCGCCATCTCGAAGCGTCCGCGCTTCATCTGGATCGCTCCCGTGAAAGCACCCTTCTCATGGCCAAAGAGCACGCTCTCGATCAGCTCCTCGGGGATTGCGGCACAGTTGACCTCCACGAAGGGGTTGCTTACACGCTTGGAGTTGAGATGGATCTGGCGAGCAACCAGCTCCTTGCCGGTCCCGTTCTCTCCCGTGATCAGCACCCGGCCATCGGTCGGTGCGGCCACCGCGATCTGCTTCAGGAGCTCTTGCATCACGGGCGACTCACCGATGATCTCATGCGTGCGCGTGATCTCTTCGCGCAGGCGTCGGTTCTCTTGGGCGAGACGCGACGTCTCCAGCGCCCGGGCCAGGCAGAGCAGCAGCTTGTCGTAGGAGAGCGGCTTCTCCAGGAAGTCGTAAGCGCCGAGCTTGGTCGCGCGCACCGCGGTTTCGATCGTGCCGTGGCCCGACATCATGATCACAGGCAGCTCGGGGCAGGAACGGCGCAGCTCCTCGAGCAGCTCGATGCCGTCTCGAGCCGGCATGGCTACATCGAGCAGCACCAGATCCGGAACCTGTTGCTCGATGCGCTGGAGGGCCTCATCTACGCTGGCTGCCGAGGCAGGCGTATAGCCCTCATCCGCCAGGATGCCCGCAACCGCGCGGCAGATGCTCTCCTCGTCATCCACGATCAGGATACTGGAAGCCATGGGATCAGGTCCTGGCGGGCAGCTCGATGATGAATCGAGAGCCCCGAGGCTTGTTTTCACGCACGCGGATATAGCCGGAGTGGTCCGAGACGATGCGGCTCACGATCGCGAGACCCAGCCCGGATCCGCTCCGCTTGGTCGAGAAATAGGGCTCGAACAAGCGTGTGCGGTCCTCGGGGCGGATGCCACAGCCGGTATCGGCGACCTCGAGATACACGATGCCCACCGCCCGATCCAGGCGCGTGGAGACACTAATCTTCCGCGGACCACCGTCGCAGGCCTCGATCGCGCCCATGGCGTTGTCGACCAGGTTCAGGATCACGCGCTTGATCTGCTCGCAGTCCAGATCCAGCTTGGGCAGGCTCGGCGCGAGCTGGGTCTCAAACTCTATGCCAGGCTTGCCGCGATACATGGTGACCGTCTCCCTGACAAGCTGATTCAGATCCGTGGGCGTAGGATCGGTGGCCGGGAGCTGAGCGAAATTCGAGAACTCGGAGACCAGCAGCTTCAAGGCCTGCACCTGATTCGTGATCGCATCCGTGCACTCGTTCAGCAGCTTGCGGTCAGCGGGGTCCGACACGCGCTCACCGAGCTTACGCCGCAGGCGCTGGGCGGAAAGCTGAATCGGCGTGAGCGGGTTCTTGATCTCGTGCGCGATGCGCCGGGCCACCTCTCGCCACGCGGCCATCCGCTGCACATTGAGAATCTGGGTCACGTCGTCCAGCACCAACACGAAGCCGGCACTTTCCCCCTCCGCGTCGCGCAAACGTGACACCGTCCAGTTCAGAGTCCGGACCTCATCGCCCACGGTGATCGAGACCTGACGCCGCAACGCCTCCTGCGGACCGCTCGCCACCCTGCGCAGCAGATCCTCAGCCGTCTCGAGGGCGCTGCTCTCGAGCACCTCGCTCACTTTCTTGCCCACCCAGGCCCCACGCGCAATGCCGAGCAGCCGTTGCGCCGAGGGGTTGATGGTGGTAACAACGGCCTCCTTATCGAGCGAGACGACGCCCGCAGCAACGCTGCCCAGGATGATCTCCATCTGCGCGCGCCTCCGCTCCAGGTCCTCGCGTCCGACAGATAGATCCGTCGCCATGCGGTTGAAAGCCGCCACCAGCAGCCCGATCTCGTCGTCAGCGGGGTGCTCGATGCGTACATCGAGATTGCCCGCCGCCACCTCGGCCGTCGCCGCTGCCAGGTTCTGGATGGGCACCGTGATCTGCTTGGACAGGCGGAAACCCATCCAGGAGGAGAAGAGCAGGCTCAGCAGCGTGATCATCGCCAGCAGGAGCAGCATGCTCGTCTGGAAGGTTCCCTCGCTCGGTTTGAGGCGCTCGTAGGCCGCGGCCGCGGCATGAATCACGTCGACACGCCGGCCCATGGCGCGTGGAATGTAGCGGTTCACCACCACCACCCCGACGACCTCGCGCTCCTGGAAGGTGGAGTGAACAGGCACCACGCCCCGTATCAGCTCGCCCGCACCCGCGTCCTGTATGGACGTCTGCTCGATTCCGGAGAGCCCCGTGCGAATCAGCTCGGAGTCGCGCGCCTCCAGCGCCACCACCGGCACGTCGGGGTGAATCGCTTTCGCAAGCTCTTCCAGCTGAGCGCTGAAAACCTCCACCACACCCAGGTTGTACTCGAGCTGTTTGTGGGCGATGAAGTAAGCGAGATCTTCGAGGCCGTCCTGACGCAGCAGCCGCCGCTCCTCGACCTGACTCGCGATCAGGCGCGCGAAGTAGAGGGCCTGGTCCTCGGCCTCACGATAGTAGGTGTTCGCAACCTCCACGGATTCGCCCAGGCTGTCCGAGAGCTGGAGCTTGAACCACACGTCGATCGTGTGAATGACGAGGAAGGCGGAGAAGATAAACAGCGCCGTGGTGGATACCGCCGCCACAAATACGAACGACACCACGAACTTGGTGTTGAGACGCGAGCCCATGATCCCGCGCCTCCGCTCCACCACCAGCTTGACCACGTTGCGGCCCAATAGGAACACGAGAATCGCGATCCCGATGACATTGATGTGCACCAGCGTCAGGAACACGGCGTCGCTGCCGATCGGAAGCGTCTGCGAGAACGAAAGCAGCTGCTTCTCGAGCCCGACCAGCCCCAGCAGCAGCAGGGCCACCAGGCCCGCGATTCCCCAGTCGCGCCGTCGTCGCCGCCGCTCGTCCGCAGTCAGCGATATTCGGCCCTCGGGGTCCAGCCCGGGTCGCAAGGTGGGTTCGCTCAATTCACTGGAGACGCTAACCCAGTCCCACGCCCACTTTCAAGCGCAGGCAGCTGCGGCTTTCCATCCTAAGCATCTGGAAGAATTGACGCTTTCTTCGCGCGGGGTTCAAGCGAGGCGGCTCTCGAACCGAAGAGGCGCAGGTGCAGGCAAGCGTGCCCGAGCCTATTCGCGATCCGCGCATCCAGCGGCTGCTGGAGAACTTCTCGGTGGACCCCATCGATCTGCCCACGTTCCGGGTGCTGGAGGAGCACCTCTTCCTGGCCAGCGCCTGGAGCCAGCTGGCGGGCGTCTACGAATGTCGGATCGCGGCGCTGGATTCCAAGCAGCCGGAGTGGGCGCACCTCATGCTGCGCCTGGGGCGGCTGTCGGCCGAGCGGCTGGGGGATCCCAGCGCCGCACGCCGCCGCTACGAGGAGATCGTCCAGAGCCAACCCTCACACCACGAGGCAATGCTCACCCTGCGCCGCCTCTGTACGGACATGGGAGACCTCGGCTCCGCGCTGCAGCTCGCCAGCCAGGAGGAGCAGCTCGACCTCCCCCCTCGCGAGCGCGCCGCCATGCTGGCCGAGGTGGGAGACCTGTATCGCAGCCTGGGCGTAGCGGCCGAGGCACGCCGACGCCTCGATGACGCGCTGGCCCTCGACCCGAGCTGCGACCCCGCGCTGGCGGGCGCAGCCGCCCTGGCCGAGGATGAACGGCGCATCGATGAGGCCATCCGACTGCATGAGGCGCGCCTCGACGGGCTCAGCGGCGGGGCCCGCACCGAGGTCATGGAGCAGATCGCCGGACTCCTGCCGGAGAGCGAGAAGGAGCGCATCCGCTCGCTGCTGCGCGAGGTCGTGCGCGCGAGTCCGAAGCGACGCGCGGCACTCGAGCGGCTGATCGAGATCGAGAAGTCGTTCGGCTCCTGGGAGCGCGTCGACGAGCTGCAACGCTCCCTGTGGAGGCTGCTCGACGAGGACGAGCGCCGCTGCCTGGCCCTGGAAGCCGCCACGCTCCAGCTTGAGAAAGCCGATGACCTCGAGGCGGCGCAGCACTGGGCGGGGCGGGCCGGCGAGGTCGCGGGCTCCGACCCCGACGTGCTCGAGCTGCGAGCGCATGTCTTCCGCCGCAGCCACTGCTCGGCCGCGCTGATCGAGACCCTCGTGCGTCTGCTCGAGGGGCAGGGCGGAACGCGCCAGCAATCGCTCGAGCTGGCGGAGCTGTACGAGCGCGAGGGCCAGTCGGAGGCCGCAGCGCAGCGCCTGCAGGTACACATGGAACAGCACCCGACTGACCGCGAGGCCCTCGCCCTGCTGGATCACGCGCTCGCCCGCAGTGGACAGGACGTTACGCGGAAGGAGGTGCTGAAGCAGCGCATCGCCCAATGCACCGACCCGGAGGACGGCGCGCGGCTCTGCACGGCGCTCGGGGCCCTGTTTCAGGACTCGCTCCAGGACCCGTCGGCTGCGGAACGCGCCTACCGCGATGCACTGGACCGTCTTCAGGGCTATGGACCGGCCGCGCATCGACTGCAGCAGCTGCTGCAGGAGCAGCAGCGGGTCGAGGAGCTCGCGGCCTTTCTCGAGGTATACGCCGCCCAAGCCGCAACGCCGGCGGAGAAGGCCCAGGCCTGGTGCAAACTCGGTGCGCTGCGGCTCCAGGCCCCCGCCGATCCCGAGGCCGCGCTTGTCGCCTACGTATGGGCGCTCGAATGCGACGCCGAGGCGCGCGAGGCCATCGACGGACTGCGCCGCGTGGCGGAGATCAGTGGCGACGCGACGGCGCTGCGCGAAGCATGCGAACGAGAGCTGGCGCTCAAGCCAGACGACGAGCGCAGCGCAGGGCTGCTGGGCGAGATCATCGAAACCTCGCGGGAGCTCGGCGATCTGCCCCGTGCCCGGCGCGCGGCGGAGCGCTGGGCGGAGCTCCAACCCGGTGTGCCGGCCCTGCGCGCGCGGGTACAGGTCGGCCGCGAGATGCAGGATGCGGCCTGCGAGCGCGCGGCGCTGGAGACGCTCGAGTCGCTGCTCACGTCCGACGAGCAGGAGCGCGCCCGCGTGTTGGTGCGACTCGGCGACCTAGCCCTGGAGCAGGCGGACCCCGAGAGCCCCACGATCGCCTGCCGCTGGTACCGGGAATCGCTCGCGTTCGATTCCGTGCCCGAGGTCCGTGAGCGCCTGACCGATCTCTACCGGCAGACAGGCAACCTGTCCCAACTCGCGTTCGAGCTGCGCGCCATGCTGAACACGAGCGAGCCGGAGGCCAGCGAGCACCTACGCAGCGAGCTCGCGCACGTGCTGGCTGAGCTGGGCGATTACGCGGGCGCCAGCGCCGCGTTGGAGCCGGTCTTCACGCTGGATCCCGGCAACCGTGACGTGGGGGACCTGTTCGAGCGACTGCTGGCCGAGCAGGGGCGCAACCACGAGCTGAGCGAGGTGTTGAGCCAGCGCCTCGCTCGCGAACGCGAGCCCGCTGACCGACGCGAGCTGGCCTTGCGCCTGGGGAACCTGCTGATCGATCGCCTGGCCCGTCCTGCCGACGCGCTGGCGGTTCTGAACGAGTTCGCGGATCCACGGCGCACCGAGGCGCTCGAGAGGTTGTACGCGCGCGCGCTGGAGCTGGCCGGGTCCGTGAGTGAGCACGAGGCCTGGCTCGCCATGCGCGAGTCCCATGTGGATGGCGAAGAACGTCTCAACCTGCTGCTGCGTCTGGCCACGATTCAGGAGCAGGACGGGCGGGCGGAGCTGGCACTCACCACGTTGCAACGCGCGGAACGGCTCGCCGCTCCGGAGCAGCGGGAGTTGGTACGACGATCACTGCTGGCACTCCTGCGCGAGTTGGGTGAGCCCGAGACGCAGCTACACTTCCTGAACCAGCTGATCGAGGACACGGAGGATCCAGCCGCGCGCAACGCCTTCCGCGGAGAGCGCGCACGGATCCGGGCGCAGTTTCTGAATCAACCCGAGCAGGCCCTGAACGAGCTCGAAGAGGCGAGAGCGGAGGGGCCTCTGGGGCTGAGTCACCTGCGCCTGCTCATCTCGCTCTGCCAACAATCCGGGGACTGCCTGCGGCAAGCTTCGGCGCTCGAGGCGCTGGCCCAGGCCAGCCAGAGTCCTGACGAGGTCGGGCAGGCACTGCGAGAGCTGGCCGAGCTCCGACTCGAGGGGCCGGATGAGGTGCGCGATCGGGACGAGGCCGAGCGCGTGCTACGTCGGCTGCTGGCGCTCGACCCCAACACGGACGGTGCGCTCGACCGTTACCTGAGGCTGCTCGAGGAGAGCGGGCGACCGCAGGACCTGGCCTCCCTGCTCGAAGAGAGCCTGGCCTCCTCGTCACTGACGCTCGAACGGCGAGGCGCACTCGCATTGCGTCTGGCACGGGTTCAGGGCCAGCTGGGAGAGCTCGCTGCTGCAGTGACGACGTTAGACCGCGCGCGCGAGGCCGGCGCCGACAGCACTGCCATCGACGAGCTGCTGTTTGAGAGCCTGCAGGCGGCGGGGGCTCTCGAAGGCCGGAGCCAGCTGTGCGAGCAGAACGCCGCCCGCACGACCGGGATCACGCGCGAGCGCTGGCTTCGGCGCCAGCTCGCGACGCTCGCCGAGAGTGATGCGGCGCCCGAGATGCAGCTCGCCGTGGTCGGCCAGCTGCTGGACGAGAAGCCCGGCGACCTGGAAGCCATGACGCTCGCACTCCCGCTGTTGCGGCGCCTCGGACGCGTCGAGGCACTGGGCGCCGCACTCGAGGGCTTGCTGTCGGCGGCCGGCGGACTCTCCGAGGGACGACGGCGCGTCTACACCCAGGAGCTACTGCGCCTCTACGAGGGAGCGCTGGCGAATCCCGAGGCCGCCCTGACCGTGCTCGAGGGTCAGCTCCGGCACGATCCAGCGCTGCGTCCTCGGGTCGCGCGCCTGGCCGCGCGCGTGGGCGACCCACAGCGCCTGGTGGAGCTGCTCTCGCCGCTTGTGCTCAAGGTCTCGCAGGCGACACCGGTCGAGCCCGAGTGGGTGCATCAGCTGGGTCTGGCACTGGTCGAGCTCGGCCAGAACGAAGAGGCGGAGCCCCTGCTGTGGCGGGCGCTGGAGGCGAACCCACTGGATCGCGAGCTCATCCAGGCACTCGAGCAACGCGTGAGAGAACGGCAGGATACCGCTGGTTTACTTCGTCTTTTCGAGATCCACTTTCCGCTGGAGTCGGCCTCTTCGCGGGTCGCGCTCGCGACCGAAGCCTTTGCCCTGGCCGATAAGGGGGCCGCACCGGAGCTGGCCCTGCGCTGGCTGCGCCGCTGGCAGGCGTTGCAGCCCCTGCCCCGTAAAGTGGCCCGGCGTTGGCTCGGGCTCGAGCGCGAGGTAGGGGATACTTCGGGCGCCCTGCTGGCGCTACAGACCCTGCGCGCTCTGTCGCAGGATACCCGCGAGCGTGCAGCGCTGCTGGCGGACGAGGCTCAGCTCCACCAGGAGCGCGGCGAGCTCGAGCTGG
>SMWZ01000014.1 GCA_004356455.1 Deltaproteobacteria bacterium
CTCATCGCAAACCTCCCAGCCGCATCCCCTGGATCCCGCCCTAATAGCGATACGTGAGCCGGAGATCGGTCACGGAACGATCGAAATCATATAACCCTACGTTCGAAGACCAATGGGTATAGAGCCAGCTGGCCGTCACGTGGACCCGGCGTGTGAGCTGACGGCGCAGCAGGATCCGGATCCGACTGATGGTATCATCGCGGTCGCCCTTTGCGGGCTCGAACTGGCTCGGCTGGTCGAAGTTCCGCTGCTCGTACCACCCGTCCAGGGTCAAGAAGCTCTCGTAGGGTAGCGCCAGGCCCAGCGTCAATACCGCGATCGGACCGTGGGAGTCGTACTCCTTGCCATCGACGTCCTCGCTGCGGTAGCGGAGCCCGGCCCGCAGGTAGCCGCGCCCCCAGCCCCTGAAATCGGGCGGAATCCAGTACTGATCGATGCCCGTCAGCTGCACCTTGCCATCGCGGTCGAGCGACTGGCCTGTGAGCTCCGTGCCATCGATCCCGGTGGGCTTAGTGAAGAAGCCACGCTCGGCATAGCGGTAGAAGACCCGCGTGTACAGGTCATCGCGGGCGAAGAATCGGAGCGCGGGCTCGACCGCGATGCTACGCCGAAACGACTCCCAGTCCACCCACACGTAGCTCAAATCGGAGCGCAGGTCCAAGCTGAAACGATCCGTGAGATCGTAGCTGAAGATCGCCCAGCCGTCCGACGCCTCGATGTCGAGGTCGCTCTCGTGCCGGTGGGCGATCAGGTCGCCCCGGTAGCCCAGCTGCAGACGCATGCGGTCGCGCTCCCAAACAACC
Source organism: Deltaproteobacteria bacterium (assembly GCA_004356455.1). Lineage (GTDB taxonomy): Bacteria > Myxococcota_A > UBA9160 > SZUA-336 > SZUA-336 > SMWZ01. Next base: position 804 of record SMWZ01000014.1, read on the forward strand.
CCCTCGATGCCGGCGTCGATGCTGGCGAAATAATCGCTCTCGCGCGAGATCGCAGAGGGCCCCCCCAGGTCACCGAACAGATTGACGTTCGTATCGTGACCGGCGCCGGCGCTTGCCCACGCCTGCCAGCGCCGTGCCTCCCCTTCGTCCATCAGGATTAGATAGGTCGCCGCCGAATTGGCGAGGGGGGAGCCCGGAAGCCGCGTCAGCACCTCCTCGAAGAGCCGACGCGCCTCGTCCGTTCGATCCTCGCGCAGGGCCAGCAGCGCCAGCCGGTACGCCCGCGGAAGCTCGAGCGCGGGATCCAGCTCGAACGCCTCGCCCAGCTCACGCTCAGCCGCCTCGTCCTGGCCTAGCTCCTGATAGGCGATCCCGAGGAAGAGGTGGATGCGGCTGTTGGTGGGCTCTCGCTGGCGCGCGGCTTCGAGGTGATCGCGAGCCGCTTCCCACTGGCCCAGGCGGGAACGCGCCAGGCCCAGCATCAGGTCGAGATCCGGGGCCGACGGCTCGAGCTGCCTGAGGTCTTCGAGCACCTCCGCGGCCTCGTCCGCTCGCTCGACCAGCAGCAGGGCTCGCGCGTAGAGGCCGAGCGCATCCGGATCGCCCGGGACGAGCTCGACCGCACGGGCCAGATCTTCGACCGCGGCTTCAGGATCCCCCGTGCGCAGCGCATGGGCTCCGCGCTCGTAGTGCAGGTCGGCCTGGTAATCGCGCTGGGCAGCAACGTTCGCGCTCGGAAAGCCAAGAACAGCAGTCAGCAGCAGCACGCTAGCGGGCGCGAGCCAACACGGTCTGCCCAGGAGTCTCAGCATGCGCGGATCCTATCACACACCCGCCACACCCCAGCGCCCGAACAGCGCTGGACGTTTCCCGTATACGCGCTCGGTTCGTGATCGTTTAGTGTCACTCTTTTGCGTTGAGGCAGTCTGGCCCGCGAGTCGATCAGGTTCCGATTCGATGGAGACGGACGAGGGGTCCCGTGGGGGAGGTTTCGCCCTCGAGATCGATCGCACCCTGCACACACCAGAGATTGTCGCCTTCGGGGTCGACCAGGACCTGCTGCACGTCCCAGGTTCGCGCCCCCGTCGACTTGAGCACGGTGTTATGCGTCTGCCGGGCCTGCGGCGTGAACACGAGTTCCCCGTAGTCCTCGAAGAACGGCTCCAGCGCCCGCGCGAAACGTTCGGCGCTCCAGAAGTCGTGGGGATCCTGGCGCACGCAGCGCTCAGCCTCCTCGAGGTCGCCCGTGGCCAGTGCGCGCAGCAGGCGATGCAGCTCCGCACGCACGCGCGCGGCAAGCGCCCGGGGCTGACGCGCCAGGTCAAAGTCGGGGCGGCTCTCCTCCGTGCCCTGCACCTCCGGGGATAGCCCCGCCCGTACCAGGCGCTCCCACTCCTCGAGCAGGCTCGAGTCGACCCGAGTCAAGATGGCCCCGAAGAAGGCCAGCATGTCGTAGACCTCCTGTGTACGTGCGCTCTCGGGAACGGTCTGCATCAGCGTGGTGTAGGTCTGGTTCAGGTAGCGCAGTAGCAGGCCCTCGACGCGCGGGAGCTTGTAGTGCCGCACGTATGCGTCGAAGCCGTAATAGCCCTCGAAGATCTCGCGCGCGATCGACTTCGGTCGGATACTGGCGGCGCCCACCCAAGGGTGTGCATCCGCGAAGATCTCGAAGCTGGCATAAATGAACTCCGCGCCCGGCTTGGGATGCGTGACGTCGTCGAGCTGACGCATGCGTTCCTCGTAGGGCACACCCTCCGCCTTGAGCTTGGCCACCAGCTCTCCCCTGAGCTTGTTCTGCTGCGCCAGCAGGATCGGCCGTGGATCCTCGAGGATGGCCTCGACCAGACTCAGCACCTCCAGCGCGTACTCCGGAGACTTCGGGTCGAGCACGGAAAGCGCCTCCACCAGGTACAGAGACAGCGTGTGGTGGAGCGAGAAGTCCGATTGCAGGGCCTCGCTTACACGGATGCGGCGCTTGCCCGCGCCATCACGCACGATCTCGACGATCCCGGCCCGCCGCAGCGCACGGAAGAGCACCGCCGCGTCCCGTCGCAGACGCGCCTTGGAGCGCTCGCTCTCGTGCGAGCGTCCAATCAGGTCGACCAGGGCACGGTAGCTGCCGCCGACTCCCCCCCCTTCTAGCTCGCGCTGCAAGACGTTGACCATCGTGCCGTGCGTCACCCGGAAGCGTGAGCGCAGGGTCTCTGGCGCGCTCGCAATCAGCCGCTCGAAGGTCGACCGGTTCCAGGAAACGAATCCCCGCTCGGGAGGCTTCTTCTTCGCGGCCCTTTTCTTGGCTCCGGAAGCCGCGGCGCGGCGCTTCTCGATCATGTGCTCCGGGGCCTGGGATACGACACTACCCCGTTCGTCGTAGCCCTTGCGCCCCGCACGCCCGGCGATCTGTTTGAACTCACGGGAGCTCAGAAGCGTCACCTTCTCACCATCGAATTTGCACAGCTTCGAGAAGAGCACGGTGCGGATGGGAATGTTGACGCCCACGCCCAGCGTGTCGGTGCCACAGATGACCTTGAGCAGCCCCCGCTGGGAGAGCTGCTCCACCAGACGCCGATACCTGGGCAGCAGGCCCGCGTGGTGCACCCCGATGCCAAAGCGGATGAAGCGTCCGATCTCCTTGCCGTAGGGGGAGTCGAACCGGAACCCACCGAGCGCCTCCTGAATGCGGCTGCGCTCTTCCCGCGAGCAGACGTTGGCACTGGTCAGGGCCTGCGCTCGCTCCGCGCACTCACGCTGGGTGAAGTTGACGATATAGATGGGTGCCTTGGCCTGCTTGAGCAGCTCCTCGATGGTCTCGTGCAGCGGCGTCTTACGGTACTCGTAGTCCAGGGGAACAGGCCGCTCCGCGGATTCCACGAGGGCCACCTCGCGCCCTGTGCGCTCGCGCAGCATGCGCTGGACCTCCGAAGTATCTCCCAGCGTCGCGGACATGAGCAGGAAAGTGCAGTTCGGCAGCTCGAGCAGGGGAATCTGCCAGGCAACACCCCGCGTGACATCGGCGTAGTAGTGGAACTCGTCCATGATCACATAGGGGACCGGGGTCGCCGCACCCTGGCGCAAGGCCATGTTGGCCAGGACCTCCGCGGTGCAGCAGATGACCGGCGCCGCGGGGTTGATGCTGGCGTCCCCCGTCAGCATGCCCACGTTGTCTGCGCCAAAGTCGTCACAGAGCGAGAAGAACTTCTGGCTGGCCAGTGCCTTGATGGGGCTGGTGTAGAAGGAGCGCTGACCCTCGCACATGGCCTTGAAGTGCAGGCCCAGCGCCACCAGAGATTTTCCGGAGCCGGTGGGCGTGCCCAGGATGAGATGCTGACCCGCCATTAGCTCGAGCAAGGCCTGCTCCTGCACTGGATAGAGCTCGATGCCGCCCTCCCTCACCCACTCCACGAAACGATCCAGGATGGCGTCGGCGCTGCCTCCGCCGGGAATGCGGTCCGAGAGCGAGGGACGGATGACGGGGCTCGAGTCTGGGAGGCTCATGGGTGAGTCAAAAGGCACACAGTTCACGACTCTGAGCGCCATTTCGGGGCGCGTTTGGAGGATAATGACCAGATGGATTCAAGTCAGACCGGATCAGGTCCGTAAGGAACTCGGGCTCCGCCATCACGAAGGAGGGATCGGCTGTGCGCGGGCATTTCTTGGAGAAACCATCCGCCGTGGCGCTCACTCTGCTGGCGTGCGGTCTGGCGGTTGTATCGTGCTCGGTCGGCCACTCGGAGACCCAGCCCGTGCAGCCTGTGCTCGTCTCCTACGCACCGCCCTCAGCGGCAGTCCAGCGCGCGGAGGCCATCCTGCGCAAGCGCGCGCCGCGGCTCACTGCTGGCGAACGCCGGGGCGTGGCCGAGGCGCTGGCCGGGGCTGAAATCGAGCATGGCCTGGACGCGCTGCTGGTTCTCGCGCTGATCGATCAGGAGAGTCGTTACGATCCTCGTGCGCGAGGACCGAAAGGCTCTCTCGGGCTGATGCAGGTCCGCCCCTTCGTCGGTCGGGAGGTGGCGAAGCGCCACAACATTGCCTGGCAAGGCTCCCGAACCTTGCTCGACCCTGTGCTCAACGTTCGCATCGGCCAGGCCTACCTGGCCGAGATGAAGCGCATGTTCAGGCGGGATGAGCTCGCCCTCACCGCATACAACATGGGCCCATACCGGTTGAAGCGCATCCTCGCGCAGGGCCGGGCGCTGCGTAGCCGCTACGCGGCGCGCGTCCTGAAGAGGTACGTCGCCTTGCAACGCCAGTTCCCACTCGGGCGCCTCGCCGAAGCTCTGTAGAAGATCTCTCAAGGGAGAGCGCCCGGGCCGTAGCGCCGCAACAGACTCGAAGTATGAAATACTGCGGACCGCGGAGAAGGAGGCCCGGCCATGCGGCAAATCTGGATTCCGAAGGCGGGTCCACCTGAGGTGCTCCAGTTGCGCGACGCACTGGATCCGCTGCCCGGCCAGGGCGAGCTGCGGATCCGCGTCGAGGCGGTCGGTGTCAACTTCGCCGACATCATGGGCCGATTGGGCTTGTATCCCGATCTGCCGCGCATGCCGGTCGTCCCCGGGTACGAGGTAGCCGGGCGCATCGACGCGGTGGGAGAGGGCATGGAGGTCGATTGGATCGGCCGGGACGTGCTCGCCGCCACGCGCTTCGGCGGCTATGCCGACGTGGTCTGCGTTTCCGAGCATCAGGTCTTCGTGCGTCCGCCGGAGATGACCGCGGCCGAGGGCGCCGCGCTGCCCGTCAACTACCTCACGGCGTATCTCTTGATCGAGGTCATGGGAGGCCTTAGCTCCGGCGAGAGCGTGCTAATCCATTCGGCCGGCGGCGGCGTCGGGATCGCCGCCATCCAGCTCGCGCGACGCATCGGCGCTCGCATCATCGGAACTGCCTCCAGCGGTAAGCACGATTTTCTCAAGTCGATCGGCGTGGATCACTGCATCGACTACACGCAAGAGGACTTCGAGCAGCGTGTGCGCGAGCTCACGCAGGGGACCGGTGTCGAGCTCGTGATCGACGCCGTGGGTGGAACCTCGTTCAAGAAGAGCTTCCGCGCGCTCGCCCCTACGGGACGCATGGGAATGTTCGGCGTGTCGTCCTCGGTCACGGGCAAGCAGCGCAGCCGCCTGGCCTCTCTGCGGACCGCGCTCTCCATGCCCTGGCTCCAGTTCAACCCGCTGGTACTGATCAACCAGAACAAGGGCGTCTTCGGCGTGAACCTGGGCCGTCTGTGGGAGGAGGCCGATCGCCTCTCGGCCTGGATGGAGGTGCTACTTCAGTACTATCGCCGCTCGGTGATCCGACCCGTGATCTCCGAAAAGTTCCCGTTCACGGAGGCGGCGGACGCTCATCACTACATCCAGGACCGCAAGAACATCGGCAAGGTGCTGCTCCTGCCCTGATGCATGGGCCCCTGCGACTCAGCCTCGAGCGCGGACAGGCGGACAGCCGTGGTGGCGTGCTGGACCCTGGGCTCAGTCGAGCTGAATCGTACCGCTGACGCTGACGCTCACCTCGCTGCTTCCCGCCTCGACCGCCGGCCGCGTGACCAATTCAGCGTGGAGCGCCATGTGTCGCCCCCCCCGGGGGGCGGGAGGCCTGCGCGGTGCGCCCGAAGTGCGGATGTCGATCTCCACGATTCGATAGCTGGCGGCGGCGAGGTTCTCCCGCACGATCTCCGCGCGTTGCTTGAAAATGTCGAGGGCGGCATCGATGAGCTCGTTCTCCGTGGCACGTCGC
>SMWZ01000140.1 GCA_004356455.1 Deltaproteobacteria bacterium
CACGGCGCATTCCGCTTCGGCCCGAGGATCGCATGCTCTGGATCGCCCTTCGCCGTGGTTGGCCCCGCTGGGCGGAGGCCCTGATCATCGTGAAGCCCGAGACGGTCGTCGCCTGGAGAGTCGTTCCCGTACGACACAGCACCATCGTACCTGGTGTTTGATCGAGACTCGATCTTCACGGAGAATGTGGTCTCGACAGTACGTGCTATCGGCATCAAGCCAAAGCGCGCCGCATACCGCAGCCCATGGCAAAATGGAACGGCGGAGCGCTGGATCGGCAGCTGCCGCCGAGAGCTCCTGGATCGGGTGATTGTGCTCCATGAGGACCACCTCCGGCGCCTTCTCCGTGACTACGCGGAGTACTACTCCAGCGACCGGTGTCATCTCGGACTGAAGAAGGACACACCCGAGCGTCGAAGCGTGCAGCGGTGCCCGAGCCGTAGCGCCCGCATCGTGTCACAATCCGCGCGTCGGCTCCAACGTTTCGATACTGAACTCGGGGAGCTGTCTCCCTGTGCCAGCAGTTCGTCAAGTAGACCCCGCGCAAAGCGATGTCCCAGGTGAGCCGCCTCCTCCGCGAAACTAAGGACCTCATCCGCTACGTTGAGCTCGATGTAAAGATCCTCCCGGAGATCGTCGCCGAGCGTATCTATCCGGATCGAGGATCCATGCGGTACACGGCAACACCTTCGGGTAATGACTCACCGGCCGGTGTGCGCAAGATCCGGCGACGTTCCGCTGCGTCCGTGATCAGGATGGCCCGACGCTCGTATAGCTGATCGCCGATCTTGAGCCGAACGCGCGGATCCCGTTGCACGTTCTCCGGCCAGCGCTTCGACCCGCACCTTGCACACGGCACATAGAGCGTCTCGTCCACGACCCACGATGTCGTCGTCACCGAGTGAGGAACCAGATACCAGGTTCGCGTCTCTACAACAATCAGGTTTCGGCCATGCAAGAACGACCAGTCGGTGTCCTGGACCTCGGCCACCTCACCAGTGACGCGTGTGCCGGGCCTGCGCCCCTCTGGTTCGAACGGCATAAAGATCGCTGCAGCGTATAGGATCAGTAGAAACCCAACGGCGATGAGAGCTGCCCTTTTCATTGAATCATCCCTTCGTTCTGATGAGGCCAACTGGCCGAACCAGCCGTCCGCCCTCTGTAGCGCTACTCATACCGGAGTGCGTCGATCGGGTTCAGGGAGGCGGCCCGCCACGCCGGCCACAGTCCGAAGAAGATCCCGACCCCGGCACTGAAGGCAACGGCCAGGACGATCGCCCCGAACGAGATGAAGGTGTTCCACCCGGCGATTCGCGAGAGTGCCACGGCACCGCTGCTCCCCAGCGCGATGCCGAGAACGCCCCCGACCAGGCACAGGACGATCGCCTCGACCAGGAACTGCATCAGGATATTAGTTCGCGTGGCGCCGAGCGCCTTTCGGATCCCGATCTCGCGGGTGCGCTCGGTCACCGACACCAGCATGATGTTCATAATGCCGATCCCCCCGACGAGCAGACTCACGCCGGCGATGCTCGCAAGCAGATACGAGAACACCTGCGCGGTGGCCTGCTGGGTGTTGAGCAGCTCCTGGCGGTTTCGGAGCCGAAAGTCGTTGTCCTCGCCGGGTCGGATCCCGTGCTCGCGGCGTAGGACGCGTTCCACATCCACCATCCCTTGCTCGAGCGGGACGCCTTCGACGACCCGGACGGTAATCGACCGCAGTCGATCCGTCCCGAAAACGCGGAACTGGGCGGTCTGCAGTGGGATGACGACTTGCTCGTCCGGATTCCTCCACGAGCCCTCCGACCCTTTCTCCGCAAAAATCCCGATGATCTCGAACGGAATCCCCCGGACGAAGACCCTCTGCCCCAGCATCTCGGTCGCACTCGCCTCGAGCATCCCGGGAACGGCGTGTCCAAGCACCGCGTAGCGTCGGCGAGCCTCTCCATCCCCGGCCGTGAACATGCGGCCTGCTCGGAGGGTGTAGTTCCGCACGTCGTCGTAGTTGGGGGTCGTACCGATCACACGCGTGTTGATGTTCTGGTTCCCATACTTGACCTGAACCGACCGCACGATCTCCGGCAGGACGCCGTCCAGGAGCCTGGCATCGCGCGTGAGCGCCTCGGCATCGAGCGTTCGCAGGGTGACCCGCTCGCCGGAAGCGATCCCGTGCTGGTAGGACTGCCCCGGATAGATCGAGAGCAGCCGGGCTCCGAGCGCGGAGATCCGCGCGTCGATCGCGCGCTGCGCTCCGGTGCCGAGAGCCACGACGGTGACCACGGCGGCAATGCCGATGATGATGCCCAGCATGGTGAGCGCCGCACGCAGCTTGTTCGCCAGAATCGACTGAAAGGCGACCGCCAGGATCTCACCGATTTGCATGGCTAACGCTCCGAGCGGCGCACGCCCGGCAGGCCTCCACCCGTCACCCGGTTCAGACGGTCTCGAAAGCGCTTCTGGGAGCGCACCAGGCTCGCGCTTGGAAGAACCAGGACCGACTCCCCCTCCGAGAGACCGGAGAGCACCTCGCTGTAGTCGAAGTCGGTCAGCCCCGTCTCGATGCTGACCGGCACCGGAGTGCCGTCCCTCTGTACGAAGACGATATATCGATTCCCGGGCTGCGGCAGCGCGCTCTGCTTTGCGCCTTGCGGACCGTCCGGCCAGCGCACATCGGACTCCGAGAGACCGAGCACCCGCGCGGCCGAGTCGACGTCGCGCGGAGTGCGGAGCGCGGCACTGGGAACAGCCAGTACGTTCTCGCGGCGGCCGAGCTCTATCTCCACCTCGCAGTTCATGCCCGGTCGGAGCTGGCCGTCGCGGTTTCCCATCCTGACGAGTACCGGGAACATCGTAACGTTCTGCTCTGTCACCGATTGCGGCTCGATCTTCATCACCGAGCCGGAGAAGACGTGATCGGGATAGGCGGCAACGACGATCCTCGCATCCATGCCCGGCCGTATCTTCCCGATGTCGGTCTCGTCTACAAGAGTGCGGACCCTAACCAAGGCCAGATCTGCCATCTTCAGGAGCACGGTACCGCCCGCGACGTCTCGCGTGGGCGAGGAGATCACCTGGCCGGGCTCGACGTTCTTCTCAATGACGGTGCCCGTGATGGGAGCGAGGACATCGGTGTCGTCCATGGCGATGCGAGCGTTCTCGACAGCCACTCGGGCTCGCACGACCTCGGCCTTTGCGTTGGCGTGAGCCAGCACAGCCTGATCGTATGCTGTCTCTGGAATGGACTGCACCTTGAAGAGCTCCTCGGACCGGCCCAGCTGTGACAACGCGTACGCCAGCCCCGCGCGCGCGACCTCCAGCTCGGCCTCCGCTTGGGCCAGCGTATTCCGGGGCTGCCGCTGATCGATCCGCACCAGCAGGGCGCCCCGGTCCACCAGGTCTCCCGTCTCCACGGGGAGCTCCAGGATCTCGCCCGAGGCCTTGCTCTTCACCTCCACCGTGACATCGGGCTCGATCGTGCCGGCTGCGTGGGCCACCAGGATGATGTCGCGCCGTTCAACGGCAACGGCCTCGTACACCACCTGCGGAGGCGGCTCGTCGCAGGCGATCGGGAGCAGCACGAGGGACAAGAGCGCACTGATTCGCTTCACGCGCTGCCCTCAGTCCGGACGTCTCGCTCCACGCTGCCATCCACTAGGTGGATCTGCCGATCGGCATGGTCGGCGACCTCCGGATTGTGAGTCACGACGACGATAGTCTGTCCGCTCCGATGGAGCGCCTCGAACAACGCCATGATCTCCTGACTGGTGGTTGAGTCCAGGTTTCCAGTCGGCTCATCGGCAAGCAGGAGACTCGGCTTCGTTACCAGCGCGCGTGCGACCGCCACGCGCTGCCGCTGTCCGCCAGAGAGCTCGTTGGGGCGGTGCCTCATGCGATCGCTGAGGCCGACCTTCTCCAAGGTCTCTTCGCTCCGCCGTCGGCGCTCCTTCCTTCCTACGCCGGCATAGACGAGGGGAAGCTCCACGTTGTGCAGGGCGGTCGAGCGAGCCAGGAGGTTGAAGGTCTGAAACACGAAACCGATCTCGCGGTTCCGGATCCGCGCGAGCTCGACGTCGTCCAGCTCCGAGACGCGCTCTCCGTTGAGCCGGTACTCACCGCCGGTCGGCTGATCGAGGCATCCGATCAGGTTCATCAGCGTGGACTTGCCGGAGCCCGAAGACCCCATGATCGCCACGAACTCGTTTACCTCGATCGTGATGTCGACGCCGCGCAGCGCGCGGACGACCTCGCTGCCCATGTCGTACTCGCGCCGGATGTCGGCCATCGCGATGATCGGGTCAGGAGTCGAAGTCGTTGGCGGCTCGCCGTTCTGCGGGCAGGACATGGGCGGCAGGATAGATCACGCGGCCTCGATGTGCCGCCCGCACCGAGTCAGATACTACAGGGGGACGAACAAGCGATCTAATCTTGAGCGATTTCGCCGGTACCGATAAGCATCTCGACACCGTGTAACCTATCGACCTGCCGCTGCGTAATGCCGGGGGCGGGGGGGGGTGTGACGGAGGCCCCGCATACACGCTCCGTCCCGAGCGAGAGGAGCCCGAGATGTCTCTGACCTGGCTGGATCGCAACGAGTACCCCTTTGCACCAAACTGGCTCGACGTCGAAGCCGGGCGTCTGCATTACGTGGACGAGGGAAAGGGCGACCCGATCGTCATGATTCATGGACAGCCGACCTGGTCGTTTATGTACCGCAAACTGGTCCAGGATCTCTGTGGGGACTACCGCTGCGTGGCGCCCGATCTGATCGGCTTCGGGCTCTCCGACAAGCCCCCCGACTGGTCCTACCGGGTCGAGGCTCATGGCGAGAACCTGAGGCGGCTGATCCAGCAGCTCGGCCTGAAGCGGATCACACTGGTGGTACACGACTGGGGCGGTCCGATCGGCATGTCCTATGCCGTGGATCATCCCGACAACATCGAACGCATTGTCTTCCTCAATACCTGGATGTGGTCTTTCGAGGGCGAGCTCTGGGCGCGGGCCTTCAGCGCGATTGTGGGCGGCGCCCTCGGGCGCTGGCTCAACCGGCGCCACAACCTTTTCGCAAGGGTCTTCATGAAAGGGGCCATTGCCGACCGCGCACACTGGGAGCAAATCTCGCGGAACTACGTGGAGCAATTCGCGGGGCCGGAGGAGCGGGTCGGCTGCGCGGCGTTTCCCGGCCAGGTCTACGGAGCCAGCCCCTGGCTGGCGGAGATCTGGAGGAAGCAGCCCGGACTGGCCAGGAAGCCCGTCCTCTTCGTCTGGGGCATGAAGGACCCCGCCTTTCGCGAGCCGATCCTGCAGCGCCTGCGGGCGGCCTTCCCCGACCACCGGCTCGTGCGGCAGCAGAACATCGGCCACTACGTGGCTGAGGAGATGGGCCACGAACTGAGCCCGCTCATCCGCTCGTTCCTGAACGAAACCACGGGCTGAGGCAGTCACTTGGTTGATCGGGGCATAGCCTCGGGCTCCCGGAGTCTGGCAATCAGCTGCGCGACGTACTGGGGCGAACCGGTATGGCGTGCGAGCCTTGATTGAGGATGAATGTGACGCATGGGCATCCTCCCTACCGCCCTCAAATAGGGGTGCGTATAGGGTGCGGTGCTGCTGCGGTTGCCGCGCCTGGCCGCCCATTGCAGGCCCTCGCAAGCCAGCAGACGCAACTATGCGTCGTCATTGGGGTCCTTGGGCCCTTCGTAATCAGCAGGTCCGCGGTTCAAATCCGCGCGTCGGCTCCAGCTAATTCGGGGGGTTACGGTGCCATGAGTGGGCGCATTGCAGGCGGGGGGAGCCAGATGGGCACCCTGGCAGGCGCACGGCCACTCTGCTTGGCGCACGTGCCCCGAAAATTGACGCCCGCTTCGAAGACTTCCAATTAGACTGTCTCAGCTGTCCAGATCTAGATAGTGAACCGGTCGGAGAGGGAGCAGTCGTCGCTGCGCTTCTGGAATCTTCGAGTAGTGCTCCACCCAGAGGTCAAAGAGGCGCTTGGCGTCGAGAAGCATGATCCTCCGCCGCTCTTGGAACCTCGCCTCCGACTCCGATGTGAAGCCTTGGGGGGATGTGGCCTGGCCCCTAGCGCCCTTCTGGTTTCGGCGGGGCGCTACGAGTTGCCCGTCAGAAAAGGGGCTTGCAAGATGTTACCTCCTGAGGTATCATCTTTGCTTGTGGGGAGGGTGCGTCGCGGCAATTACATCTTCGTCGCTTGGAAAGGTGATCATGGCCCTCGTCACGTGCACGTATACAAGGACTCCAAGCTCGTCGTCAAATGGGACCTTGAGAATGGCCTCCCGATGAAAGGAAAACCTCCAAAGAGGGTCGTTGACCTCATCCATAAGTTGGAAGAGGAAGGGCTGCTATGAAGATTCGCAGAGTCGAGCAGAACAACCAGAAGAAGGCATTCCAGGTTACGACCTATTCCGGGCAGACTTTCTCGTTCCCATACGCGAAGGCCGATCCTCAGCCCTCCTCAGATGATCAGGTGCATGAGCTCTATGTAGACAAGGAGCTGGGAAAAGAGGCTTTCACATATGTTCTCGAGTCGGGAGATGAGGGATCCGTTCACATCGATCATGTGCTCGAGTACAACGAAGATCCGAAGCATCTGAGCAATCTCCTGCTGTACAGGCTAACCCTCGAAGCACAGAAATACGTGGAAGCGAGCCTGCTAAGCAAACGAGAGATCATGCGAAGACTCCGAACCTCGCCGGCACAGTTCTATCGACTGCTGGATCAAACTAATTATCAGAAGTCGATCAAACAGCTTGTTTCGATACTTCACGTACTCGGATGTGATGTCGACTTCACCGTAAAGGGCAAGTCTTCAGAGTAATCGAGACAAGAGGGCTCAAGACCGTGGTCGTGCGGGATCGCGACGACCTCTCCCTCAGCGTTGCGAATCGAGGGTGCGTATAGGGTGCGAAGGCCGTCGCGGTTGCCGCGCCTGGCCGCCCATTACCACCCCTTGCAAGCCAGCAGACGCAACTACGCGTCGTCATTGGGGTCCTTGGGCCTGACCTGACTCCCTAAAACGGCCCCATGTAGAATCATGGGTGTTGGAGGGAGAACGAGGATGGGCAGGAAGAGGCATACGGCCGAGCAGATCATCGGGAAGCTGCGAGAGGCCGAGATCGAATTGGCCCGGGGCCGGACGACCGTGGATGTGATCCGCAAGCTCGGG
>SMWZ01000015.1 GCA_004356455.1 Deltaproteobacteria bacterium
CACAGTCCCCGGAGCTTAACCGATCCGCCCAGCACGGGCCGATGGGCCGCCGATCACCGGCTACCTGAGGCACGCACGAAATCGCGTGCCGTGCCGGCAGGCGGGCTCCGCCCGCCGCTAACCGGCCAGTACCGCGCTACCCGAGGCGCCGACGAAGTCCGGCGCCCGCGCGCAGGCGAGCTCTGCTCGCCGATACCGCGCTAGTAGCCTAGAACCGTCTGAGCAGGCCGATCACTACGCCTTGGACCTCGACGTCCTCGGCGGCGAATTCCATCGGCTGCAGGTTCGAGTTCGAGGGCACCAGACGCACCTTGCTGCCGTTGCGATAGAAGCGTTTGAGCGTTGCCTCTTCGCGCCGGATCAGGGCCACCACCGTCTCACCTTCATGGGGTATGCTTCGCGACTCGAGCAGCACCACATCACCATCAACGATATGGTCATCCACCATCGAGTCTCCGGATACGCGCAGTGCATAACACTCTTTGCGGCCGATCAGATCGGCCGGGACCGAGATCGTGTCCGGCGTGGCCACCGCTTCGATCGGCGCTCCTGCTGCCACCGTCCCGAGTAGCGGGATCACCCGCGCGGCGGTACTGGCCGGATCAACGATCTCGAGCGAGCGACTCCGGTTCCACGCTTTTCGGAGCAGACCCTTCTCGACCAGGTTCTGCACGTGCTTGTGCACGGTGGCCACCGAAGAGAGTCCGAAGCGCAGCCCGATTTCCTCAAGGCTCGGGGCGTACCCCTCCCGCTCCAGATACTCCCGGATGAAATCGAAGACCTCTCGCTGCCGCCGGGTGAGATGCATCGTGCCCCCTTGAACCCCTACACCATACACGGGCGCTGTCCCGAGATGGTGGACGCACATATGATGGGCGAGACAAGAACCCGCCCCGCTGAACCCGGACCGGCCCGGGCCCCGCGAGCCAGATGAGCTTATTCGAAGAAAGAGCGAAAATCAATCAGCTGCTCGCCTTCGCCGTGGCGGTATTGGGGGCGGCCGCCTGGTTCCAGCCCGGCGTTGCCGGCTCCGACCTCTGGTGGCACCTGGCCTCGGGCCGCGACCTCTGGGACCACGGGGCGATCCGCACCCTGGACCCCTTCTCCTACACCTTCGGCGACCAGACGTGGATGAACCACGAGTGGGGCTGGGACGTCCTCTACTGGGGTCTCCACCAGATCAATCCTCAGGCCGTGGCCTGGTTCAACCTGGGGGTGGTCACGACCATCTACAGCCTGGTCTACCTGATCAGCCGGCGCGTGAGCGGATCCAGTCTGGCCGCGGGCGCGGTGCTGTGGCTGGCGGCGGCCAGCGCTCACTGGTTCCTCGACATCCGGCCTCATCTCTTCACCCTGCTCTTCGTCGGCATCTTCCTGCTCACGCGCGAGCGCAGCTGGGCCCCCTGGATATGGCCGCCGCTGGTCGTGCTCTGGGCCAACCTGCACAGCGGCTTCGTGTTCGGCGTGGGCGCGATCGGCCTCTACGTGCTGGTTCAAACGCTTGAGGCGAGCTTCCGCCAGCAGCATCTGGTCGTATTCCGGCGCGAGTGGATCAGCATCGCCCTCTGCCTGATCGCCATGACCGCCAACCCCTACGGCTACCACATCCTCGAGTACCCCCTGGCCTACCTCAACGCCGACTCCCCGTTCCGCCAGATCATCGAGTGGCAGCCTCCGCGCTTCGCGCTGAACCTGTACGAGTTCCAGGGTCGCTTCTGGGTGCTGGCGATCTTAGTTGCGTTCGGCGTGCCCTTCGGGCTAATGCGCCAGCGCTACCTGGTAGCGCTGGCCGTCGTGACCTTTGCCATGGCGTACAGCTCGCGGCGCTTCATCCCGCTCTTCGGTGTCACCGCGGCTCCCCTGGCGGCCCTCGCACTCGCCTGGCTGCAGACACAGGTGCTGAGCCGCGTCCAGTTTCTGGCTCGACGGGAGGTGGCGCTCGCCACGATCGCGGCTGGCGCTGTGTGTGCGGGCCTGCTGTGGCAGAACGTTCGCATCTACCCCCGGCTGCTCGAGCGCTGGACCGAGAGCTCGCTCTACCCTGACGCCGCGCTGCGCTACCTGAAGACCTGGCGACCTACGGGGCGCGTCCTCAACTTCTACAACTGGGGCGGCTACATCATGTTGCACGCGCCCGGACTAAAAGTGTTCATCGATGGTCGCGCCAACACGCTTTACAGCGAAGAGATCTACCTGGACTACCTGGCGATGTTATCGGGTCGACGGGGCACGCACGCGCGTGCGGCCCGCTACCCCGCTGACTTGGCGCTGCTGCCGGCCAGGGGCTCGATGGCCAAGGCCCTGGCCTCGGGGCCCCGCGCCTGGAAGGTGGTATACAGCGACCCCGTGGCGCGCATCCTGCTGCCACCGGATTCGCCTCACCTGAAGCAGTCGCTCCCCCAGCCCAAGACCGTGCTCTCTGAGCACTACGACTTCTATCTCGGCCTGGCCCAGCGCGCCCAGGCGCACAAAGATCTCGACGAGGCCCAGCGCTACACACGCAAGTCGCTCGAGCTCAATCCCCTCCTCGTCCGGGCCTACGGACGCCTGGCCTTCCTGGAGGCGGCGCGGGGCAGCGTCAAGGGGGTCGAGCACGCGATCGCCGCCGGTCTGCGCGAGGTCCCGCGACGCACGAGCCGGCTGCGGCAGATGGAAGGCCGCGCATACCAGCAGATGGGGGAGCTGGAGCTCGCGCTGGGCGCGTATCGGCAGGCGATTCCCAGGGGGCCCTTCAGCTATCCCAACCGTATGGAGGCTCTGGTCAAGCGACTCGAGAAGCGGTTGCAGAGCTCGCAACGCGCGTCGGGGTCGTCAGGGTGAGCGCGGCGCCCGATCCGCCCCTAGCACGGATCGAGCTCCTGGGGGAGCACGAGGGGAGGCGCGTGCGTCTGCAGGGCTGGCTCTACAACCGACGCTCGAGCAGCAAGCTCCACTTCCTCCAGGTACGCGACGGCACCGGCATTGTGCAGTGCGTGGTGGCGCGGGCGGACGTGCGACCGGAGGTGTTCCAGCAGGCAGGGGAGCTGGGTCAGGAGTCTTCGCTCAAGCTCTGCGGCACGGTACAGGCCGACCGCCGCGCGCCGGGCGGCTTCGAGCTGCTGCTGGACGACCTCGAGGTATTGCAGAACGTCGACGGCTACCCCATCAGCCCGAAGGAGCACGGCGTGGCTTTCCTGCTGGAGCATCGCCACCTCTGGCTGCGCTCACGCCGACCACACGCGGTGCTGAGAATCCGCGCGGAGCTTGAGCGCGCCTGCCACGACTTTCTCGATGCGCAGGGTTTCCTGCGCCTCGACACCCCCATCCTCACGCCCGCGGCCTGTGAGGGCTCAACGACGCTGTTCGAAACCGACTATTTCGGGCAGAAGGCGTTTCTCACCCAGAGCGGCCAGCTCTACTCGGAGGCGGGCTGTCAGGCTTTCGGGCGCGTGTACTGCTTCGGACCCACGTTCCGCGCCGAGAAGTCGAAGACGCGCCGCCACCTGATGGAGTTCTGGATGGTCGAGCCGGAGGCCGCCTTCCTCGACCTGGAGGGCGACATCGAGCTGGCCGAGGGGCTGGTGTGTGCGCTGCTGGAGCGGGTGCTGGAACGCTGTCGCCCGGAGCTCGAGACCCTGGAGCGTGAGCTGGCGCCGCTCGAGGCCATCGCACGGCCCTTTCCCCGTCTGACCTACGCCGAGGCCGTGCAGCGCCTGCGCAAGGCCGGCCTGGCCGTGGAGTTCGGTGACGACTTCGGCGGGGATGAGGAGACCGCGCTCTCGCAGGGCTTCGAGCGACCGCTGGTGATCCACCGCTATCCCGCGTCGCTCAAGCCCTTCTACATGAAGTGCGACCCCGAGGACCCGAGCGTGGTGCTGAACATGGACATTCTGGCCCCCCAGGGCTACGGCGAGATCATCGGAGGCAGCGTGCGCGAGGAGCAGCTGGACGTGCTCGACGCTCAGATGCGCGAGAAGGGCGTCGATTCCGGCCCGCTCGAGTGGTACCGCGACCTGCGCCGCTACGGCAGCGTACCGCACGCGGGCTTCGGCCTGGGCCTCGAACGCACCCTCACCTGGATCTGTGGGCTCCACCACCTGCGTGAAACCATCCCCTTCCCCCGCATGCTGGGCCGGCTCCACCCGTAGCTAGCCGCTACTAGCGCGGTAGCGGCGGGCGCAGCCCGCCTGCGCGCACTTCGCTCGGCTGCGCCTCGCTGCGCGGCCCAGCGGGCCTTGCCATCCCTGCCTCGCCTCAAGCGGGTGCTAGAGGGGCGGGCCTTGCCCGCGGATAGGTGGCTCGGGCTAGCTAAGGCACGCACGAAGTCGTGTGCCGTGCCGGCAGGCGGGCTCTGCCGGCCGCTATCCGGCTCGTACCCGCTTGACATCCGGCCGGGGACATTTATGTTGGCGAACCGCTGGCACTCGCAGACTGAGACTGCCAGCGGGCGGGCGTGAGCGGGAGGCCCGCTCCGTTCAAAGTATCTGAAAAACCAGCGGATTTGCCGACCAGCCCGGTTGTGCAGGGGAGAGAGGGCATGAAAATTCAACCGCTTCAGGACCGCGTTCTGATCCGTCGAGTCGAGGAAGAGGAGAAGACCAGCGGCGGGATCATCATTCCGGACACGGCCAAGGAGAAGCCCCAGGTGGGCCTCGTGGTCGCGACCGGGAATGGCAAGGTTCGGGACGACGGCAAGATCACCCCGCTCGATGTTGCGAGCGGGGACCGCGTGCTGTTCAGCAAGTACGCCGGAACCGATGTGACTCTCGACGGAGAGGAGTACACGATCCTGCGTGAGGACGACGTCCTGGCTATCGTCAGCTCCGCAAAGACACCGAAGAAGAAAAAGAAGTAAGCAGACGGGGGAATTCATCCAATGAGCGTCAAGATCATCAAATTTGATCAGGAGGCCGCGGACCTAATTCTTCGCGGCGTGAACACGATGGCGAACGCCGTCAGAGTCACCCTCGGTCCACGGGGGCGAAACGTCATCCTGGAAAAGAGCTTCGGCTCGCCAGTCGTGACCAAGGACGGCGTGACGGTCGCCAAGGAGATCGAGCTCGAAGACAAGTTCGAGAACATGGGGGCGCAGATGCTGAAGGAGGTCGCCCAGAAAACCTCCGACGTAGCCGGCGATGGCACCACCACCGCGACCGTGATCGCGCAGGCCATATTCCGAGAAGGCCTCAAGATGGTGGCCGCCGGCAATAGCCCGATTGAGCTCAAGCGCGGCATCGACACCGCGGTCGAGGTGCTGTGTGACGCCATCGGCAAGCTCTCCAAGCCCACTCGAGAGCGCAGCGAGATCGCACAGGTGGGCGCGATCAGTGCAAACGACGACGAAGAGATCGGCAATATCCTGGCGGATGCCATGGAGAGGGTTGGCCGTGAGGGTGTGATCACCGTCGAAGAGAACAAGGCGCTGGAGACGGTGCTGGATGTGGTCGAGGGGATGCAATTCGATCGCGGCTATCTCTCGCCCTACTTCGTAACCGACCCCGAGCGCATGGAGACGGTCCTCGAGGATCCTCTCATCCTTCTTCACGAGAAGAAGATCTCGAGCATGAAGGACCTGCTGCCGATCCTCGAGCAGGTCGCGAAGATGGGAAAGCCGCTCCTGATCGTCGCGGAGGACCTCGAAGGTGAGGCGCTGGCGACGTTGGTCGTGAACAAGATCCGGGGCACGCTGAACGTGGCCGCGGTCAAGGCGCCCGGTTTCGGGGATCGTCGCAAGGCGATGCTCCAGGACATGGCGACCCTGATTGGCGGTCAGGTGATCGCCGAGGAACTGGGGATCAAGCTCGAGAACATTACGCTCAACGATCTCGGCAACTCGACCCGGGTGGTGATCGACAAGGACAACACCACGCTCGTGGGCGGCGCCGGCAGCAAGAAGGATATCGACGCACGCTGCAACGAAATTCGAAGCCAGATCGAGAAGACGACCTCCGAC
>SMWZ01000141.1 GCA_004356455.1 Deltaproteobacteria bacterium
AGCAGGTCCTCGAAGCGACCGAGGACGTGCGGCCGCAGCGATACCTGCTCGTAGTCCTGCTCGGCCCAGCGCGCGATCTTCTCCGAGGCGTCGACATTGAAATGGTTGAGCCAGAAGTCCAGCAGAACCGCTTCGAGCTGACGACTTGAGTAGCCTGCACGAAGGAACTTCACCTCGGACAGGCTGGCGTCGGCGTGCCGGGTGTTCGAGAGGCGATCGACACAGAGCGATCCACCCTGGTGGCAGAACTGGCTCTCGAGCGTGGGAATCGACTTTCCCCAGATCGCGTACGGGCCGGAGACGTACGGCTCCAGCTGCAGCTCGAAGTCGGGGTCGGAGAGAGTCTGAGGAAAAAGCTGATCGCGCAGATAGCTTACGAGTCCCACCCGGTAAACCTGTCTGCGCACAGACTGCGTGGCCCCGAAGCCCACGCGCGTGAGCACGTGCTCGACGATCAGCCGGTAGTCCGGGCAGCCCGGTCGAACCAGGGCTCCCGCGCAGTAGTGGACGGGCGCGCTGGCCTCTAAAGAGGGGATCCGTGTGCTGGCCCGGGCGTCCCCAGCTGCCAGAAGTAGCGCCCCCAGCAATAGGCCTGGCGCAGCAGCGATGGAAAATTGGGAGAATTTCTCGAGTTGCGGCAGAAAATGCATGCCCGACCCTCCGTGAGCTTGCCGGGCGTCGAGCACCCCGACTCGCCTGCAGGCTGTCCAGTCCCAGCGTTAAACAGGAGAGGGGACCGGGGGTTTCGGCGCGGCCATAAAAATGCGCTCACAGCGAGGGATTGCTGATACACTGCGCCTCGGAGTGCAGGCAATGAGGGATCTGCGGGCTTCGGCCCGTCTTGCTGCTGCCGGACTGCTTCTTGCGCTGATTCTGCCGCTCGCCTCGTTCGCGCAGGATACTGACGGCGATGGAGTCTCCGACTTCGGGGACAACTGCACCTTCGCGCCCAATCCCACGCAGCTCGACTCGGGCGGAGTGGCCACGACCGAGCCGGACGGCATCGGGGATGCCTGCCAGTGCGGCCACGTGACTGGGATCGCCGCGGTCCTGATCGACGACGTCGCAGTCCTGACGCGGGCGCTGACCGGGCTCGGCCCGGGCCTCGACCCCGGCACCGACGCGCTCTGCAACGTAACGGGGCCGGCCCTGCTGCTGGACCTGAACGGCAATGGCCTGCCTGATGATTGCAACGAGAACGATCTGGTGGCGATCCGCCGCTCGCTCGCCGGGCTCGATATGGGGATCGAACCCGAGGTCTGCGTGGCCGCCATCGCCAACCGGGCGCCGCTGCTAGCCGACAACTCCTACCTCTGGGTGGGCAATACCACCTTGATGATCGCCAACCCGGTCGTGGGCCTGCTCTCCAACGACTTCGATCCCGATGGAGACCCGCTGGAGGTCACGGACTTCGACGCGACCACCGCGCTGGGCGGAAGCGTGGATGTTTTCTCGGACGGGAGCTTCAATTACTTCCCGCCCGCCGGCGTCGGGGGCGCGACGGACAGCTTCGGCTACACCGTGTTCGATGGAACCATAACGGCGACGGCGTCCGTCATGATCGGCCTCATCAGCCGCGTCTGGTACGTGAGCGCAGACCCGCAAAATCCCCCGCAGGATGGCACGCTGGCCGCGCCCTTCAGCACGCTGGCCGCGGCTCAGACGGCGTCCTCCGTCGGGGACGGCATTTTCGTCTACCACGGCGAATACCCCGAGAACATCACGCTGAAGGACAACCAGCTGCTGATCGGCGAAGGCTCAGGCCTGGTGATCATGCCGGCGGCGGCCCCCGTGGTGATTATTCCGCCGGGCGTGCCGCCGGTGATTTACAACCCGGTCGGAGCCGCCGTAACGCTCAGCCGGAACAACGCGGTGCGGGGGGCCGAGATCGGCTCCTCCACGCTGCCCACGCAGACAGGGATCGTGGGCGACAACGTCGGGAACCTGAGGCTCTCCTCGCTAACGATCTCAGCCTCGGGCGGGATCGCCTTGGATCTGGCCTCGCCCGTGGTCGAATCGGCGTCGGTCACGATCTCGCTGGACGCCGTCGACTCTGCCAACAGCTCGAGCCAGGGAATCCGTCTGGAGAGTCTCGGTGGGACGTTCGAGATCGGGGGCGGGACGATCACGGGCTCCGCAGACGAGGGCATCCTGGTCCTCACCAGCGAGCTGGAGCTGAAGTTCGACTCCATCTCCGTGCTCGACTCCGGCGGCGAGGGAATCCAGCTGTCGGAGGTGGGCGGCCTAGTGGATCCGAAGACGACGACTTTGACCGGGGTCACCATCCAGAACTCGGGTAGCCTCACACCTGCCGCAGCGCTGTCGATCACGACCGCTTTCCCGAGTGTCGCCATCCTGGCCCTGAACGTTTCCGGCAGCACCTTCGCGGGGACGCCCAGTCTCAATACCACCACGGACGGCATCCACATCGATCTCGAGGCCGGAGCGGTCTTCTCAGCCACATTCACGAACAACAGCTTCAATCAACTGACAAGCAACGGCATCGATCTCATCGCGAGTGGAGCCACGGTAAACTCGTTTAACACCGCCGGTACGAATACGTTCACCTCGATCACGAACGACGCCATCGCGGTCAGGTCGGTGAACTTCTCCCAGATAACCTTCGATCTGACGGGCAACCAGCTCGACGGCAGCCCCAACTCGTTGGGCGATGGCATCGACCTCAGCTGCACCACCTTCGGCAGCCTGGTCGGGCACGTACGCGGTAACCTGATCGACAATATCGGGAACGGGGCGGACGATGACGGCGTGAGCGTCAAAGCAATGGGCCCGGCGACGGTCTCGATTCAGGACAACGACATCTCGAACGTACGGGGCGACGGGATTGACGTGACTTCGTCCAATGCAGCCAACGTCCAGGTGAGCATCCTCGATAACAGCATCACCAACGTGAACCTGGCCGGCTTCGACATCGGCATCAAAACCGAGCTTTTGACCTCCGACAGCACGATCTGCGCAAATATCGATTCAAACGGGCTCACCGGTTCGGGCACCGTGCTCGGGGTTTTCAATGGCGGGGGCGGAACGTTTCAGGTCGAGCAGCGCGACACCCTCTCCGCGCGGAACTCGGGCGTGATCGTGATCGTAACCGGAACGGTGGACGACGTGTTCCCGGGCCGCTGCGGAACCCCCTGACGTCGGGAGGGATGGCTCATTCGTCCACGCTGACGCGGTTGCGGCCCTCGCGCTTGGCACGGTAGAGGGCCTGATCCGCACACTTGACCAGGTCGAGCCAGCTGCGGACGCCCGAGGCGCCGGGCAGCCCGGCGAGACCGCAGCTGATGGTCACGACACCGTGGCATGAATCCTCGTGGGGAATGGCGAGCTCGTGAATCGCGATGCAGATTCTGTGCGCAGTGATGGCGCCGCCCGAGAGCTGAGTCTCGGGGAGGATGAGTAGCAGCTCCTCGCCACCGTAGCGGTAGAGCTGATCCACGCCCCGCACGGTCTGCTCGATCTGCCGCGTCAGCCGCTTCAGAATCTGATCGCCAGCCGGATGACCGTAGCGATCGTTGTAGGGCTTGAAGTAGTCGACGTCGCAGAGCACGATCGAGTACGGTCGACCGTAGCGAATCGCCAGCTCATAGAACTGCGCCAGACTCTCCTCCATCGCACGTCGGTTTCCGATCCCAAGCAGTCCGTCCTCGCGGGAGAGGGCCTCGAGCTCCTTGTTTGCCTCGGCCAGCTGCGCGGTCCGCTCGGCGACAATTGCCTCCATGTGCGTCCGGTAGGCGCGAACGATGTCGGTCTGCGTCACCAGCCCCACCAGCTGACCCCTGGCATCGACGACGGGGAGGTGCCGGATCCGGGCCTGCTGGATCTTTTCGATCGCATCATCAACCGTAGCGGTGGTCTCGATCGTGGTTACGGGCGCCGACATGAAGTCTCCCGCGGTCATACCGGTCTGCGCGGTCGAGAGCGGACTGGCGGCAATGGCCACCACGTCGCGCTCGCTGACGATTCCGACCGGGAGGTTCTCGACACACACCACGATGCACGAGAAGCGCTGGGCGTGCATGCGGCCCACAACCTCGAGAATGGGGGTGTCGGGCTCGACCGATACGACCTTCGGGGTCATGATGCTCTCGATCGCGGACGAGGCCAAAGCAGATCTCCCGAGACAGAGGGGCTCCAGAGGGGATCTCGGAAAAGGCTCCCCAAAACCTGATGGCCCGTAGCTGATCCGCCTGCGGGTCGTCGGCGAACGCGACCTGCGTCGAGCGCGAGCGTTCTTCCTCTCCGCTCGCTGAGGAGTGAGGTTCGCTAGCCCAGGTGAGCGGCGTGCCTCAGGCGCTGCCACAGGTCCGGCCGGTGAGATGCCAGCAAGAAGAGCGCCATGCTGGCGGCAGCCAGCAGATTCGCCACGCCCACCCGCAGGGGCCCGAGCGTCTCGATCACACCGGGCATCAGGAGCGAGGCTCCAAAGACGAAGGCCAGCTCGAAGCCGATGAACAACAGCAGCAGGACCAGGGCCGTGTGGCGCGCATGCAGCTCCACTTCGTAGACGAGAATCGCGACTCCCAGTCCGAGTGCGCCGAACGTCGCGAAGTGGACGATGGTGTAGTAGGCAGCCATCACCATGCTCACCTCCACCACGGTCTCGGCCGCCGTGCCTCCGAAAAGCACGCTCCCCAGCAGGGATGGCGTAAAGAAGGGTTGGCCGTTCAACACGTCAATGACCAGAAAGAAGAGCCCCACCATCGAGCCGCCGAAGCCCGCCAAAAAGAAGGCATCGAAGACGATGTCGGCCGGGGTTCTCGAGACGGATGCGTCTGGGTTTGCCATCTGGGTCCTCCTCACGGCCGTGGGCAGGACCCGAGGTCGCGGGGGACGGGCCCCGCTCCGGCCACCCATAAGTGTACCCCTCTACAGGCCGCAGACAACAGAGGCTGTTAGGCAAGCCCCGCTCTGCGCAGGCTTGCTCGGCCCTCATCGGGGGCGGAGCCAAGGAGAGCCAGCCGACTGGCCGAGTTGGCCGCGTAATTCGGGTTCACGGCCAGGATCTCGCTTACCAGGACGCGGGCTTCCTCGTGGCGCCCCTCCGACTCGTAGAGGATGGCGAGGGGGATGCGCGCGAGGATCAGGTCGCTGTTGCTCGCCCGAACCTGCTCCAGTCGCTGCACGGCCTGCTGCCTACGACCCGCCCGGAAATTGATGTAGGCCACGATCACCCAAGACCCTGTTGAAGTACGTCATCCCGGCGAACGCGTACGCCACGCCGAAGTCCGGATCCTGCTCGATCGCGCGCTCGAACAGGTAGCGCGCCTCCAGCGTGTCCTCATGCGTGAAGCGCACCAGGTGAGCAAACCCTCTCATGAAGGTGTCGTAAGCCTTCACGTCGGTGGTCGATCTGCGCGTGAACCGTTCGAACTGTGCGTCGCGCAGCTCCACCTTCAATTGGGTCGGGATCTCCTGTGAGATCTACGACTGAAGCGCAAAGATGTTGGAGAGCTCGCGCTCGTAGCGCTCGCTCCAGCGGTGGAAGCCGGTGGTGGCATCGATCAGCTGTGCCGTGATCCGTACACGCCCCTCCGCCTTGCGCACGGTCCCCTCGAGCACGTATTGCACCCCGAGCTCGCGCCCCACCTCCCGCACTTTCACGGGCCGGCCCCGGTGCTGCTCCACGGGCAACGCGATCTCTTGCCGGTAGGCAGCAAGGGTGCGCACGGTCGCGTCCTCGTCCTCGGCTATCAGCCGGCGACGTCGGCACTGAGGATCGCCGCTAGCTTACGCTCGACCCGGGTTCGGGTCCACCACGCTAGGGCCGCCTGAAGCGATGTGTGTACTCCCACCAGCTTCCGAGGCGCTCACCGAGCTCGAAGCCGGCCTCCATCACGAGCTCTCTCAGAACGGGAGCGCGAATGTAGTCCGGATCGGGCAGGCCCTCCCCCACGGCCAGCTCGCCGTCCGCTCGAATCACGCGAGCGAGCTCGACCACGGCTCCTTTCTTGTCGGGGATCTCACCGAGCACGTGCTGCAGGAACGCGCGATCGAAAGTCCCCTCGCGAAAGGGCAGGCACGAGCCGCTCGAGCAGACCAGCCAGGGCGTGCGCTCTCCGAGGCGCGCCCGCACCTTGCGCAGCATTTCGATCTGGATATCGAGACAGGTGAGCTGGCCGTCGGCGCCGAGCTTTCCCAGGAGCGCCTCGCTGAGCCATCCCGCTCCGGGCCCGATCTCGAGTATGCGCTCGTTGGGCCTGACTCCGGCGCGAAGGACGATGCGCTCGCGGTTTCGAAGCGGAGTCTCGAGCATCGGGGTCATCCAGGGCGGAAAGGCCCTGGGGCTCACGAGGGAGCGGACGCGCAAGGCGGCCAGGACCAGCACGGTCCCGACCAGGACCCATAGAAGGATCGACACGGCCCCCCCCTCTACCTACGCTTCAGAGCATAGCAGGCCCGATCGATGGAGGACCCCCATGAGCGTAGAGGTGAACGGCATTGCGCATATCCAGCTCAGCGTAAACAACCCCCATCAGTGTCTGCCGTTCTGGGAGAAGCTCTGTCACTTCCTGGGGATGAAGACGCTGATCAAGGGCGAAGACGTCGTCTACTGCATTGGAAGCCGAACGGGACTCCTGGTGCGAGGCGCACCACCGGAGAAGCGCGGCGTGCCGTTCGATCAGGACCGCTCGGGCCTGCATCACTTCTGTTTCCGCGCACGCCAGCGTGAGGATGTCGACGCCATCCACCGTTTTCTGGTGGATGAGCTCGACGCGAAGATCGTGCATCCGCCCGAGGACGGGCCGCAGTTCGCCCCGGGCTATTACTCCGTGCTGTTCGAGGACCCGGACGGGATCCGCGCGGAGGTGAACCACGTGCCCGGGAAGGGGCATCTCGGCCCTGGGGGCCGGCTGGGACCGGAGGGCGAGGGTGCGCTCACTCGCTACGGGACACCAGGGTAGGATGGACGGCCCGGCGAGGACTCCATGGTCAAGAGCACACTGAACTACCTGGCAGAAATGTCCGAGCGGCCTTTCTACTACCTGTACGAGCCGCCAGCGGGCACGCAGCTACGCAACACAACGGGCGACCGGCGCACTGTCCCCATCCACGACGCCCGGGACCTGGAGCCCGAGCCCTCCCTCGAGCGAGAGGGCTTCGCGCTGGCCCGGCACGAGACCGCGGTCGAGAACCTCTATCACGAGACGACGATACGTGGAGCGTACTACCCGGAGATCGAGGAGCTCGTGAAGCGCGCCACGGGTGCCGTGCGGGTGCTCGCATTCGACCACAACGTGCGCAGCGCGACGCGGGCCGAGCAAGGCGAGCAAGGGATCCAGCACCCGGTGAAGCTGGTGCACAACGACTACACCGAAGGCTCCGGGCCGCAGCGGGTGCGGGACCTGCTGGATGCCGACGAGGCCGAGGCCCGCCTGAAGAACCGCTTCGCAGTGATCAACGTGTGGAAGCCGCTCGGGGGACCGGTGCAGGAGTCGCCGCTGGCGGTATGTGATGCGCAGAGCATCCGTCCCCAGGACCTGAAGGGCACCGACCTCCGCTATCGAGACCGGACGGGCGAGATCTATACCCTCGCCTTCAACGCCGACCACCGCTGGTTTTACTACTCGAACATGGGGACCGACGAGGCGATGCTGCTCAAGTGTTTCGACTCCGACAGCGGGCGCGCGCGCTTCACGGCGCACACCGCGTTCGAGGATCCCACCTCCCCGAAAGACGCAAGACCCCGGGAGAGTATCGAGGTTCGCACGCTGGCGTTTTTTGACGCTTAGGATTCGATCGAGCCCATCAGCACGATGGGACCCTGGGGAGCGGCCAGTCCGCGCTTAGACTCGAGAGACACTGCGAACGCCGTGACCTCACTGGGTGCGCGTACGTGGCGCAGGCGGAGCGCGAAGTTCTTGCGACTGGGATCGGTCTCGAACTCGCCCGCACGTTCCGGGGCATCTCCGCGAAGCGCCCAGAGCTCGTAGACCTCGCCGGGCTTCGCGGGAGGGAGGCCCACGCCCACCAAGGCCACCGCCCCGGAGATCGGATCGAGCAGCACGCGCGCGCTGCCGCTATGGCCCGCCATGGGATCCAGGGGCGCGGTCTTCAGGTTCGGGCTCGAGAGGATACGGATGATCTCCGCGTGTACTAGCAACGCATCGCCTCTCTCGACGATTTCCCGACCCTGTGCGGCCATGTGAGCCATGACCCCCGATGCGCCGTCGAGCATGGCGGAGATGGTATCGGCATTCTGCTGCGCGATGCGAACCTGCTGTGCGTAGAGCAGCGCCATTACGCAGGCCGCGGCGGCCGCCGCCAGGCCTCCGGCGCGCCAGCGCGTCAAGCGACGCCTGACGCGATCGAGCTGGCCACGCTCCTGAACCGCAGCGAGCACGCGCGCGCGCAGCTCGCGTGGCGGCGGGGTTGCCAGCACCTGCGCAAGTTCTTCCAGCCCTTCGTCATCCATCTCGCGCTCCTCATCCTCCAGACGTGGATCCTCAGGCATGGATCCTCCCCTGTGCGGCGATCTGCCGCAGTCGACCGATGCCAGTGCGAATCCGAGCTTTGACCGTGCCCAATGGAATGCCCTCGCGGGTTGCGATCTCCGTATGTGAAAGCCCCTGGAAAAAGGCGATCTCGATCAACCGACGTTGCTCGGCGGGGAGCTCGTCCAGGGCTGAGTCGAGAGCGGAACGGCTCTCCTGGCCCACCAGCTGAAGATCGGGCCGCTCGGGCGCCGCAGGCCATGAGACCCCGCCCAGCTCGATGGCCCGCAGCCTAGCGCGCTCATGAGCCCCCTCGCTGCGGGCGCGGTCGATGGCGGAGTTGCGCACGATCCGCAGCACCCAGGCGCGGGCCGTACCCCGCGTCGCGACGAAGCGCTCGGCACCATGCCACACGTTCAAGAAAGCCTCCTGGACGGCGTCCTGGGCCGACCTCTTGTCGCCCGCGATCCGCAGAGCCAAGCCATAGGCCAGAGGGGCCAGGCGGTCGTAGAGCACCGCGAGCGCGACCTCGTCACCGCGCGCGACACGCCTCACAAGCTCGCTCTCCAGAGCCGGATCGCTCACCAATCCGCGCCCTCCCGCCGCCGACTCACATGCAGTATATACGCGCCTCAGCGCCGAACGGATGCCTGGACACCTGCCGATCATTGCCGACAGCGCTACCCAACCCACTTGAAGCATGCGACCCTGGCAGCCAAGCCCCGATCTTCGAGAGGGAGGAAGAGGATGGCCCAGATCGACGGGTTGCGGCTGATCGACCCCGCCGCCTACGCGCAGCACGGCTACCCGCATGACGAATGGACTCAGCTGCGACGGGAGTCTCCCGTCCAGTTCTTCGACCCGCCCGGGTGGCTGTCCTACTGGGCGGTGACGAAGCACGCCGACATCGTGGAGGTCTCAAAGCAGCCGGAGATCTTCCTGAACGGCCCCGGCATGACGATGGTGCGCGCGCGTTCCGGGGACGACAAGGTTCAGCAGCAGATCAGGACCGTCATCAACATGGACCCGCCCGTGCACTGGAAGTACCGCAAGGTCGGGAGCCCCTACTTTACGCCCCGCGCCATGCACCGGCTCGACAGCCTGGTGGCGGAGACGGCGCGGAAGCTGGTCGACGGGCTCGGCCGGGAGGGGGAGTGCGACTTCATTCCCGAGATCGCGTCCAGGCACCCGCTCAAGGTGATTGCGCACATCCTCGGCGTACCCGAGGAGGACGAGCCCTTCATCCTGCGTCTCACGAACGAGCTCTTCGGTTCCGAGGATCCCGAGTTCCAGCGCAGCGAGGACCGCATGGAGGGCATCAAGCAGCTCTTCATGGAGTTCTGGGGGTACTTCGGCAAGATCATCGAAGACCGGCGCGCCAATCCGCGCGACGACCTGGCGAGTGTGTTCGCGAACGCACGCATCGATGACGAGCCAATGGGCGAGCTGGAGACGCTGGGCTACTTCCTCATCGCTTTCACCGCCGGACACGAAACGACCCGCGGAGGCATCGGCGGCGGCTTTCTCGAGCTCATCGAGAGACCCGAGCTGCGCAAGCGCTGGGCCGCGGAGCCCGAGATCACGCCGCGCGCGGTCGACGAGATCATGCGCTACGTGACTCCCGTGAATCACATGATGCGTACGGCGAGCCAGGACTACGAGCTGCACGGAGAGAAAATTCGCAGCGGCGACCGCCTGGTGCTCTTCTACGCCTCCGCCAACCGCGACGAGGAGGTTTTCGATGAGCCGCTGGAGCTGCGCCTTGACCGTCACCCTAACCCACACCTCGCCTTCGGCATCGGCGAGCACTTCTGCATGGGAGCGCACCTCGCGCGTAAGACGAGCGGGGCGATCTTCCGCGAGCTGGTGACCCGACTCGAGTCGGTCGAGCTCACGGGAACGCCCCAGCGCACGGCCTCGAACCTGGTGCCCGGCTTCAAGCACATGCCCATCCGCTACCGGCTGGCGCCGGCCAGCTGAGGCCAGCCCCGGCCTGCGTGCCGCCCTGAACAGGCCGTAGGTCGATCTGGTAGCATGGCGGCCCATGGAATTCGGAATCTTTCAGGGGGCCTCGGTGGGGCCAAGGCCGTGGGAGGAGGCGGAGCCGCGCCGCATCCGGCACGACGTCGAGATGGGGGTGGCCGCCGACCGCGCGGGCTTTGACGCCTTCTGGGCGCCGGAGCATCACTGTCTCGAGGAGTACTCGCACAACTCGGCATCGCACCTGTCGTGCCTGGCGGTGGGCATGCTCACGGAGCGCATCCGGCTGATCACCGGGATCTTCAACCTGTGTCCGCCGATCAATCACCCCGTACGCGTGGCCGAGCAGATTGCCACGATCGACATCCTGACGAACGGGCGCGTGGAGCTGGGCACCGGCCGCGGTAGCGGCTCGACCGAGGTCAACACCTTCGGGATTAATAACGACCAGACGCGTGAGATGTGGGAGGAGGCCATCCGGGCCATCCCGAAGATGTGGACCCAGGACCTGTTCTCGTGGGAGGGGAAGTACTTCTCGGTCCCCGAGCGCTGCATCCTGCCCAAGCCGGTGCAAAAGCCACACCCACCGCTGTGGGTGACGGCCTCTAACCCGGGCACGGTAAAGCTCGCGGCGGAGATGGGTCTGGGAGTGGCGATGTTCAGCTTCTCCGACCCGCAGGCGCTGGCGCCGCTGATCGAGACCTACAAGGACACGATCGAGAAGGCAGAGCCGGTGGGCGAGTTCGTCAACAACAAGATCATGGCCATCGCTCCGGCCATGTGCCTCGCCGACAGTGACGAGGCGATCGCGATCTTCAAGGCGCAGCCCTCAGGCGTGACGGCGCACTTCTCGGTCTACTTCGACACCATCCCGGACTTCGCCAAGCGTCTCGAGGGCGAGCCACGGCCGATGAGCCAGACCCGAATCCGCGAGCTGATCAAGAAGGCTCAACAGGACAAGGATCTCCGTGGGCCCTTCGCCAAGGGCAAGGTCTCGCGCGAGTTCCTGCACCAGAACGGACTCTGCGTCGGCAACCCGGACGAGGTGGCCGCGACCGCAAAGCGCTTCTCGGATATCGGCCTCGACCAGCTGGTGTTGATTCCCGTCGTCGGTTGGCACACTCCGCACGAGAAGAGCCTCGAGTCGATCCGTATCCTGGGCGAGAAGGTCCTGCCTCAGTTCCGCTAGTGTTCTGTTCCGGGAGTTCTGAAGCAGCTCTCGCGGCCGAGGCGCCGCGCTCGCAAGGCGCGCAAGCGAGTGCAACGCCGCGAGCGTGGATGCAGCGGGCGCCGAGAATGCGAGCGAACTTCCGGATCAGGACACTAGTACGGGGAGTCGAGGGGATACGGCTCGAGCTTGGCGATGGCATCGGCCAAATCGCCCGCCGTCCAGGGCTCCTCGCGTGATGTGGTGCGGGTGAGCGTGAGCGGTTGGAACAGGCCCACCTCGGTCTTGCGCACGAAGAAGAACTGGCCGCTGATGGATGCCGCCTGATCGGAGCACAGCGCCGCAATCAGCACCGCCACGTCGTGGGGCGTCTGGAGTACGGCCTTCAGGTTCTCGGCCCGCTTTGCGAACTCGCCCCCGGCCTGTTGAGCGGCCTCGATCGCCTCACTCACCATGCGCGTGTCGGTGGACGACGGATTCACGCCGTTCACGGTGATACCGAAGCGGGCAAGGTCGCGACTGACCACGTTGGTGAAGCCGAAGATCCCGCCCTTCCCGGTGCCGTAGGCCGCGTTTCCCGCCACACCGATCAGCCCGGAGCGGGAGACGAGGTTCACGATGCGGCCCCACCCCTCCTGCTTCATGTGCACCACCGCGTGGCGCGTGCAATTGTACGTACCGTTGATGTGGGTGGCGGTCACGCGCTCGAAGACGTCGGGCTCGAGCTCCCAGATCGAGGCGCCCGCGGACAGTCCTGCGTTGTTCACCAGGATGTCGACACCGCCGAAGCGGTCGAGCGCGGTAGCGATGATCCGCCCCGCGGCGTCGAACTCGGTCACCGAATCGGTGTTGGCGGCGGCCTGCCCGCCGGCCGCAACGATCTCGCTCACGACCTGCTCGGCGGGAGCGACGTCGCTGCCAGCGCCGGCGGTCGAGGTTCCGATGTCGTTCACCACCACGCTCGCACCCAGCCGCGCCAGCTCGAGCGCGGTCTCGCGGCCGATTCCACGCCCCGCACCGGTGACGACTGCGGTCCTACCCGCGAGTGAGAAACTCACCGATCAGGGGTAGTAGTACGAGCCGAGCAGGACGAACATCTCGTCCTCGGTGCTCACACCCGCGGTGATGGTGCACGCATCGCAGAGCCCGTCTCCGGCGCCCGGGGAGGAGTCACAGCTGGCGTGGTCGGTGGGGCCGTTGCAGGGAGCGCCGATCTGACCCTCGGTGCAGCCCAGGGGATAGCATAGAGCGGCGTTCTGGGGCGTGACAGAGCGCTTTCTCACGCTCGACGGGTCGGGCGAGCCATCGGGCGCAACGCCGTTGTTGTAGGTGGCACAGTAGGTCAGCGTGCGGCCGGCCGTGCTGGGCGAGTCGAACGCGAGCGGCGGATCGAAGACCTTGGTCAGCGGATCATCGTAAGTGTAGTTGATGTAGATCTGCTCGTCCGCGGGATCGAGGATCCAGAACACCTCTCCGCGCTGGTGTGTATGCGAGCTGAGGCTGATCATCCTACGGCCCTGGGGCACCACATAGTCACGGCAGTAGGTCGCTTTGGTGAAGGGCAGCTGCCCGGCCGCGTCGTAGATATGGTTGGCATACTGGAACTGAACGAGCTCGAACTGCAGGTCATCGGTGAAGATCAGGTTGGTACGTGCAGCCATGAAATGGTCGTAGCTGGTCGTGTTGAACGCATGGGAGTTCCAGTAGACGATCCCCGTGGTTCGCA
Source organism: Deltaproteobacteria bacterium (assembly GCA_004356455.1). Taxonomy (GTDB): domain Bacteria; phylum Myxococcota_A; class UBA9160; order SZUA-336; family SZUA-336; genus SMWZ01. Next base: position 13,328 of record SMWZ01000141.1, read on the forward strand.
CCCTGGTGAAGTAGCCCTCTCCCGGAATGAGCGAGAGCTGACCGTTGCCCGAGCCGCCGAGACGGCCCACCGTGCTGGCGCCGGTCGCGCCGCCGGGCGGGCCGAAGCCGATACAGGCGATGTTGGGCCCGACCTGGCTGCGGCAGATTCCGTCGTCGCAGGAGGCGGTGTCGAGCGGGTCACACTCCTGGCCGTCCAGGCTGCCGCCCACGCAGGTCCAGGTGCCGAAGGAGGGGTCGTTGGCCAGCTGATCGTCAATGCCCGAGTGCATGAGGATCATATGGTGGCTATGGGGATCCTGGCGCGTGATGCTGTTGTCCATGTAGAAAAACTCACGGTTGGGATCCATGAAACGCGCGGGCACCTGGTCGCGGATGTCGTAGTAGGTCGCGAAGCAGGTCTCGACCTCGGTCTGCGCCAGCAGGTCGTAGCCCGGCATCACCAGCTGCATGCCCTCGTTGGGATCGGGCGGTGGCAGCGGTGTGATGCTGATGGGCGTAACCTCCGGCAGGCAGGCCGAGAGCTTGTCCTCGGTCCCCGTGACGGTGCCCGTCTCGGGCGCGCCCGCACCAATCCAGAGACGCACGGCTTCGATCAGATCATCCGGCAGCGCAGGAGCACCGAAAGGCATACCCGCGACCGGGTCCTCGATCCCGTTCGGGTCGGCCGCCTTGGCCAGGCGGATCCAGAGCTCACTGTCCCGCGGCGCGCCAGGCACGACACGATCGTGTGCGGTGGCCGTCGCCGGCACCTCGATCAGGTTCTGATACGCCACATTCGGGTCCAGATTCAACTGGCCCTGCCCCGGCTCGGCCCCGTGGCACAGCGTATTGGTACAGCCGCCCTGGTCGAAGACCACGTCCTGGATGGCCTCGTAGGTCGAGTTATAGGTCGAGGCCACACACGTGCCCTCCACACACTCGCGGGTACAGCCATCGTCCTCCACCAGGTTGCCGTCGTCGCAGACCTCCCCCAGCTCCACCACGCCGTTCCCACACACGGCCTCCGGGCAGTCCGCCGGGGCAGGCGCTCGCTTGGAACGAAAGGCGCCGGCCTCGTTCCGCTTGATCTCGCCGCCGAAATCGGCACAGACGGTCTCGTCCTCGATGCCGAAATAGACACCCATCCAGTCCTGCGGTCCCTGGGGGGACCAGGGCCAGTTCGCTCCGCCCGCACTGATAGAGATGCTGCCGCGCTTCCAGATGATCTTCCGGACGCCGCCGCGTGTACCGGCCTTGTCCGAGTACCTGTAGCCCTTGATGTTCTCATCGCGACCGAGCGTCTTCCACTTGCTCGGGTCGAGCTCGATCTTGCCCGTGGATCCGCCGTTCGTGCCGTAGCCGCGCAGCAGCAGCCAGGTGGAACTCTGCGCGGGATCATGCCCCAGCGCGAGCGCCGGGGATTGATCCTTAGCAATGAAGCGCACGCGCTGCTTGCTCGCTCCCTGCTGCGTCTTCAGCATGAGCTTGGCGCCCTCGATCGGGAGCGCGACCGGGTGAGGCAGCGCGTTGCGGGGCTGGAGCAGCAGCGCAAAGCCGAGGAGACCCGAAGCCAGGCCAGGAACGAAGCGGGCCATGGCTTACTTTCTCCATGATTTTAGGGGGTTGTCAAGCCTTTTACCCCTGTACGGCGAGCACGCCCCGTAGCAGAACCAGCACCAGCAGCACCAGCACCGGCAGGGCCAGGGCGAGGGTGTTGCGCCAGTCCGCCAGCGACACGATCGCGTAGGCCAGCGGCTCCTTGATCTCGGGGCAGGCCGCCGCGTAACGGCGCCAGACGCGCAGCGCGAAGACGAGCTGGTAGACGAAGCCGAGCGCGCCCGCGAGCATGCAAGCCCAGAAGAACGGGTCCAGCGTTATGGCGTCGCCGGCGGGGACGAGCACCGTAGTGCGCGCTCCATAGTAGAGCAGGCCCACACACGCGGCGGCCGTGGCCGCCCAGAGGCTCAGACAGACCTGGCTCAACCCGCGCCGGGCCCAGGCCTCGCGGGCCTCGGAGACCGCGTGCGACACCACCTCCTCCGCCGCGTGCTGGGTGTGTGAGACCACCTCCTTGACCGCTTCCCGCACCGTCACCACGAATGCCGTCAACACGGCCGCGTCGTCGAGATAGCCGAGGCCCGGGATCCAGTCGGCGACCGCGTCGAGCGGCGCGATCAGGTAGAGCAGGGCTCCGGCCCCGAGTAGCTTGTAGCGACGCGAGATGGCCGGATGCGTGGTGTAGCCGTAGGCCTCCTTGGCCAGGCTGACCAGCCGGTTGTCCGCGATCCGGCGCAGCTTCTCGGGCAAACGTTCCCGCAGCCGCTCCTCGATCTCGGGGCGCTCGGCTGCCTCGAGGTAGCTCTGGGGAACCGGAAGTGCTTCTCGTTCAGCTGTCATCGAATGGCCCACACTCGAAATCTAGGGGACGTATCGGCTCTGACGAGCGCGGGCTGTGGTGTCACGCAGATGTGCAGCTCATGCGCGGGCCGCAGGCAGGAACGGCGTTGTGGGGTCTCTAGTGTCCGCGGCGAGATGCCGATAGGTCTGCGATGAGGCG
>SMWZ01000142.1 GCA_004356455.1 Deltaproteobacteria bacterium
GTGGCTTTGATCGGCCCAACATCCGCTACCGGGTGACCGAGAAGCGCAACGGGCGCGAGCAGCTGCTGCGATTTCTGGAGAGCGAGCACCGCGGGGATGCGGGCATCGTCTACTGCCTGTCGCGCAAGAGTGTGGACGAGACCGCCGCGTGGCTGCTGCAGCGTGGTTGGCCGGCCGTGCCCTATCACGCGGGGCTCGCGAAAGAGGTGCGCCAGCTGCATCAGAAGCGCTTCCTCGAGGACGAGGGCGTGATCGTGGTGGCGACGATCGCGTTCGGCATGGGGATCGACAAGCCGAACGTGCGCTTCGTGGCGCACTTGAATCTTCCCAAGAGCGTCGAGGCGTACTACCAGGAGACGGGCCGCGCCGGCCGCGACGGCCTGCCGGCCAATGCCTGGATGACCTACGGCCTGCAGGACGTGATCCTGCTGCGCCGCATGCTTGAGGAGTCGGACGCGGACGACAGCCACAAGCGCATCGAGCGCCAGAAGCTGGAGGCGCTGCTCGGCTTCTGCGAGATCACCACCTGTCGGCGTCAGGCGATGCTGGCCTACTTCGACGACCAGCTGCCGGCGCCCTGCGGCAACTGCGATACCTGTCTGGAGCCGCCCGAGACCTGGGACGGCACCGAGGCGGCACAGAAGGCGCTGTCGTGTGCCTACCGCACGGGACAGCGCTTTGGCGTGAACTACCTGATCGAGGTGCTGGTCGGCAAGTCGAGCGATCGCATCGTGCGCTTCAGGCACGATCAGCTGAGCACGTTCGGCATCGGGGCTGAGCTGGACCCGCGGCAGTGGCGCTCGGTCTTTCGGCAGCTGGTGGCGCGGGGGCTGCTCACCGTCGACGTCGAGGGCTACGGCTCGCTGCTCCTCACCGAGGAGTCGTGGCCGGTGCTGCGCGGGGAGCAACGCATCGAGCTACGCCGCGAGCAAAAGCCGGTGCCTACCAAACGCAAGTCCCGCAAGCCGTCCGCGGCCGCCGTCGACAAGAGCTCCAGCCTCTGGAACGCACTGCGCGCGCTGCGCCAGCAGCTGGCCAAGCGCCAGGGCGTGCCGCCCTACGTGATCTTCCACGACAAGACGCTGGCGCAGATGCTCGAGCTGCGTCCGCAAACGAGCGCGGAGTTCGGGGAGCTGAGTGGCGTGGGCGAGCGCAAGCTGGCGCGCTACGCGGACGCGTTCCTGGCCGTGATTCGTGAGCATCCCGCAGCCGAGACCGGTGGAGGCTAGAACTCGATCACATCCCCCTCGGCGGGGGCCAGGACCTGGGTGGTGGCGCCGAGCTCCTTCAGGCGCTTCTCGGCCGCGGCCCGCTTCTGGTCGATTTCGTCGTCGCCCTGGCCCATCAACGTCGAGGGCTGGATGAGTTTGACGCTGTAGCCGTCGGCGCTGCGCTCCTCTGCGCGCCGCTGATCGCAGCGGAAGGCCGTGGCCGTGACCACGGTCTCTTGTTTATGAGCCGCTTTTGGGATCGGGCTTCCCGCTGGTCTCGACCAGCGCATCGATCAGTGAGCCCATGCGCTGGCGTCGCTCGCAGGTGAGCTGCGCTCCTGTGCGCAGGTAGGTCTTGACGGCCTCCTCGAGCTGGCTGGCGGCGTTGCCCAGGGTGGAGTAGCCGTAGGTCGCGGCGGTGCCTGCCAGGCGGTGCACCAGGCTATGAACTTTCTGGGCCAGCTCCGCCGTGCCCCCCGCGTCTTCGACGGCGCGCCAGGCACGGGCGATCTCGTCGACCTTCGCCGGCAGCGTCGCGGCGTAGGCCTCGAGCAGGGCCTCCATCTCCGGGTTGTGTGTCCAGGCGGACCGGGTCGAGACCCGGCCGCCCCAGATCACCTCGATCTCGTCGACCAGTGTGCGCTGGTCGAAGGGCTTGGCGATCACGGCCACCGCGCCCAGGCTCAGGTAGCGGGCGGTCTCCTGCGGCATGACCTTGGCCGTCATGAAGACGACTGGGGTGGAGGAGGTTCGGGGGTCTGCCTGCAACGCCTTCAGCGTCATGGGTCCGTCGATACCGGGCATCATCACATCGAGCAGAATCAGGTCCGGTGCGAAGCGGGGCGCGACCTCGAGCGCATCCTGGCCGCACACGCAGACTTCGACCTCGAAGTCGCCCCTGGCGCGGAGCGTGGTGCGGACGACCGCCAGGATGTCGGGCTCGTCGTCCACGACGAGGATGCGGTTGAGAGGTCGGGCGCTCAAGGGCCTGCTCTCGCTGGCCGCTCGGCATGCCTCTCACTCCACTCGGGCAGATCGAAGAAGAGCGTCGTGCCCTTGCCGGACTCGGTCTCGAAGTCGATCCGACCGCCGAGCTGCTCGAGGATGGCCTTGCAGATGCTCAGGCCCAGACCGGTGCCGCCCTTCTGACGGCGATCAGAGGCGTCGGCCTGGGCGAACTTCTGGAAGACACGCTGGCGGAAGGATTCGGGGATGCCGGGCCCCTCGTCGGAGACGCTCATGCGGATCGAGCCGTCACGGCGCGCGATGGTGACACCCACCACACCGCCGCGGGGCGAGAACTTGGTGGCGTTGGAAAGCAGGTTGGTCAGCACCTGGAGCAGGCGATCGCCATCGGTGCGAATCCGGGCACCGGGCGCGCTGTCGTGCACGGAAAACGACACCGAGAGCGGGTCGGCGGTCGCGCGCGCGGATGCGAGCGCTTGCTCGACCAGCGGACGAACCTCGAGCACCTGCAGCTCGTACTCCACCTGGCCGGACTCGATCTTCTCGATGTCGAGGATGTCGTTGATCAAGCGCAACAGGCGGTCGCTGTTGCTGCGGGCGATGGCGAGCATCTCGCGCGTCTCGGGGGGCAGCTCGCCCATGACGCCGTCGGACAGGAGCCCGATCGACGCGTTGATGGAGGTGAGGGGCGTGCGCAGCTCGTGGCTCACGGTCGAAATGAACTCGTTCTTCATACGGTCCATCTCCTCGCGCTCACTGATGTCGCGCACCAGCCCAGTGTAGACCGTCCGGCTGCCGGACTTGCCGCTGCTCAGGGTGAGCTCGATCGGCACGCGCGAGCCGTCCTTGCGCACGCCCTCGAGCTCCAGGGGCGCGCTGGCCTTCGCGGCGGTCTGCTGCAGGCGGGAGATGGTCAACGCCGGATCGTCACGCGGTTCGTCGCCGTGCTTGAAGAGCCGGGACACTGGGGTGTCGAGCACCTCGGCCAGGCCGTAGCCGAAGATGCGCTCGGCGCCGGGGTTGAAGCTCAAGAGCTTCCCGCTTTGGGTAAAGGTGATGATCCCGTCCCGGATGTCGCGCACGATGGCCTCGGCCCGGGCCACGGCGCGCTGCAGCGACTCCATTACCTGGTTGTAGCGGCTGGCGATCTGCCCGACCTCGGTGAAGGGCTCCACCGGCACCCGCAGGCTCAGGTCGCCGGTGCGTGCCTGTGCCTGCATGCCCACCAGCAGGTCCAATAGCTCGGTGGTCGCGCCGTGCTCGGCGACGTTGAGGCCGACGCGCTCCTGCTCGGGACTCACACGCAGAGGGTACACAAGATTGACACCCCGGAAGATCAGGTAGACCAGGCCGAAGGTCCAGACGAAGCACACCCCCACGCCGAGCAGCTGCACGCCAAGCTGGGCGCCGAGGCCGAGTCCCGTGCCGAGGATCTCCGGGCTCCCGAAGAGCGCGACGGCCAGGGTGCCCCACACCCCGGCGACAGCGTGCACGGGAATGGCGCTCACCACGTCGTCGATGCGCATGCGTTCGAGGGCCCGGCAGGCCAGGTCCATCACCAGGCCTCCGACGGCTCCGATCACGATCGCTGCCAGGGGGCTCACCGCGTGGCAGCCCGCTGTGATCGCGACCAGACCCGCCAGCGACCCGTTCAGCACCGTCATGACGTCGGCGCGTCCGGTGCGGATCCAGCCCGCGGCGAGGGCGGCGGCCAGCCCCGAGGCGCCGGCCAGCACGGTCTTGGCCAGGATGGCGGGCACCTGGTCGTTCATGGCAAAGGTGCTGCCGCCGTTGAATCCGAGCCAGCCGACCCAGAGCAGGACCGCCCCCAGCATGGCGAAAGGCAGGTCGTGGCCCTGGATGCGCTGCGCGGATCCGTCGGCGGAGAAGCGACCCTCGCGCGGGCCCAGGATCAGCACCACGGCCAGCGCCGACCAGCCGGCCACGCTGTGCACCACGGTCGAGCCGGCGAAGTCGACGAAGCCCAGGCCTCGCAGCCAGCCATCGGCCTGCCCCATGTCGGCACCGTTCCAGGCCCAGTGTCCAAATACGGTGTAGATCAAGCCCGAGAGCACCCCGGCCACAAGCAGGTAGGCGCCGAAGCGCATGCGCTCGGCGACCGCGCCCGAGACGATGGTGGTGGCCGTACCGCAGAACATCATCTGGAACACGAAGAAGGCGTACTCGGTCCCGCTGGGGTCAGCACGGATGCCGAAGAACTCGAACGGTCCGATCCAGCCGGCGCGCGTCGCTCCGAACATGAGGGAGAAGCCGAACAGCGCGAACAGCAACGAGGCGATCGCGAAGTCGCTCATGTTCTTAATAGCGACGTTGATGCTGTTCTTCGAGCGGGTGGAGCCGGCTTCGAGACATAGGAAGCCCGCCTGCATGAGTAGCACGAGCGCTGCGGCGATCAGCACCCAGGCGATATCCAGCATCCCGCCCTGTGTCATAGCTCTCCCACTGGCGGACGAATTCCTGCTGCCCCGGTCCCAGTCGATTCTACTCCTGTGGGGCAGGTTTGTGTGTAGTCGGCCGCAGTGGCCGAGTCAGGTTGGCTAGCGGGGATCCGGGGCGGGCGCGCTTGGGCCGCTCGCTGGCCGCGCTCCACGCATGGCTGGTTCTTCTCGGGGGGTCGTCGGACTAGACGATCATGAAGCGGAGCTCTGGCCCCGCCTCGATCGTCACGCGCTTGACGCCGGGAAAGAGCTCGGCGTCCACGGTGTAGGGCACGGGCTGCTCGGTGCGTACGACGACGCGCTGGCTCGAGGCGTGTCCGAGAGCCGCCAGCGCGCTGCGGGTTCCCAGGCGCAGGCCCGGGATCCGCCGCAGGAAGCCCCAGCCGCTGAAGTCCATCGTCAGGAAGTGGAAGTGGCCCGGCTTGCGGCCGGCGCTGGTGAAGGGCGCGAAGCCGAGTCCAATGTGACGCACGCTCCCGGCCGCCATGGCGGTGAAGCGTCCGGGCTGCTGGCGCTGACCATCCAGCTCGAGCTCGGCCTCGAACGGCTCGAAGACCTCGCGTGCGAGCTCACCGCCCACCACCGCGGAGCCCAGGCTGGCGGCCACACTGTAGACGGCACCGCGCACGCCCCGGTCCGAGTGTTTGTAGTAGAACTCGAGCCAGCGCGGGCCGCCACCGTTGGCGAAGATCATGCCCAGCACCGGCTCCGCGCCCTCCGCCCGGATGCGCAGCAACGGACGCGGATCTTCTCTCGGGGGTCTCGACCCGGCAAGCAGGCGCGCCAGCACGCGGTCGGGTCGGCCGCGCACGCCCAGCGACTTGGCAATGGTGTTGACCGAGCCCCCGCCCGCCAGCAGCACCCGAGGCAGGCTCTCGTTTGGCCACACCTGCAAGAGCGGAGTCAGCGTGCCGGTGACGCTGCCATCGCCCCCGACGATCACGAGCGTGTCGATGCCCACCTCGTGCAGTATCTCGAGTGCGGGGGCCACCTCGCTCGGGTCCCGGGTGACGTAGACGTTCTCGCGCGGAAGTTGTTGCCGGAGCAGAGCGATCAGCGCGGGGTGGCGCGCCACCCGCCCCGCTCGTCCGTTCACGACGACGCCCGGCTTGACCCCCGATCCCTGCATCGAGGGGAGAACCTAGCAGACTTGGCCGCCCGGGCAGCGAGCGACCCGGAAGGCGTTACACTCCCCGCCTCATGTCGCCGGAGCGCACAGCGGAGCGCCGCATCTGGGTCGACGGGAAGCTGGTGCCCTGGCAGCAGGCCACGCTGCACGTGCTCTCGCAGTCGGCGCAGCGAGGCTCCCTGGTGTTCGACGTGATGCACTGCTACTGGAGCCCCGAGGGCGCGGCCATCCTGGGCCTGCGCGAGCACAGCGAGCGTTTTTTGAACTCGGCCTCGCTCTCGAGCATGAGCCTGGGGATCGATCTCGAGGGCCTGCTGAGTGCGATCCGCGAGACGGTGCGCGCCAACCCCGGCGCACAGATCGTGAAGCTGAGTGCGTACTACCCGGGCGTCTCGCTGGACGTGCTGCCCAGCGATCACACGGCCAGTGTCGCGATCGCGGCCTTTGCGATCAGCGACATCCTCTCCGGGACCAAGGGGGGAAAGCTCGGTCCCGCGCGCCTGCAGGTCGCCGATCCCCGCAAGATGCCGCCCTGGGTGCTCTCGCCGCAGGCCAAGCTGGCGGCGGGCTATCTCTACACCGCGGTGGCCAAGCAGCACGCGCGTGCGCAGGGCTTCGATGACGTGCTCCTGCTCGATGAGCGCGGGGACATCGCCGAGTCGTCCACACAGAGCTTCTTCCTGGTCGAGAACGACACGCTCTACACCGCCCCGCTGGACTACGTGCTGGCCGGAATCACACGCCGCCTGCTGCTCGAGCTGGCGGCGGACGAACGCATCATGGCCAAGGAGGAGTCGGTCGCCGCGGAGCGACTGCGGAGCGCCCAGGAAGCCTTCATGGCGGGCACCACCATCAACGTGTGGCCGGTGGCGGAGATCGACGGCCACGCCTTGCTGGCGCCCGTGCCGGGGCCGATCACCGAGCGCCTGATGGCGCGGCTTGCGCGTGTGATCGCACGCGAAGATCCAGACTTCTCGCCGCGCTGGATGCAGGAGGTCTGAGACGCGTGGCGGCCGCTGAGCCGGAAGCCGCCCTGCCGCGTGGCCTGCGTGTGCTCTCGGGGGTCAAGCCCTCGGGCACGCTGCACCTGGGCAACTACTTTGGCGCCGTGCGCCAGCACATCGCGCTGCAGCAGGACAACCACGCGGTCTACTTCATCGCCGACTACCACTCGCTGGATGCCGTGCGCGACGCTGACGAGCGCCGCCGGCTCTCGCTCGACATCGCGCTCGACTACCTGGCGCTCGGGCTCGACCCCGCGCGGGCCATCCTGTACCGGCAGAGCGACCTGCCCGAGGTGACGGAGCTCACCTGGATCCTGGGCACGGTCACGCCCATGGGTCTGCTGGAGCGCGCGCACGCCTACAAAGATCAGAAGGCGCACGGTCACAAGCCCGACCTCGGGCTCTTCGCCTATCCCGTGCTGATGGCGGCCGACATTCTGATTCACCGCGCCAACATCGTGCCTGTCGGCCAGGACCAGAAGCAGCACATCGAGCTGGCGCGTGACATCGCGACCAAGTTCAACCTGACCTACCGCGAGGTGCTTACGTTGCCCGAGCCCTACATCCTGGAGGACCTGGCCAGCGTGCCCGGCAGCGACGGGCGCAAGATGAGCAAGTCCTACGACAACACGATCGAGCTCTTCGCGCCGCAGCAGCGACTGAAGAAGCAGGTGATGGGAATCGTGACTGACTCGACGCCGGTCGCGGAGCCCAAGGATCCGAACACGTCACATCTGTACGCGCTGTGGCAGCTCTTTGCCTCGGCCGCGGAGCGGGAAGAGATGTCAGCGCGCTTTCGCGAGGGTGGGCTCGGCTACGGCGAGCTGAAGCAGGACCTGCTCGCGCGTCTCATGGCCCACTTCGAGAGCGCGCGCAAGACGCGCGAGGAGCTTGCTGCCAAGCCCGACACGCTTGAGGACATCCTGCGCGATGGCGCCCGCCGCGCACGCGAGACGACGGGGCCGCTGATGGACGCAGTGCGGAGCGCCTCGGGCCTGGGAACCTGACGGGTTTGATTTTCGTTTTTTCTTCGCTATCGTAACCATCTAATTCCTAATCCAGTAGGTCTTGAGCTATGAGGACGACGTGGCAGCACCCGTCGCGCTCGAAATGCAGCCACACGGCGCATCCATCGACCCTCGAGTCGACCCGAGCGAGTCCGATGCGGGTCTCGATCAGCGTTTCACGGCCTTGGCCCGGGCCCGCGGCCTCCTGCGCCGGGCCCTCGCCGCAGTCGCCGGGGAGTTCGTCCTCAAGCGAGACTGGGAACGCCCGGGCTCTGCGCGGCTGCGCGACGACGCGACGGAGCGAGCCGGCGTGGGATCCCGCTCGTTCTACGACCTGGCGCGCGTTGCGGGTGCGCTGAGAACTCTGCCCGCGCTTGAGCTGCCGCTGGTGCGTTACGGCGCGGGCGCGCGGATCGCGGCCCGCATCGACTCGTCCAGCAGGCCCACGATCTCGTCGATCTCGGAACGCGTGGTGCAGAGCGGTGGCGCGAGCGCCACGCACTCCCAGAGGGAGCGCACGATGAGCCCGCGGTCCCAGGCCAGGTGGGTCACGGCCGCGGGGTAGGACATGGGCTTGCCGCCGACGGGGTCCTTGCTGCCGGGCTCCGTGCACTCGATGGCGACGAGCAGGCCGATGCCGCGGATGTCGCGCACGTAGGGATGGTCCGAGAGCGTCTCGCGCAGGCGTTCGAGCAGGTACGCGCCCACGTCGCGCGCGTTGTCGACCAGCCCCTCGCGCTCGACGATGTCGAGGTTGGCGAGCGCGGCTGCACAGGCGGCGGGATGGTTGTTGTAGGTGAGCCCGAACATGAAGGGCAGGCCCTGGGGCGAGCGATCGCGCAGCACGTCGAACACGCGGTCGCTGATGGCGAGGCCGCCCAGCGGTAGGTAGCCGCTGGTCACGCCCTTGGCGAACGACAGCAAGTCGGGCTGGATGTCCCAGTGCTCCATGCCGAACCAGCGGCCGGTGCGGCCGAAGCCGGTGATGACTTCGTCCAGGATCAGCAAGATGTCGTGCGCCGCGCAGATCTCCTGCAGGCGCGCGAAGTAGGTCGGAGGCGGCACGATGATGCCGCCCGTGCCCAGCACGGGCTCGGCGATCATGGCCGCGATCGTGTCCGGGCCCTCTCGCTGGATGACCGCCTCCACGTCCTCGACGCAGGGCATGCCGCAGTCCGGGTAGGTCTTGTCGAACTCGCAGCGGAAGCAGTAGGGACTGGACGTAGCCACGTGCAGCGGATCGGGCTCGTCCATGATGTGATAGACGGGAAGGCGCGTCGCGCTCCCCGCACTGCGCGTGATGCCATGGTAGGAGTGACGGCGTGAGAGGATCTTGCGCCGCTCGGGGTGGCCCTGCACCGCGTGGTACATGCGTGCGATGCGGAACGCGGTCTCGTTGGCGTCGGAGCCGCCCGATGAGAACACCATGTGATTGAGCGCGCGGTCCTGCGGGAAGAGACCGACCAGACGCTCGGCCAGGCGGATCGCAGGCTCGCTCGAGAAGTCCCAGAACGACGGGTAGTAGGGCATGCGCCGCATCTGCTCGTGCACCGCGTCGGCGATCTCGCTGCGCCCGTGGCCCACGTTGATGTTGAAGAGCCCCGAGAAGCCGTCGATCACGCTGCGCCCATCTGCGAACTCGAGCCGGATGCCCTTGCCGCCCGTGACGATGCGCGGACCCTGCTGCTCGTGCTTACGGAACTCGCTGATGGGATGAATCAGGTGGGCCTTGTCGAGCGCGATTAGCTCCTCCAGGTCGTGCATGGCCCTATGATACCCTGCGCGCATGGACGTGGGTGGCAAGGCCGCAATCATCACCGGCGGCGGAACAGGGGTGGGGAGGGCGACGGCGCTCGAGCTGGCCCGGCGGGGCTGCTCGGTGCTCGTCAACTACAGCCGCTCGCGCGAGGACGCCGAGAAGACGGCGGCCGAGCTCTCGGGCCTGGGCGTGCGCGCGCTCGCCTTTCAGGCCGACGTGGCCGAGGACTCGGCCTGCCGCGGCATGGTGGAGGCCGCGTTGCGCGAGTTCGGGCGGCTCGACATTCTGGTGAACAACGCCGCGACCACGGTATTCATTCCCCACAACGAGCTCGAGCGCGTGACGGATGACGACTGGGACCGGCTGATGCGCGTGAACGTGAAGGGGCCCTTCCAGTGCAGCCGGGCCGCGCGCAGCGCGCTCGAGGCTTCGGGCAGCGGCGAGATTGTGAACATCTCGAGCGTGGCAGGCAGCACCGGTGTGGGCAGCTCGATTCCTTACTGCGCCTCCAAGGCGGCGCTCAACGTCCTGACGCTGGCGCTGGCGCGGGTGATGGCCCCCAAGATCCGGGTGAACGGGGTGGCGCCGGGGGCGATTAAGAGCCGCTGGCTCAAGGCCGGGCTGGGCGAATTGTACGACGCCGTGATGGAGGGAGCGCGTCAGCGCTCGGTGCTGCAGCGCGTGTGCGAGCCTGAGGACGTGGCGGCCGTAGTGCTGAGCCTGATCACGGGCTCGGATCTGGTCACGGGGCAGACGGTCGTCTGCGA
>SMWZ01000143.1 GCA_004356455.1 Deltaproteobacteria bacterium
CGGGACGGCTCGCACGCTTCAAGCTGCCCAAGGTCATTCTCTTCCGCGATGAGATCGTGCGCAGCCCCAGTGGCAAGGCCGACTACCGCTGGGCGAAGGCCGAGGTGAGCTGAGCGCTCCTCACCCGAGTCGTCGCCGCAGGGGCAGAGCGAACGACGCTGTGACAACACATAAAACGGTGTAGAGCGCGCTCGGCACCGCACCGGACTCGCCCAGATGAGCCAGGGCGAGCACCGAGCCGAGCCCCGCGTTCTGCATGCCTATCTCGATCACGAGCGTTCTTCGCTGCACACCCGGCCAGCGAAGACCGGTTGCCACCCCGAAGGCCAGCGCGTATCCGGCCAGGTTGAGCCCGAGCATGGCCAGGCCCAGCTCCGGTCCCAGCGCGGCCAGGGAGTTACGGTTGGTAGCCACCACAATCAGGATGATCAGCACGATCGACAGCGAAGCGAGACCCGTGGCGAGACGATCCCAGCCGGAAGGCAGTGCAGGCCGCAGCGCACGCAGCGCGATCCCGACGGCGACGGGCAGCACTACCATCCAGATGGCGTTCCAGACGAGTGCTCCGACGGGAACCTCGATCCGGGTATCGGCCAGCAGCGGCAGCCACAGCGCCAGCAGCAGGGGCGAGAGCAGGGTCGCGAGCGTGGTCAGGGTCACGGACAGGATCAGATCGCCGCGCAGCAAGACCGTCATCACATTGGAGGCCATTGCGCCCGGCATACAGCCCACGAGCACGATGCCCGTACGTACGACCGGGTCGGAGAAGGCGAGCGAGATCCCCCACGCACAGAGCGGCATGATCGTGTACTGAGCGGCGAGTCCACTCAGCGCACGCGTGGGTGTCCGGGCAAAGGCGCGAACCTGCTCGGGCCGCACCAGGGTGCCCACGAAGAACATGGTCACGGCGAAGGCCGGCTGAAGCGCGGGGCGCATCCAGAGCACCGATTCCGGATATAGGAAGGCCAGGGTCACGCCGGTTAGAATGCCTAGCAGAACGAGCATCGGGGCATGCTACATGGCTCGCGCCGTCTGTAGTACCCTGCGCCGCGCTCGCTTCAGGAGATCAGAAGATGAAAGCACCCCACGTCTTGCTGACCCTGCTTCTCGCTCTAGGCTGCAGTCCGAGTGAGAGCCCCTAGCTCGAAGCGATCACCCAGTGCCGGGCGGTCAAGGCGGCGGGAATGGAGTGCGCGGAGTATCTGACCCTGGAGGAGGCCCTGGCCAGACACAAATCGGAGGGGAGCCAGGAAAAGCTCAGAGCACGTTACGCCCAAGGCCAGAAGCTGTGTAAGGTTCGAGTACGACGGAGCTACGACAACAAGCAATCGGGTGAGCTCGTTCGCTGTCACATGCTGATCGCGGAATACGAGCGCAACAAGCGGCAGTAGCAGGCCTACTACGAGGTCAGAGGCGGCACCCCTGAGCGCGCCGTGAGTCCACCGTCCACCACGATCGCCGCGCCCGTCACATAGGCCGCGTCGTCGCTCGCCAGGAAGAGTGCGAGGCTCGCAACCTCCTGGGGCGTGCCGAAGCGGCCCAGGGGAATGCTGCGCTTCGTCGACTCCCGACGCTGCGGGACCAGATCCCACACGCCTTGCAGCGCCGGTGTGTCGATCAGACCCGGGCAGATCGCGTTCACGCGCACACCCCGGGCCGCGGCCTCCAAGGCCACTGTCCGCGTCAGGTTGATCACACCGCCTTTGGCCGCGTTATACGCTCCGAGGCCCTCATCCCCACCCAGACCCGAGATGGATGCGATGTTGACGATGGCACCCCCACCCCGCGCCACCAACAGCGGGAGCGCCGCGCGCATGCCGTAGAAGACGCCGTCCAGGCTCACGCGCTGCGTATGCCGCCAGGCCTCGTCCGTGAGGTCTTCCACACGGCCGAACGAGGTCGCGAATGCGTTGTTCACGAGCACGTCGAGCCCGCCGAAGCGAGTGCGCACGGTTTCGACCACAGCGCTCATCTCGTCCGCCGAGCTCACGTCCGCGCGCTGGAACTCCGCCCCCTCGAGCTTCTCCGCCAGCTCTCGCCCCCGCGTCTCGTCGATGTCCACCACCAGCACACGAGCGCCCTCCGCGCCGTAACGCGCGGCGATCGCCGCACCGATGCCCGACGCGGCCCCAGTCACAATGGCCACGCGCCCCGCCAGCCTACCGCTGCTCATCGGAATCGACCTCCCATGATCCGTTGCCTTAGCAGTAGAATACTAGATGGAGGAAGAAGTAACGTGGCTCAGCGAGATGAGGCGCTTGTTATTAGCGCCCGGCGCAACAGCATCGAGCGGCTCGGAGACGGAGTGGCCCAGTTTCACAGCTTCTGCAACGTGGGCCTGGTGTGGGGCGACAGCTGCGAGGCGCTGGTCGAGCACGAGCGTTCCTTCATCACGCGCAGCTTCTAGCGGGTGGCGGCCACTCGCGCTCGCACCGAAGCGGACAAAATCTGAGCCCGGCGTCCCGTGGTACGCTGCTAGCCCGGGCCGGGGACCGTTCCCCCAGGAGAGGAGCCTCGAGATGATCATGGATCGTTTTCGACTGACGGACAAGGTCGCCATCGTGACGGGCGCGGGTCGAGGGATCGGACGCGGGATCGCGCTGGGCTTCGCCGAGGCGGGCGCCCACCTGGTCTGCGCGGCGCGTACGCTGGAGCAGATCGAGGCCACGGCCGAGCAGGTCCGGGGCTTCGGGTCACGAGCGCTGGCCATCCCCTGCGACGTCACCCAGCGTGCGCAGCTGGAGAACGTCGTTGCCCAAACCATGAAGGAGTTCGGCCACATTGACATCCTGGTGAACAACGCCGGCGGATCGCCTCCGCGGGCCGCGCTGCGCACGAGCGAGCGCATGTTTGATGAGGCCTTTCGCTTCAACGTCAGCTCGGCCTTCCTGCTCAGCCGTTTCTGCATCCCCCACATGCTGGAGCAGGAGGGCGGCGTCATTCTCAATATCTCGTCCGGCCTCTCCTGGCTGGTGGAGAAGGGCTTCGTGGCCTACGGCACGGCAAAGGCGGCGCTCTCGCACATGACGCGCCTGCTCGCGCACGAGTTCGCGCCGCGTGTGCGCGTGAATGCGCTGGCAGTGGGGGCCGTCGCAACCGACGCCCTCGCGCCCTTCCTTGAGAACGAGGAGATGCGCGAGAAGCTGGCGTCGACCACGCCCATGGGACGGATCGGCACGGTGGAAGACATTGCGGCGGCCGCGCTCTACCTCTCCTCGCCCGCTGCGAGCTGGGTGACCGGCAAGGTCTACGAGGTCGACGGGGGCACGGTCGCATCCAACTGGCCGCTCGAGTTCCCCGCGGTCTGAGCGCAAGCTCCGGCTAAATGGAGTTCCCCCGCATCTTCTCGCCGCTCCGGATCGGACCCGTGCGCTCCCGCAACCGGATCGTCTTCGGCGCTCACTTCACAATGTTCACCGAGCCCGCCTCGCGCTGGGGTGAACCGGGCTTCTACGGCCAGCGGCTCGGTCGCTACCTGGCGGAGCGCGCCCGCGGCGGCGTGGGCATGGTCATCGCCGGCCAGGCCCAGGTGCACCCCACGACGGCCTATCAAATGTCGAACAACGCGGTGGCCTGGGACGAGGCCGCGATTCCGCACTTCGAGCGCGTGACATCACAGGTGCATGAGCACGGCGCGCTCGCATTCATCCAGTTGGCTCACAACGGGGGCGTGAATCACGGCACCTGGTCGAAGCTGCCCGCGCTCGCGCCCTCCCATGTGACCAACTACACCGAGCCCCCCAAGGTCCTGGAGCGGGACGAGATTCGAGAGCTGGTCGAGTACTTTGCGCGCTCCGCGAAGAACGCCGCGGCGGGGGGCTTCGACGGGATCGAGCTACATGCCGCACACGGCTACCTGATTCACGAGTTCCTCTCTCCGCGCAGCAACAAGCGCACGGACGAGTACGGCGGCCCACTCGAGAACCGCATGCGCTTCGCGGTGGAGGTGCTGGAGGCGGTACGGGCCGCGGTGGGCGAGCGCGTCGCGGTCGGTCTGCGCCTGGTCGGTGACGAGGAGCGCGGAGCAGCGGGGCTGACCGCGGACGACGCCGCAGAGATCGCCACCCGCTTCGAGAGCCTCGGCCTGGTCGACTTTCTCAACGTCAGCGTTGGACTCTCCGGGGTGGGGATGGTGCGGCCGCTGTACTCACCCCACGGGCTCGGGGTCTACGCAGCGCATACGGTCAAGAAAGCCGTACACAGCACTCCCGTCTTCGCGGTTCACCGCATCCTCACACCCGAGGAGGTCGAGGGAATCCTCGAGCGCCAGGAGGCCGACGCGGTTACCCTGGTACGCGCGCTGATCGCGGACCCCGAGTGGGTCAACAAGGCGCAGCGTGACCGCGCGCCGACCATCCGACGTTGTACAGGCTCCAACCAGGGCTGCTATGGGAACCTGCTCCAGGGCCTGCCCGTCAGCTGCGTCACAAATCCCGCCGTCGGTCGCGAGGACACCCTCGGTTACGGCACCCTCGTACCGGCGGCCAGCCCCAAGCGCGTGGTCGTCGTGGGCGGAGGCCCGGCCGGCCTCGAGGCGGCCTGGGTCGCGGCCGCGCGACGCCATCGTGTGACGCTGCTGGAGCGCGCTTCGCGCCTGGGCGGGAAGATTCGCCTGGCGCAGATGCTGCCGGGACGAGAGGAGCTGGCCGATTTCGCGGACTGGCGTGCGGGCGAGTGCGAGCGCCGCGGGGTCGAGATCCAGCTCGGTGTCGAGGCCACGGCGGAGTCCGTGCTGGCGCTCGAGCCCGCTGCCGTCATCGTGGCCACAGGGGGATACGCCACCAAGGACGGCTCGGCCAAGTGGCATCCGATGCCCATACCGGGGTCGGAGCAGGATTTCGTGCTCGACCACGAGCAGGCGTTGCGGGAGCTCGATTCGCTGGGGGAGCGCATCGTGATCCTGGACGCGGTGGGACACATCGAGGGGATCGGTCTCGGTGAGCTTCTGGCCCGGATGGGCAAGCAGGTCTCCCTGGCCATGCCGCTGCCCACGCCGATCAACCTGGACGCGGAGACCGTGGCCGCCGCCCTGCCGCGTGCGGTGCGGGCCGGGGTGCGCTTCCATCCGACCACGGTCCTCGCCTCGATCGGGGATCACGAGGCCACGCTGGTCGACCTGCTCTCGGGCAAGCCGCATAAGCTGCCGGTGGACCACGTCGTGATCCGCACGCACGGGCTGCCCGACGACGCGCTCTACCTCGCGCTAAAGGGTCGGGTGCAAGAGCTGGTGCGTGTGGGAGACGCGGTGGCCGTACGCCTCGCCGACCGCGCCATCTTCGACGGCCACATCGCCGGTCGCCGCGTCTGAGAATCTCGCGCGCGCGAGCACTTCACCTGCCGCCTCGAGAAACTCACGGCGCTTCAGGGCGGGCACTTCAGTGGCTGAGGCCGCGCTTCTCCAGGTAGCGTTGGTGGTAGTCCTCGGCCAGGTAGAACGCTTCGGCAGGAGTGATCTCGGTCACGATCGGGCTCGGGTAGCGACCGGAGCTCTGGAGCTTCTCCTTGGAGGTAATCGCGGTTAACTCCTGATCGGCAGCATGAAAGAAGACGGCCGAGCGGTACTGCGTGCCGATGTCGGGCCCCTGTCGATTGACGGTCGTCGGATCATGGCAGTCCCAGAACACCTCCAGCAAGTCTTCGTACGAAACCTCAAGCGGATCATATTCCACCTGCACCACCTCCGCGTGCCCGGTCTTTCCCGAGCACACGTCCTCGTAGGTAGGATTCTCGACCGATCCCCCCGAGTACCCGACCCTGGCCGAGCGCACTCCCGCGACCTTACGAAAGGTGGCTTCCACGCCCCAGAAGCAACCCGCACCAAACATCGCCTTCTTCATTTTCCCTCTGCTCCTTTAGTTCTTCACCTTCCCGCTTCTCGAGGCCCATAGCTGGCGATGAACTTGGCGGCCAGCTTCTCGGCCCGCTTCCGGTCACGCCCTGCGAGGTTCTCTCGCGCCTGACGCTTGAGGGCGCGGGCGTCCTGCGCGACCTGGGGGCCGCCCCCGAGCTCGGACACCGCCTTGGCGTAGTGCTCGCTCGTATTCGCCCAGGCATAGGCAAGCGCATAGTCCCGCGGGAGATGCCGCCCCGTCATGTAGACACTGGCGAGATGGAACTGCGACTCGGCATGACCCCGTTCGGCGGCAAAGCGCCACAGCCGCAGCCCTTCCTCGGGATCACGCTGCACGCCGCGACCGAAGAAGACGAGATAGCCGAGACTGTTGTGAGCAGGAACGTTGCCGCTGGCCACGGCCATTCGCCACAGTGCCGCGGCCTGCTCCAGGTTCTGCTCGAGCCGCTCCCCCCGGTAGAGCTCCACACCCAGGTTGTACTGCGCGACTGCATTCCCCAGGGCAGCCTCGATCGCGAAATCCTGCACCGGACACAGGTCCGGTCCCGCCCACGCGGGGGACACGAACCAAGCAGCGATGACAAACAAAGGCAGGGCCCGGCGCAACGACCGGTCCTGCGGCGAGCCTATCTCACGGATTCCCCGACATTGCATCCTAGACAGCGAACAAATGTAGCCCGTGCCGGTGCTTTTACGAGCACTTCGTAGGTCGCGGGGTCCTGCGCATAGAACGTGAACGGCAGAGTGACCAGGTACACGCTCATACCCACCACGGTCATGGCCAGAGTGAAGGGCCGGGTGAACAGGGCATCGCCTGCAACCATGATGAAGTCCTCACCCGGATGATGGGGATCCAGCCAGGTTGCCTGGGCGGGCTGCGCGAAGCAGAACACCAAAGCCAGGGCCAAAATCAACTTACTCATCAGCGTCTCCTCCAGGGGCCAGAGAATTGCGTCGTCTGGAATCGTTCTGACCTCTGAGCGTCATTCTACGCCGCCTAGCGGTTCTTTTTCACCACACTACTTGACGAAATAGCGAATAAAAGACGAAAATCACCGGGTGCCGGGGAACGGGCGAGCAGCGGAGCTGGCAGCGGTGCTGCAGAAGGCAGGCCTGGCAGGACAGGTCCAGGTAGGCGTGCCCCTCCCGGCCGACAGCTCCCAGTCCCAGCGTTTCCAAAGGGTTATCTCCCCCTTAGGGGCGGAGGAGGACAGGCTGGATCACCTCCTCCGTCCCTTCCAGGGGCGGAATCGAGGGCGCTTGATCGAGCTCGAAGGCGGGCTCTCCTCGGGCCGGACCGCCCTCGCCTATCGGCTGGCTGCGGGGGCGAGGGCGCGGGGGGAGCTGGTGGGCTGGGTGGACCTGCCGAACGCACTCGATCCACGCGCGCTGCGCCGGGCGGGCGTGGGGCTCGAAGGCCTGCTCTGGGTGCGGCCGACCCGAACCCGGGCGGCGCTGCGCGCGGCGGAGCTGCTGCTGCGAACGGGGTTCGCCCTGGTGGTGATGGACCTGGAGGGGGCGGCCCGGCGTGCGCTCGAACAGACGGCCGTCTGGTCGCGGCTATGGCGCGCGGTGCGGGAAGCCCGATCCACCACCGTGTTGCTCGGCACAAATCGTATCTGCGGCTCGTTCGCGACATTGGGGATATACACTAAAAAGAGTTGCTCGCTCTTCGATCGCGGTCTCTTCGAAGGGCTCGAGGTCTCCGCCATCATCGAGCGCAACCGTACCGGGCCTACCGGTACGGGTTACGACATCCACCTCTCTCACCGTCTCGCTCCGGGGTAAAGACCCATCATGGCACGGGTGGCCTGTCTTTTCATACTCGACTTGCCTCTGGCGGCCGCGTGTCGCGCGGAGCCAGAGCTGCGTGGAAAACCTCTGGGCATTTTGGAGAGCCCACGCTACGGGCGTGACGAGACGATCATCGCCGGCTGGATGCGGGGGCTGACGGTGGTGCAGGCACGCGCCGTGAAACCGGATCTCATCGTGCGCCCGCTCTCCATGGAGGGAATTCAATCCGCGCAGGAGGCACTGCTCGACGTGGCAAGCTCGGTCTCCCCGCGGGTCGAGGATGCGGCGCCCGGCCTCACCTATATCGACCTGGACGGAACCCAGGCGCTCTTTCCGACGGAGCGGGGGCTGCTGACCGCGCTGGAGACTCGGGCTCGAGACGTAGGGCTGGAGCCGATCCAGGTCGGGATCGGACCCACCCGAACTACAGCCGCGCTCGCAGCGCGTGACCGAGGCGGCGGAACCATCGTTCAAAGGAAAGAGCTGCAGCGTTTTCTGCACGCGCTCCCGCTGGACCTTCTGGATCCAGAGGAGGAAACGCTGGATCGCCTCACGCTCTGGAGCGTAAGGACGCTGGGCCAGCTCGCACGGATTCCGATCCATGCACTCGGTACGCGCCTGGGAAAAGAAGGTGTCCGCCTCGCTCGTCGAGCGCGGGGAGAAGATCTCTCCCCTTTTAGGCCCACGCCCCCCCGGCTGCGCTTTGAAGAAGGAACGGAGTGCGGCTATCCCGTCGGAAATCTCGAGGCGCTGGCCTTCCAGATGCGGGGCGTACTGGACCGGTTGACGCGAAGACTGCGCGTGCGGGGCCTCGCGGCCCGGGAGCTGCTCGTGGAACTCACCCTTCAGAGCGGCGGCCACTTCGAGTGCAAAGTCGAGCTGGGCGCGCCCACGCTCGAGGTGCCGGTGCTCGTCTCCCTGGTTCGCCTGAGCCTCGAAAAGAGCTCCCCGGACGAGCCGGTGGAGCGGATCCGGGTTATCGCAACGCCAGGAAGTGTCGAGACCGCGCAGTTTGATCTCTTCCTGCCGCCGCTTCCCACACCGGCGGAGCTGGCCATGACGGTGGCCCGCCTGGAGGCACTGTGCGGACCGGGACAGGTCGGAGCGCCCGGCTGCAGCGACACCCATCGCCTCGACGAGGCCCACATGCAGGCCTTCTCGATTCCCCCGGCGGGCACGTCATCCGTTCGAGACGCACCGCTGCAGCGCCCGACCCTGGCGCTGCGCGCGCTGCGCCCGCCGCGCGCGGTTCGGGTTTGGGGCCAGGAGGGTCTGCCCGAGCGCGTACAGCTATCCGAGCATCCGCTCCAGATCCTGAGTCGAGCCGGGCCCTGGCGCCTCTTCGGGGAGTGGTGGGGTGAGCGCCGCTTCGCGCGGGATTACTTCGATGTCGAGCTCTCCGACAGCGGCGTCTATCGCCTCTACCGCAACCTCGAGGACGAGAGCTGGTTCGTGGATGGCATCTACGACTAAAGATCCTCGCAGATCAAAGGGTATAGGTCGCACGGGATTTCCAGGAACTCGATGCACTCGCAGGATTCCCCGCCGGGCATACAGACATGCTCCGGCGGACACTCGCCGGCGCAGATCGGGAATTCCGGGAAGAGGGGATCGGCGTAGTCACCGCACTCCACCGGCTCCGGCAGCTCCGTGCACGCACACGTTCCCTCGATCTCACGACACAGCGGCAGCTCGGGCGGACACTCCCCGAGACAGACCGGAAAAGGGGCGCCGCCGAAGTCAAAACATGGCGGAGGATCCGGAAGCTCCGTGCACGCACATGTCCCCTCGACCTCATGGCAGATGGGCCGCGCGGGGGGACACTCCCCGCCGCAGAGCGGCAGCCCCAGAAGCTCACCGTCGAAAAGCGCCATGCACTCGGGCGGCTCCGGCTCGCCCCTGCACTCGCAGCCTGCGTCGGTATCGACACAG
>SMWZ01000144.1 GCA_004356455.1 Deltaproteobacteria bacterium
CTGGCTGGCTGACCATGGAGAAGGAGATCCACTGCTCGAGTGGCCGATGCGATTCGCCGATCTCACTACCAGGTATATGTATCTAAGCACGCTTCACTGGCTTCCTCTCGTCAACGGCTATAGCGGGTACAAACCGCCGTTCGCTGAGCTGATGAACTCCCTGGGGAACGGGCTGCCAGAGCCAGAGGCGGTGCGGAGCCTCATCAAGCTCAACGCGACTCGCTGGCTGCTGATTCACCTCAAAACATCCTATGGGCTACGCCCCTGGGGTCAGCTCAGCCAGGAGGGTGCCAGGCTCGTGGCGGAAGGAGAGGATTTCCAGCTCTACGAGCTTCCCTACCGGAGGGATCAGCCGCCCGTGCTGCTTGACGGTAAGGGCCCGGATGTGTCGATCTTCGGGGTCGAGAGGAAACCCCTCACGAGCTGCGACCTACAGGCAGAGGTCACTCCGTTGCGAAAGAGTGTCTTCGATCGGCACCGGATGGGGCTACCCGTCCCCTGGCGTATTCGAAACCTCAGCAGCGTTACCTGGCCCGGTGTTGCGGTAACCGAGACCGACCTGGTTGGCGTCGTTTTTCGGGTTCGAGAAGTGGGGAAGCTGGATTACCAGGTGCTGCCCGGATTCAACCGGCTAACTACCGATCTCGCCCCGGGTCAAGCCACCACCGTCTGGTCTATCATCCGGGGTCCCACGAAGCCCGGGAGCTACGAGCTCATACCCTGCCTGACGCAGGCCGGCCGTGACGTGACCCGCTGCTTCGACGCCGCCACTATCGATCTCCACGTTTCTGGGCAGTAGCTCAGTGCTCAGAAACCCGCGTAGATGAAGACGTGTGGCTCGGAGGGCGCGTACAGGACCAGCAGCGTTGCGACCAGGGCGTAGAGCAGCGCTCTCAGCACAATCGCGGGCGGGGAGGGACGGGAATCAGGATCCGAGCGCATTCGCAATCTCCCGCGCGAGGGGCGTCTCGAACGCGCTGAGATCCCGCCAGAGGTGATCGAAGTCCATGAAGGCCTCCGCCGGCATCCAGCGGCGCCCGTCTACGACTGAGAGCCCATGGCGCTCGGCCGTCTCGCTGATGAGGGTCGCGTCTCGATCGGAGCGCCCGAGCCGGTGGTATTCCCCCTTGGTGTCCAGATCGAGAATCGGGTTTTCCGGCATCAGCACCACCACGGTCCTCCAGCGCGCTCGAGCAAACCGCTCGAAGATGGCATCCAAGGTGTCGGGGTTCTGCCTGACGTGATGCGGATCCGGTGTTTGCCGTGCTCGAAGCTCGACGACCTGCAGATGGCGACGGTGTCCGATCTCGAGATATGCGACGAATCGCTCGAGGGTTGGGTCCCGCCGCCAGCGCTCGTACGCCGCCTCGATCTCGTCTGCTCTGTCCTCTCCTCGCGCATAGGCCAAGATGTCGCGCCGGGTCGCGAAGCGGTCCGGCATGGAGGCTGGATGTGGTGGCGGCAGAAGCCGCTCCTCGATCGCGGCACGAGAGAACTCTCGAAACCGCCACAGCCGCCAGCTCGTCCGCAGCCAGCGATCGATGCGAAGTGACCAGCTCTCGGGGGGAACCGGGCCATCCCGCCATCCCAGATTGAGTAGCCGGTATGCAGGGTTCCTCATCTGTTCGGCAGGGGGCATCCGCAGGTCCGCTCCGGAGATCATAAGAACCAGCAGGTCGGGCTCCAGTTGATCCAGATGACGCGTGAGGAGCTCGGTGATCACCGGCCCAACACCGAACGCCCCCAGCATATCCACCCGCGCGCCGAGCTCGGGAATGGCGCGCCCAAGCTCGCTCTCGACACTCTTCGCTCGCGTGGCGACAATCAGTCGCGAGTTTCCCAAAAGTACGACCCGCTCCGACGGACCGCCCTCGGCCGCGTAGATCGCGCGCAACGTCTCGAACGTCAGATCGAAGACCTCGTGCTGATGCCTCGATCCTGAGAACGTCGTTCTACCCCAGAGCAGCTGCGTATGCGTGATGGCCGCATCGATGATCAGCAGAAAGACGAGAGCGAGGCCCTACGTCACGGGAGAGGCTGCCGCGGCGTTAGTTTGTCGCATGCGCCTTGCGTACCTCGAACACCGACTGACTGTCAAGTGCAACTGTTGTGCTTTCGACTCGGCCCTGTAGAATGATGCGCCCGAATGGCACGCACCTTGGGGAACTCCTATCGATGTGGTCTTCCCTAGGAAGCCGAGCACGAGTGACCTGGGGTCTGGTCCTCCTGAGCCTGCTGCTACAGTTTCCATTCCTGAACCGGGGGATCTCGCTTCACGACGAAGGGTCGATTCTGACGATCGCGGACGGCCTGCGGAACGGCGAGGTGCTCTACCTCGATCGAGTGACTCCACTCGGTCCGCTCACATACGAGTTGATGGCGTTCCTTATGAAGGCGCTCGGCCCGAGCTTCCTGGTGGGTCGTGTGTTCCAGATGTTGGTCTTAACCGGTTGTATCGTCTTGGTTCATTCGATCCTGCTCAGGGTCGTCGGGCCAAGAGCCGCCGTGCTCGGTGCGATCTCGGTTCTGGCCCTGAAGCCTCTGGCTTTCCCGCTCTGGACGATGGTGAACTATTCCCAGATTGCGATGCTCCTCTGCCTCGCATCGATTCTGATTCTGATGCGATACCTATCCCGGCCGGGCGCCTCGTGGCTGCTGGCCGTCGGGGTTGGCGTAGGCCTGACCCTCCTAACGAAGCAGAACCTCGGCGTGGTTCTCGCGGGCGCCATCGCGGTGACCCTCGTCCTCGATGGATGGAATGATGCGGAGCGCCGCCTGCATCCGCTAGCTGCGCGCCTCGGTCTGTTGCTATTGGGCACGGTGGCCCCCGTTGCGGTGGTCTTCTTTCTCTACCTTACCGCCGGCGCAGGGGGCGACTTCATCCACCGCGCGGTGCTGGGCCTGGTTTATCTGGCGCCCGCGTATTTGGTCCCGCTCCCCGGTCTGGAGCCCTGGGCCGTTGGTCCACAGGGCGCCGGCCAACAGGCCTTCACATACTTTCCGGCGCCGCTTTTCAATCTCGGTTGGCAAGGGGCTTCATGGGTCTTCTCGGGAGCTACCGCGCTTCTCATCGAGTACTTGGTGAAGATCGCCTACTACCTACCCATTGCAGCCTTCATTCTCGGAGCCTACTCCGTGGTGCGGACACGAGGCTCGAGGATCCCGAGAGCGACTTGGAGCGCGCTGGTGCTCATCACCGTCTTCGGCGCGGGTGCGTACTCGAGCATGCTCTACCGGGCCGACTGGGCTCACGTGATGAATGTCTATCCTGCCTTGATTGTTCTCTGCGTCACGGTGTTGGCGCGCTCGGCGGAGAGGTACAGTTTTCCGTGGTGGGCCGGGATCGTCCTCTGTGCGATCTGGCTCGGGGCTGGGCTCGCAACTACCGCCGCGGTCTTGGCCGTCTACCGAACACCCGTCGACATGCCTCGCGGCCGGATGCTCGGGGCACCCTCTCGGGCAAGGGAGACGGCGCGGGTCCTCGCGTATCTCGATCAGCAGAGGGATGACGAACGGATCCTGATCCTGCGCGGGGAACCCCTCTATTATTTCCTTTCGGGCCGCCGAGTCCCTCTCGCATTTGATCTGTTGATGCCAGGCGTCATCACTCCCGCCGACGATGCGAGTGTGGCCGATCGTCTCGCGAGCATCGATCAGGTGATCTACAACCCGCAAGAAACCCCGCTGGTACCGAGTCCGATCGTCGATTACGCACCTCGAACAGCCGCCGTGCTGGCTGGTGACTTTCGCGTCGATCGGATGCTGAGCGAGACGGCGCTGATCCTGAAACGGCGCCGCGAGGTCGCTCTACCCGAGACGGTCGAGGTCGACCTTTGGGATCGGTTTTACGAGCTCCAGCTCCCGTCCGAGAGGATTGTGCGGGAAAGTTGGATCATGTACCGCGTGATTGTTGTGCAGCTCGAAGCGGAGGGCGCCCGAACCTGCTTCAGCCTGTCGCATCGGGTCGGAAGAGGCGAAGCCATCTCCGTGACGCCACTCTCCCACCCGGACACCTGGTCTGCGCGGGCGCAAGGGATCTCGATGAGCGATGTGATGTTCGAGATCAGCATCCGAGAGAAGTCTCCGATCAAGAAGGCGATGGGTGTAGAGGAGCGGATTCTGGGGGAGCCGGGAGTCCCGATTCGTGTGCCACTCGACGCCTTCGTGGGACGAAGCATCGAGATCCGCTTTTGCGCCGGACCCTCGCATGGTGACCGAGCCGTACCCACCCCGGAACGTGTGGGATGGGCAGAGCCGAGTATCGTGCGAGGAGCTCGGCTCGACTGAAGGGGTCGAGCTAGCTCCGCGTAGCGTACGCGGTGATCAGACCGCTGCGGCGCAGACTCCAGGCCACCAAATCAAACGGCAACGCGAGGAGATTGGGAAGCATCCAGTCAAGAGAGCGCTGGAGTCGGAACGCCTGACCGAGACTCGGCGCGAAATCCTTCGCGATCAGATCCTGGCGTACGCGGAGAACCTCGAAGTTCGCACGGCGCAGAATATCCCGTAAGGTTCTGGGCTCGAAATGATAGAGGTGGCCCGGGACATCGAGATGGTGCCAGGTCGTTCCGAACAGAAGGCGCCCAATACTGGCGAAGTTCTGCAGAGAAACGACGATCGTCCCACCGGGCCTGAGCGCCCGATGAGCTGCACGAAGAGTGCTCAGGGGATCGTGCGTGTGCTCGAGGACCCACCATAGTGTAACGACATCGAATGATGCTTCGGGAATCGGCGCCCGCGTGATCGGTTCCTCGTACACCTGAAGCCCGAACTCGGACCGCAGGTGCTCTGCAAGCTCGGCATTGACCTCGATTCCAGAGATGCGATATCCGCGCTCCCGAAGAAAGCTCAGATACTTCCCACCGCCGCATCCAACATCTAGAAGTGTTGATCCAGGGGGAGCGGGGACCTTGCGAAACAGTCGGTAGTAAACTCTCTCGGTCAGCGATGGAGGTGTCGCATCGTGAGGGCCGTAGTCAGAAGGGTAGTAGCGCCTCATCTCATGCTCCGTGGGTCTCGGATTGACATAGGCCAGTCCGCAGCTCGCGCAACGTACGACGCAGAACTCCCCAGGTAGTTTGCGTCGAAGATCACGCCCTTGGAGGATCGGACCGGCTTCTTCAGCGCCACAGAGAGCACACGCCACCTCCTCGAGATTCGGCTCGGATCCGTTGCCGGGAGGCGTCAACTTGCCTCCAGCTTACGCGCGAAGATCGTTTCAAGCCCCATGAAGCCGATCCAGAGAATCCTGTTTTCCATCTTCAGGAAGCGAGAAGCTCGGATTGCCCAGCGAGCGGGAGCGTCTCCGAAGCGTTGAAGCCGAGAGAGGAGATAGCCGACCCTGATGGCCCGGCGGTGGACCCGGCGCTCCTCCAGCGTGAACCCCGTATTAGCGAGCAGCAGATCCCGTGTCCGATTGTTGAGATGCACCGTATGCATTTCCATGAAGAACGGATACCGGCCACGCAGAAATCGGGCGATGGGTGCATCCAGGTTGTGGGTTACGAACACAAGCAGGCCATTCGGCCTGAGCAAACGGTGGATCGATCCTAGGACCGCGACCGGGTCGCTGAGGTGCTCGAGCACGTCCCACAGGGTGACGACGTCGAAGCGGCGCTCGGTTGCGTAGCTCTCAATTGGGCCATGAAATACGTCCACCCCGAGCATCGAAGTCGCGTGGTCTGCGGCCCATTTGCTGGGCTCCACACCCTCGACTTGCCAGCCCCTGCTCCGCGCTTGCTCCAGGAAGAAACCGGCGTAGCAGCCGATGTCCAAGAGATCGCGCCCCGAACATAGTGCTTCGATACGGTCAAGCTCGCGGCCGTACGTCAGATGGCGTGAACGTTTTTCTCCCAGGTACTGTGGGTCCTCAACACAAGCGTACTCCTCCAGGTGATCCAGGGGCCCGCTCTCCGGCTCGTTGAACACGAAAGAACAGCTTCGACAGCGGAAAATGTCGGGATGGACGCCCAGTGCGAAGCTCGTACACTCGTATGCGCTCGTACGGCCGCCCTCTGTTCGAACGTTGCTGCGATACAAGATCTCGAAGCTTCGGCTCCGACACAGGGGGCAGCGGTCCATGCGCTTCTCGTCTCCAATCTGGCCATCGGTAGTTTACCAGAGAAGCCGACGCTCCGGGTGGGTTTACAGCGCACGCAATGGATGTGTAATTCTAGAGTTCCCACACGTTGGGACCGCAAGGTTTCGCCACGAGCACGGCCTTGAGCGGGGGGCTAGTCGGGAACCCGGCGGCGGGCAATCGCCGTCACGCAGGACCAGCATGAACGCGGCAGGAGCTTGCCAAGAAGAGCCTCAATCGCCTTCAGAAGCTGGCGCGCAAGCCGGTAGCGACCGAGCGAAGGCAGGCCGAAGCGGTAGTGCAAGACCAGGCGCCGCAGTGGAAAGGGCTGGCTCGCAGCGATTCGAACGTCGACCAGCGGCTGCGCCGCCAGCCAGCCCGCGATGAGATCGGCACCGAACCGACGCGCGCCAGCCTCGGCCGGGACCAGCCGGGTCTGCAATCGTATGAGTGGGTTTCTCCCATTGGGCTCCAGCAAACACAGCGAGCCGCCGGGCCGCAGCACGCGGACGGCCTCGCTCAAGGTGGCCTCGGGGTTGGGCACGTGGTGCAGGAGGTCACGGATGAAAACCGTGGCGAAGGCGCCGTCGAGGAAGGGGAGCGCCGAGGCGTCGGCCGTCACCAGCCGAGCCCGCGGTACCTCCCTTGCCGCGAAGCTCAGCTTCTTCGTGAACAGATCCACGCCCACACAGGGCGCGCAAGACAGCAGACGCGTCAGGTTATTGCCCTCACCGCAGCCCACCTCGAGACACGGATCCTGCACCGCCGCCAGCAGTGGAGCCAGCAGCTCGTCCTCGGTCTCCGCGAAGCCCGCACCCGAGACGCTCCAGTGAAATCGTTCCGGGTCCGCCTCCTCGAAGTAGCGACGCTGCACCTCGGCCTGGCGCTTCGGATCGGTCATCTTCCACGTAGCTTAGCGGCCGCTTGCCCGTGTGGGCAGCAGCCGGCTGAGGAGCCGGACCACCGGGTGAAGAGGTTGCCAGTAGGCCTCACCCGCTTTCGCGTACCAGTCGTAAGCATCGATCATCATCTGCGTGTTGTCATAGCGAGGAGCCCAGTCGAGCCTGGCTTTGACCGCCTCGATGTCGAGGATGAAACTGCGGTCCGCGAGGATGTAATGCTCGGCGACGATCGGAGATTTTCCAACGAGCCCGAGCGCGCGCGCGGCCGCGCGAACCGCCAGACCCGGGATGGGAACGATCGGTGAGCCGGTGCCGGCGTGGTCGACGAGGGCGGTCACCATATCCAGGACCGTGGGTACCGTCTCGGGCTCGGAGCCCAGATTAAAGATCGCGCCTCGGGCGCTGGGACTCTCGCTGGCCAGAACGCAGGCGTCCGCTACGTCCCAGGCGCTCACGGTCTGCACCCGGTTCAGCCCCCGGCCCAGCATGTACACGGGCTGCCCCCGCCGCACCCACTCGAAGAGCATGACGAAGATGCCTGACATGTGTGGCCCGAACAGACTCATGGGCCGGAACACGGTTACGTCGAGCCCGCGCTCGCACGCCTCTCGGCAGGCCGCTTCCGCGAGTAGCTTCGACCTTCCGTAGGCTCCCAGTGGGACGGCGGGGTGATCCTCGTCGCAGGGCAGGCTGCGGGGGACGCCGTAGACCCCCGAGCTCGAGACGAATACGACCTTACGTACGCCCGCTCGCTCCGCCGCGCGCAGGACGTTCCGAGCCCCGTCCAGATTCTTCTGCATGATCTCCTGCTCGCTCCAGCTGGCGAACTGCGGCTTCATGCGCTGCGCCGCGGCGAGGTGGTAGATCACGTCCACGCCCCGCGTCGCCGCATCGACAGGGTCTTCGTCGCTGACGTCGGCCCGGATGAACTCGTGAGCCGCCTGGTCCGGGTCCGGAGCCACCAGATCGATCAGGCGCAAATCGCCTGCCCGCTCCTTGAGGCGCTCGACCAGGCAGCGCCCTAGGAGTCCCGAGCTTCCGGTGACGAGGCTCAGCATGCAGGGAGTTTACTCGAAGGCATAGATCCGGATCCGCGGTCC
>SMWZ01000145.1 GCA_004356455.1 Deltaproteobacteria bacterium
AAGAAGAACGTGCCCGGGCTATTCAGCACATCCAGCGTGCAGAGGCCCGTGATCGGGTCGAAGCTGGCCGTGCAGAGTGCGTGGAAGAAGGTCTGGTTCACGGGGTGGCTCGACGCGATCGCATTGGACGCGCGCAGGGCCTGCTTCGCCGACGGGCCCGTCGGGTTGTCGAAGAGCAGGCAGTTGCCGACGCTGGCGATGGCGTCATCGCGGTTGCCGGCGATCCCGTCCGGCCCCACCGAGTCCGCGACGTCGCTGGACTCGCCCCCGCCCGCCGTGCGATAGCGGCAGTGCGAGGCGCCCGTACCGTTCGCGGGCGCGCCCGTGTCCTCGTCCACCCGGCGTCCGTACTCGTTGACCAGGTCCACGTAGGCCACGTCGTCCCAGCCCCAGAAGTTCGTGACCGCGAAGGTGAAGCGGTCCCAGCGGCCCTCGAGACGGATGCCGTAATCGAGCCGCTTCAGGCCGGAGTACTTGCTATCGGGGCGAACCTCGCCCACGAGCCCGAGGGCGGCCAGGCCATTGGCCATGGCACCAAAGGTCTTCAGGCACACCAGCGCGAGTGACGTGTTCTCGCCGCAAGGGCCGAGGTCGAGCGGCTCGAAATCGTCGAAGATCACGGCCAGCTCGAGGCGCAGGTCCTCGACCGGTCCCACCCGCATCCACTGCTCGGGCGAGTAGACCATGTCGATCATCCACTGGCCGATGCGCGACTCCTCGAGCCGCGTGATCACGCCATTGCTGATGTCGAGGGGGTTGTTGCGGTCCTGGTTGCGGAAGAGCTCCGTCTTGCCCCACACCAGGATGAGCTTGCCGACGCGGGCGAAGAAGTTCCCGTCGAACATCTCGAACTCGAGGTAGCCCTCCCTGAACTCGTGCTCGTCGTCACTGGCGCCGTGGCTCCATCTCAGCTGGCTCTCAGTGAACTCCAGGTCCAGGCTCGAGACCAGGCGGCTGCTCTCGGCCACGAGCTTCTGCATTCCGGGGCTCTGAAAGTAGAGGCCGCCCTCCGGACTGCGCGGACGAGCCGGAATACCCCGCCCGTTGCCCTTTCCGATCAGCTTGAGGTCCGTGAGATCGCTGGGAGAGAAGGACGCACCCGCGGGCCGCAGAGCCGGATTGGCCAGCAGCTCCAGCAGCTCGAACGGCCTGTTATCCACCTTCGCGTCGAGCTGGATACAATTCCCATCGGCGTTGAAGCCGCCGATATCGAAGTCCCCGGTGAGACTCTTACAGCCCAGCGCCCGCGCGTCACTCGTGACGTCCGCGCCGCTCTGCGTACAGGTCCCCGTGGCCGGATCGAAGATCCCGCCCCTCTCGGTGCAGCCGAACCGGGTGATCACGTCCTCCCGCAGGATTCCGTAGAACTCCACCGGGGTACCGTCCACCAGCCCTGTGACCACCTCCGAGAAATCCGCCGGGTTGAACGAGTCAAAGCCAGGGGCTGTGACGTCCATGCCCTTGTCGCGCTGCAAGAAGGGCAGATCATCCGCCGTGTTGCGGATTCCATCCGCCCCCACCAGCCAGGGCACGCTGTTGAGGCGGGCGTTCCCGCGGTCGATCCCTCCAGGCGCACTCTTCAGCCCCAGAACGTTCGTCGCCAGGCCCACCGAGAAGGGGTTGACGATGTTGCCAACGGGCTTCGACCCCAGCTCTGCCATGGCGCGTTCTAGCGCCTCGATCGTGGTCTTCTGGGTGACCGGGTCGAGCGCCTCGATCTGAGTGCGGAGACCCTCGATCGCGTCGCCGCTAAGAATAGGCTGCGTGAAGTAGCCGAGCGGCTCGATAGCCGTATCCAGGGTGGCGAGATAGGGAAGCACGAAGTCCTTGAGCTGGGAGGCTCCCCAGAGCGAGGTCAGCAGCGACGCGCCCGGCCCGTCGGCAGCGAGCTCCTCGAAGATGTTGTCGTCTGGACGAGTTTCGAGCAGCTCCTGGGTGATTTCGGGAGCATCGAAGGTACCGTCGACCAGCGCGGCCGCTCTCGCTTCCAGGTCGTCTGCAGTAGCGGTATCACCCGCCGCGCGCGCGCGCGCGGAGGAGGCAGCCAGGGCCCGAAACAGGCCCAGCTCCGCCGGCTCCAGGATCTTATCGTCCCGCAGCAGGCCCACGAGCTCCCCGAAACGGGCCTCGCCCAGCTGGGGCCGCGCGGCTTGCAGCAGATTGAACCTGAAATTGGTGTTGAACGAGCCCGCGCGGGTGAGCGTGTTCAGCCGCGCACCCGGGAACTCGTCGATCGGTCCGTCGAGAATCGAGCGGTCCTCGAGATTGCAGAACGCGCCCAGCAGCAGCGAGGGGTTTCCCACCTGACCCGGCTCGTTGAAGCAGTTCCGGTAGCGGAAACCCGGGTTGAGCCGGGTCCGAATCGGGATCAGGGTCCCAGGGCGGAACGCGAGGGGGAAGACGCCACCCGCGAACACCTCGGGCGTCTTCGCCGGCTTGAGGTTCTTGGGCATGCGATTGAGCTTCTTGGGATTGCGCGTCGCAAAGAATGGATTCCGCTCGTTGTCGCCGTAGCTGTCCGCCGAGTCGAAGAATCCGCACGACCTGTCGTAGATGCACTCGTACTTGAAGACCCAGCGCGAGAAGAAGAACAGGGCGTCGAAGACGCCCGCGCCCTCGGGCAGGAGATCGAGCTCAGTCTCGAGGTCGAGCACGTGTCGGAACTGCGAGTAGGTCACACCATCGCCACCGAACGGCAGGTTCCGTCCGCTGGTACGCAGGCGTGTCTCGTAGAAGCCGTGGATCATGAGCGTCCGCTCGCCGGGAAGCTCGATGTCGATGGCAGGCGCGGGGCGTGCCGCGATCAGGGTCAGAAGGCCCGAGACGAGGGCCGCAAGTTTCACAGCTAGGAGCCTGCTCCGCATATCCTTTTCCTCTTCCTGCCTAGAACCGCAACCGCATCAGAAAGGAGCGCTGGCGCCTGGCCGTCAGGCGGTACCCGCGGCCACGCGCTGCTCCGCCTCCTCTTGTGGTTGCTCCGTCTGCGCACTAAGTGACGCCGCAAAGAATCGTGGGCGAATGACCGAGAACACGGCTGGGACCAGCACGATGGCTCCAATCATGTTGACGACCATCAAGATGGAGAGCAGAAACGCCATCTCCGCCTGGAAACGGAGGTTGCTGAACGACCACCAGACGATCCCACCCACGAGCGTGGTGGCGGTAAAGGTCACGGCCATGCCGGTGGTGCGGATGGCTCGGCGGATGCCCTCATCGAGGTCGCCACACCAGGAGAACTCCTGCCGGATGCGGTCGGTGATGTAGATCGCGTAGTCCACACCGATCCCCACGCCCACGGACTGAACCGGCAATGTGTTGACGTTGAGTCCGGTGTTGGTGATCGCCATGTAGAAGAGCGAGAGCATGGTGCCCAGGGCCAGCGAGAAGACGATCGCGCCCCCCGCAGCCGCCGAGCGATAGCTCGTGCTCACGAAGGTGAACACGACGAGGAAGATCAACAGGATGTTCGCGACGTGGCCGCGCTCCACCTCCTCGTTGGTCGCCGCCAGCAGACCCATCACGCCGCCCGCCAGCACCAGCTCCGCGCCGCGCGTCCAGCTCCCGGTCGGCTGCGGGTTCCACGAGGAGTCCCTGAACTTCTCGTTCTTGACCCACAGCTCGTAGTCACAATAGGTCCTGCAGTAGCGAATGGTCTGCGCCCGAATGCCCCGCTCGCGGTCGCTCCACTCCTCGATCACGAGGTAGCGACTGCGCGAGACGATGTAGTCGACGATCTCGCCCAACGTCTGCCACCTCGCCGCCACCGCGGCTGCGGGCTCGCGCGCGGATTCGATGCGGTAGTCGAACTCCGAGGAGAGCCTCCTCGCGATCTTGGCGACTCGATCCTGTCGCAGCCCGAGGTCGTCGTAGATGTGGCTGCTGCGATCGATCTCTCTGATCTTGACTCCCGACAGGAGCTTCATGGTGGCGATGACGTTCTTCTCGACCTCCGCCGCATCGACGCTTTCGGTCCACTCTCCGACCGGTCGAGGCTCCCCCCGCTCGTAGCCAAGGATGATCTGCTCGTCCGAGATCTGGGCGATCTGGACCTCCATGCCTCGGTGACGCGGAAACAGGACAGGCCCGAGCATGTAGTAGAGGACGTCGAGCGGCCCTCCGCGGTCCGGCACGAGGCGCACGGAGAGTCGACCCATGGGGTTCTGGTGGATGAACTCGCGCGCGTAGTGAACGGCGCGCTCGATCGTCGAGCCCTTGTGATCGCGGTAGAAGAACTTGATGTTGGCGTCCTCAGCCTCATCGGTCAGGAAGGGACGCAGGGCCCCGGGCGCACCCGCTCGCTGGACCTGGAAGACAACGCTCGCGATGGTCGAGGCCGAGTCCGGCACGAAGCCCCACTTGGGATCTCCGTAGTGGTTGATCTGCCAGAAGTTTCGAACGATGCTGACGAGCGAGATCTCGGCGCCCGGGTCGGTGTGACGCTTCATGTAACGCTGCATCGCTTCCATACGTTGCAGCACGGCTCCATCGGCGCTGGCGTTGTTCTGGTCACCATCCACAAAGACCAGGAACTGGTCCACGCCGCCGAAGTGCTCGGCCACCTCCCCGGTCGCCACGTTGAAGGGATGGTCAGGCCAGAACACGGGAAAGCCAGGGCGGCTCTCGCCGATGGTGGAGTTGTAGAGCACGTAGTAAGTCGCGAAGATCAGGAAGACGGCCGAGCCCCCGACGATTATCCGCTTGCTGACCGGACCGGTCGTGAGGCGGCCGGCGAGCGCGAGCAAGCGGGTCATGAAGCGCGGCGAGAAGTGCTTGGTCTGGTGCGGCGGCGGCAGGTACGCGATCATGATCGGGTGGAGCAGGATCACGTTGAAGAAGATCGCCAGCACCCAGAAGGAGCCGAAGAGCGCGAGGTTCCGCATCATCTGGATGGTGCTCAGGAAGATGACCATGAGCCCCGCGGCGTCGGTGACGATGCCGAGCAGTCCGGGCAGCATGAGCTTGGCCATGGCGGTCGTCGCCGTCTCGACCTTGGCGTCGTGGGTCTCGTCGGCGGTCAGCTCGCGCCCGGCCTCTTGCATGCGGGCGCCCACCTCCATCTCGTAGTCCTCGAAGAAACGCTCGGCCATCTGCACCGTATGCGAGATGGAGCGCGCGGTGATGAGCAGCGGTATCACCAGCACGAGGGGGTCGAGAGTGATTCCCACCCAGGCACAGAAGCCCATGCCCCAGATCGCGGTCATGAGGCCGGCCACCATCGGGATGGCCACGCCGTGCAGGCGTCGGAAGTAAGCCAATAGCAGGAAGAAGAGCAGCACGAACGTGAGCAGCAGGAAGAACCCCAGCTCGAAGGCGTGCTTGTAGACCCAGCCCACCAGGATGGGGAAGCCCGTGATGTGGATCTCGACGGTGCCGTCGGCCTCCTCCGTCGCCTTCAGCTGCATGAGGTGCTCGAAGAGGTTCCGGTAGGCCTCCGCGTTATCGAGGCGATGGGTGATGAAGCCGGCCGTGATCTGGACCGCGCGATCGGGATCGCCCTCGTGCTTGGGCTTGGCCACGAGGAAGCCGTAGATGAGACCGGGGTTCTCGTGTATGGTGCGGCGTAGGGCCTCGAGCTCCTCTTCCTCCTGGGGTACCTCGTCTATCAGCGGCTCCGCGCTGATCGAGCCGTCCGGCTCGATGATGATCACGCGGGTGTTGATGTGCGCAATGCTGTTGACCTGGTAGTGGTTGACGAAGGGCGTCTCGTCCACGACCCGCGTGATGCGCTCGACCTTCTCGAGGAAGTCGGTGTCGTAGATGTCGCCTTCCTTCTTGACGACCGCCAGAGACACGTAACTCGCGGTTCCGAAACGGCCCGTGAACTTGTCCTGCGCGTGGATGAAGGCGTGCTCGGGATAGGTGTCGCGGGTCCGGGTATCCACCTGGAAGCGCGTATCGATCCCGGGCAGCGTCTCGCCCGTCAGCGTGAACAACACAGCGTTGACGAGTGGGGTCGCGAAGAAGACCGAGATACTGAGCAAGGTTATCAGCGTGGCGAAGCGGTTCCGCATGATCAGCCGACCGAACCGCATCGAGAACGCCTTTTCGGGGAGGCTATCCTCCATCGAGCTCCCGCTCTTTTCCGGCATCGTCCCTACTCCCCCGCACCGTGGCCGGCAGCCTCAGCTCCAGACCCGATGGAGATGGACTCCCAGGTGAGTCCGCCGTCTGACGTACGCAGCACCAGACTGTCGCCGCCCACGATCCAGCCACGTTGCTCGTTTCCGAAGTCGGCGTCGCGCATAAAGGCGAAAACCTTGGGGAAGCCCTGCTGGGGTGTCTCCCAGGTCGCTCCGCCGTCGCTGCTCACGCGCCGCAGACCCTTGTCGCCCACCGCAACCAGGCGCTGCGCGCCGAAGCCCACGGCAAAGAGCGCCTGCCGGCTATCGCTCTCCACGTACTTCCAGGTGCGGCCGCCATCGTTGCTGCGCATGAGCACGCCGCCCAGGCCCGCGATCAGACCCTCGCTCCGGTCCTTGAACTTGATGTCGAAAAGGAACGGGGTCTCCAGCACGGCGATGCGCGCGAACGGTCGAGCGTTGAGTTTTTTCTTGCGAAATACGTTCATGTCGACGTCCTCCTCATCGAAGGGCGTCGCGTTGAGGATCCTGATGCGGTCCTGGCTGACGCCCTCTCCCTCGAGGAAATCGCGCACTGCCTCCGCGCGGGCATCGGCCAGGAAGGTGTTGCCGGTCTTGCGCAGCTCGTCGCGCGTCATGAAGGCCTCGATGCGAACGCGGAGATACTCCTTCTCGAGCAGCAGCTCCGACGCCTCGAACAGCATTGGCCACAGCTCCCGCGGAATCTCCGAGGCGCTCTTAGGGAACTCGATGTCCTCGAAGTGTACGTCGCCCAGAATCTTGCTCTTCTCCCAGGTCTGGCCGCCGTCCGCGGTGCGGTAGATGATCCCGTACTCCCCTACGATCCAGCCCCGCTCGGAGTCGAGGAAGAAGATGTCGTTCATGTAGAGG
The DNA here is from genome assembly GCA_004356455.1 of Deltaproteobacteria bacterium. Lineage (GTDB taxonomy): Bacteria > Myxococcota_A > UBA9160 > SZUA-336 > SZUA-336 > SMWZ01. Next base: position 6,972 of record SMWZ01000145.1, read on the forward strand.
TCGTCGTAGACCTTGTCGCCGCGCTCGAAGGCGGCCAGCTCGGCCTCGCTCAGGTACTTGAAGGTGGGGTGGTCCTCGTAGACCAGGAACGAGCGATCCTCCCAGGTCTCGCCTGCATCCGCGGTGTAGTAGCGACCCCCCCAGTCGCCGACCGCCCAGGCGTGCTCCGCATCGATCGCGTGGATGCCGAAGATGTGTCGCGAGGGACGCCGGGGGATGTCCTGACGCTCCCAGGACTCGCCGCCATCGGTGGTGTGGATCACGAAGCCCCGGCGGCCTACGGCCCAGCCGTGCTTCTCGTCCGCAAAGGAGATGTCGTAGATCGACTTCTGGGTGCCGCTCGGAAGCTTCTTCCAGGACCGGCCGCCATCAGTGGTGCGGTAGATTGCCCCGAAGTAGCCGGCCGCCCACAGGTGATCGGACCCCACCGCGGCGGCGGCGTAGAGATCATCCGGAACGAAGTAGGCCTGCTCCGAGAACTCCTTGCCACAGCCCGCGACCAGCAGGCCGAAGACCAGCGCGCTGCACCACCTTCGCCAGCTTCCCCTCGGCTGTGAGCTGCTCAAAGTCCCTCCTGCCGGCTCATGGGTCCTGGCTTTCGGGACCCCCCGGGAGCCGCTCGAGCGGAGGGACCGCCCTTAAATCTGAATACCCGGTCCGACTGATCCACAGCTGTGCAAGCTGCGGTGTCCGCGGCCGGATTCGTCTTTTATTACGCGGGGACAACAAGTGTCAAGCTGACACTGGATCGTTCCACGGGAGCGCGTCTGCGACCGTCTGAGGTCCTTTCGCGGCCTCCGTCGAAACGCGATACGTACGGTCTGGGGCGCGACACCTACGGATTGGGGCGTGAGCCCGCAGTCCAGGTGCAGAAGCGGACGTAACCGCCCGCGGTGTCTTAGGACTTGGGACGCTCCCGCAGCTGTAGCCGCAGCGCGTTCAAGCGGATGAACCCGCCGGCGTCCCGCTGGTCGTAAGCCTCGTCCGCTTCGAAGGTCGCCAGGTCCTCCCGGTACAGGGACTCCGGTGAGCGGCGTCCGAGGATCGTGACCGAGCCTTTGTACAGCCGCACCCGGACGCTGCCCGAGACGTGCCGTTGACTGACGTTGATCGCCGCACTCAGGAACTCCATCTCGGGCGAGAACCAGAAGCCGTTGTAGATGAGCTGGGCGAAGCGCGGGATCAGACGATCCCGCTCCAGCATCACCTCGCGGTCGAGCGTGATCGACTCGAGCGCTCGATGGGCAAGATGGAGGACCGTCCCCCCGGGCGTCTCGTAGACGCCCCGCGACTTGATCCCGACGGCGCGGTTCTCGACCAGATCGACCCGTCCCACACCGTGCGTGGCGGCCTCATCGTTGAGCGCCCGCAGCAGATCCACCGGCCCGAGGGCCTTGCCGTTCAAGGCCCGCGGGCGACCGCACTCGAACTCGAGCTCGAGCTCAGTGGGGACGTCCGGAGCCAGCTCGGGAGCGGTGGTCCATTCGAACATGTCCGCGTCTGGCGCGCGCCAGGGATCCTCGAGCACGCCCCCCTCATAGCTGATGTGGTAGAGGTTGCGGTCGATCGAGTAGGGCTTTTTCAAGCTGGTCTCGACGGGGATGTCGAACTTCTGCGCGTAGGCCATCAGCTCCTTGCGGCCTCCGAGATCCCACTCGCGCCAGGGTGCCACGATGCTCAGCTCCGGCGCCAGCGCGCGGTACGCCAGCTCGAAACGCATCTGATCGTTGCCCTTCCCGGTGCAGCCATGCGCCAGCGCGTCCGCTCCGACCTCCCGTGCCACCCGTACCTGCTCCCGGGCAAGGACCGGGCGCGCCAGCGACGTGCCGAGCAGGTAGGTGCCCTCGTAGAGCGCGTTCGCCGCGACCGCTTGAAATACGTAGTCGCGCACGAACTCCTCGCGTAGGTCCCGGACCACACAGTCCTTCGCACCCGTGGCCATGGCCTTGCGGACCGTCTCCGCCAGGTCCTCCTGCTGGCCGACGTCCCCCACATAGCAGACGACCTCGGCCTCGTAGGTCTCGATCAGCCAGCGCAGGATGACCGAGGTGTCGAGCCCCCCACTATAGGCGAGAACAATGCGCCGGATATCGCTCATGGGGCCGAAGTGTACCGGCTTCGCCGGCAGGCTCTACTCGACGAGTCCCTCGCGCAGGAAGCGGGCCAGGGTCTCGAGGGTGCGGACGCGGTCCGTGCTGGAGAGGCTGATCAGGTCCTCGATCGTCACCTGGCCATCGATCTGGGAGAGCAGGAAGCCCTCGTCCGGCTGCAGGTTGAGGACTTTGAGGTTCTCCATCGTGCACGTAAGCTGAAGCGTGCGTCCCTTGTCGCCGATCTCGCGCGCGAACTTCTTGGCGCGCTCGGCGCGGACCAGGCCGAGATAGCCCTCCACGTCGAGGCGTTCGGGCATCTCGCGGGCCACCGCCTGAAGCTGGGACCAGGCCTGGTCGAGCTCGCCCGCCTTGAAGGCCTCGAGTGCGGAGGCGATGCGCGCGTCCGGATCGTCCTCCGGCAAGGGCAGGTCCGGCCCGCCCGGGGTGCGGATGAACTCCAGGGACTGGGGCGTAGCGTCGTCATCCATGTCCTGGAACTCGCCGCAGGAGGCGGACGCGGGAGTCTCGGCCGGGTTGGATTCCGCACGTTCCTCGTAGGCCGTCTCGAGGTAGTCGCGGGCGGCCGGGTTGCCTGGATCGAGCGCGCGCGTTTTCTCCCAGCACACGATCGCGGAGTCGAGCTCACCCAGCCCGTAGTGATTGAGCCCCCGCTTGAGCAAGCGAGTGATCTCGCTGTCTCTCGCCGCTTTCACGCTAGCCCTTTGCGGCGACCTCGTCCGAGGCATAGTCCTCGGTGAGCTTCTCCAGCTCCTCAGGTGACAGCGTTCCGCGCGGGTTCACCTGGATGGATTGCTCCTGGTTCGTCGCCAGGTCCTTGGCCGAGACGCTGACAATTCCATTGGCGTCGATATCGAAGGTGACCTCAATCTCCGGCTCGCCTTTGGGCGCGGGGCGCACTCCGGTCAAGACGAACTCGCCCAACAGATCGTTCTCGCTGGCCTTCTCGCTCTCCCCCTGGAGCACACGAATCTTCACTGCTCGCTGATTATCCCGCGTGCTCGTGAAGATCTCCTTGCGCGCGGTGGGCACGGTCGTATTGCGCTCGATGATGCGCGCAAAGTGACCGCCGACCGTGGCGATGCCGAGCGAGAGCGGCGTAACATCGACCAACAGCGGGCCCGGCTGATCCTCGCCCAGCATCGAAGCCTGGATGGCGGCTCCGACTGCGACGACCTCATCAGGGTTGACCCCCTTGTTCGGCACCTTTCCGAAAAACTTCGCAACCTGCTTCTGGCAGAGAGGCATGCGGGTCTGCCCACCGACGAGCAGAATTTGGTCGATGTCGCCCGGCTCGAGATTCGCATCCTTCAGGGCCCGGTCGCAGATTCCACGCGTACGCTCGATGAGATCCGCCACCAGCTGCTCGAGCTGTGCACGCTCGAGCACTACGCTCAAGTGCAGCGCTTGGCCGTCATCATCCGCCGCAATGAACGGGAGGTTCACCTCGCTGGAGTTCACCTCTGAGAGATCACACTTGGCCTTCTCCGCGGCGTCTTTGAGCCGCTGCAACGCCATCGCGTCTTCGCGCAGGGAGGCGTCCTCTTTCTCTTCGAACTTCTCGAGCAGGTACTCCACGATCCTGCGGTCGAAGTCCTCCCCGCCCAGATTCGTGTCGCCCGCCGTCGAGAGCACCTCGATCACGCCATCGCCGAGCTGCAGGATGGAGATATCAAAGGTTCCACCGCCGAGGTCGTAGATGGCTAGGCGCTCGCTCTCCGTACGCCCCCGCCCGTAGGCCAACGCGGCGGCGGTAGGCTCATTGATGATGCGCAGCACTTCCAGCCCGGCAATGCGGCCCGCGTCCCGCGTGGTCTGTCGCTGGGCATCGTTGAAGTGGGCCGGGACGGTAATGACCGCCTCCTGCACCGGCTCACCCAGGTACTCCTCCGCGACCCGCTTCATCTCACGCAGCACGAGTCCGGTGATCTCGGGAATGGTATAGACACGGTCCACCACCTGGACGCGGGTATCGTTATTGGGCCCCGCAATGAGCTCGTAGGGAAGCAGCGTGCGCGCCTTGGTCACCTCGGGCGAATCAAAGTCACGGCCGATCAGGCGTTTGGCCGCGAAGACGGTGTTCTTGGAATTGGTGATGGCCTGCCGTTTCGCGAGATGACCAACCAGACGCTTGCCGTCTTCGGTCACCGCGAACATCGATGGCGTCGTCTTGTAACCACCCGTATTGGGGATCACGACGGGCTGACCGTCCTCGATCATCGCCACACACGAATTCGTCGTCCCAAGATCAATTCCAATCACTCGGCTCATGCGATTGCTCCTGCGAAGTTGGGGACGCTAACGCCGCGCAAGCTCCGCCTTTACCTCCTCATCCAGGGGATCCAGCTCCCAGGCGCGCTGGAACTGTCTGCGCGCTTCTTCCGGCTGGTTGGCGGCTCTGTAGATCCGCGCCCGCGTTTTTCGGAAGCTGGGATTGTTCTCTTCGAGAGAGATCGCGCGCTCCGTATACTCGGTGGCCTTTTTCAGGTCGGCCACGTTGAGCGCACATACTCCCACCAGGTTCGCAAGCTCCGCATCGGTTGGCTCGAGCTTCGCGGCGTCCTCGAAAAAAGGAAGCGCGGCGGCCGAGTCATCTCGCGCCAGCAGGACCTGCGCCTTGCGTCGCAGCTCTGACGCTAGCTCGAGGTTGACGCGTGGCAGAAGCTCCGCCAACGCGTCGTGATAGCTCTTCTCACGTGGGTCGAAGGTGATCGCGAGGCGTACGAGCTCCACCGACCGCTGCCAATCTCCCCGCTCCTTCGTGATCATCGCCTCCTGGAAATGCTGCCGTGCCTTCTTGCGTCCGGTCTCGACCTGCTGCCCCAGCCGATGAAGAGCGGCGTTAGGCACCCTCAGGCCCTTGCGGCTGCGCAAGGAAGGTCTCGGCTTCTCACTCGCAGGGCGACGGGGCAGGTCGAGGCGCTTAGCGTAGTCCTTGCGCAGGTGCTGATCCCGCAAGACCTCGTGCGCCACAACGATGCGCTTGTAGATTTCCGTCAGCAGCTCTCGGTAGACGCCCATCTGCTTGTTGAAGTAGCGATCGGGATGAAAACGCTTTGAGCGCTCGAAGAAGGCCCTCCGGATCGCAGCCTCGTCTACGTCGCGGGCGATCCCGAGAACCTCGTAGTAGTCCATACTCACCAGGCCGCGGGCGAACTGGCGGATCTCGGCCTGCAGCGCGGCCGGAATCTCGACCCCCAACTGCCGCGCCGGAGCAGAGCTCGTCGCCTCGGCCACGGCGTCCTCTCCATCCGCTGCGGACTCGGCCGCAAGGTCGTTTTCGGGGCGTGCGTGAGATCCCATCCAATCCCCGCAAAGATGCGCACTTATGCACCTGAGTTAACGGGAACCAGCAGGGGAAAATTGAGGCGCTATGACGATGCAGGTCGTGGCTGGGCGAAGCCGTTCAGGGCTCCAACACCAGCGCCTCCAGCACGGCTTTCTGGGCATGCAGGCGGTTCTCCGCCTGGTGTACGACGAGGGAGCGCTCGGAATCGAGGACCTCGCTCGTGATCTCCTCTCCACGGTGGACGGGACCACAGTGGAGAATCCGGACATCTGAGGGCGCTGAGGACAGCAGCGACGCGTTGACCCGATAGGGCTGAAAGACGGCCTGCCGTTCCCGCGTCTCGGCCTCCTGACCCATGCTCGTCCAGGCGTCGGTGTACACGAACGCTGCATCCTTCATCGCGCTGTGCGGGTCGGACTCCAGCCGCAGGTCGCCCCCTTCCTCGCGGGCCAGCTCCAGCCCCCGGCTGACCACCTCGGGGGCCGGGCGGTAGCCCTCGGGCGTGCACACGGTGAGGCGCATTCCCAGGCGTCCCGCGATGTGGATGAGCGAGTGAGCCACGTTGTTGCCATCGCCCACGTAAACCAGCCGATCCCGACTGCGATCGCCGTGCTCGGCCACCGTCATCACGTCCGCCATGGCCTGGCAGGGGTGCAGGTAGTCCGTCAGCGCGTTGATCACGGGAACGCTCGCCTCTCGCGCGAGATCGAGCACGAGTTGGTGGCTGTGGGTCCGAGCCACGATGGCGTCACACCAGCAGGAGAGATTGCGCGACACATCCTCGATCGCCTCGCGCTCGCCGATTCGCACCTGCGACGGCGGCAGGTAGACGGGGTGGCCGCCGAGCTCGGCAACACCGATCTCGAAGCTGACCAGGGTGCGCAGGCTCGGCTTCTCGAAATAGAGCAGGACCGAGCGATTCTGGAGCGCGTGGCCCGGCTCGCGCCGCTTGCGCTGCGCCTTGAGCTCAGACGCGCGCGCAAGCATGGCCTCGATCGCATCCCGCGACCAGTCGGCGATCGAGATGAAGTCCTTCGGGTTACTCGGCCCGGACAAGGGTTCCCACTCCTCCGTCGGTGAAGATCTCGAGCAGCAGCGCGTGCGAGATCCGACCGTCGATCACGTGGGCCGAGTTGACCCCGTGGGCCGCAGCGTCGATACAGCACTCGAGCTTGGGGATCATCCCGCCGCTCACCGAGCCATCCGCGATGGCCGCGCGCGCCTCGTCCGCACTGAGGCGCGGCCAGAGCTTCCCATCGACATCCAGCACACCCTCCACGTCGGTCAGGAGGATCAGCTTCTCTGCGCCCAGGGCCTGGGCGATCTTCCCGGCCATCACATCTCCGTTCACATTATAGGTCTGCCCGGATTCGTCCATGCCGATCGGCGCGATGACCGGGATCAGACCATTCTGCGTCATGGTGGTCAGTACGCTGGCGTCGACCTCCTCGGGCGAGCCCACGCGGCCTAGATCCTGACCGCCCGACCCCAGCCGGCGCGAGACGCGCATGAGCCCGCAATCCTTGCCGGTGAGACCCACCGCACGCCCCCCGGCCTGTCCCACGTTGGCGACAATCTCGGCGTTTACCTGGCCCCCCAGAACCATCTCGACGATCTCCATTGTCTCATCGTCGGTCACCCGCATGCCATCGACGAATTGGCTCTCCTTGCCAAGCCGCGAGAGCATCTGCGCGATCTGCGGCCCCCCGCCGTGCACGATCACTGGGCTCAGCCCGATATAGCGCAGCAGGGTGACATCGGTGGCGAAGGACTGCTTGAGCTTGGCGTCCGCCATCGCGGCCCCGCCGTACTTGATGACGATGGTCTTGCCATAGAAGGCGCGTATATAGGGCAACGCTTCGACCAGCGTGTGTGCTTTTTCGATGATGCGATCCATCAGCGCCTAGAGCACGTAGCGGGAGAGATCTCGGTCGCTCGCGATCTCCGCCAAGCTCGCCCTCACCTTCTCACCATCGAAGACGACGGTCTCCCCATCCATCTCCGACGCACCGAAGAGAACATCGTCCAGCAGGCGCTCGAGCACGGTGTGGAGCCGTCGGGCCCCGATGTTCTCGGTCATGCGGTTCACCTCCGCGGCGATGCGCGCGATCTCGCGTATGGCATCGGGCTTGAACTCCAGCGTCACACCCTCCGTCTTGAGCAGCGCCTGGTACTGCTTCGCAAGCGCATTGTGCGGCTCTTCCAGGATGCGCACAAACGCCGCCTCATCCAGGTCTTCGAGCTCCACCCGGATCGGGAACCGGCCCTGGAGCTCCGGGATCAGGTCCGAGGGCCGCGAGACGTGGAAGGCACCCGCGGCGATGAAGAGCACGTGATCACTGCGCACGGTGCCGTGCTTGGTCTGCACGGCACAGCCCTCGATGATCGGCAGCAGATCGCGCTGGACCCCCTCGCGCGAGACGTCGGCGCCGGGGGCGTCGTGACGCGCGATCTTGTCGATCTCGTCCAGGAACACGATCCCCGTCTGCTCGACGCGCTGGATCGCCACCTCGCGCGTGCTATCGGGGTCAATCATGCGCTGGGCTTCCTCGTCGCGCAGAAGCTCGCGCGCCTGGGCGACCGTCATGCGTCGCTGACGCGTCTTGCGCGGCATCAGGTTGCCCATCAGATCCCGCAGCGAGAACCCGAGCTCCTCGATCCCCTGGGGCGAGACGATCTCGAGCGTGGGCATGGAACGTTCGGCCGTCTCGATCTCGACCTCGCTCTCATCGAGCTCGCCCGCCCGCAGCTTCTGGCGCAGGCGCTCCCGGGTCGGATCGGGGTCCGGCGGCGGCACGTCGCCGGGGCGCGGATAGAGCGCGTCGAGCAGCCGCTCCTCCGCCACGCGCGCGGCCGGCTCCCGCACCTTCTCGGCCTCCTCTTCGCGCACCATCTTCACCGCAAGCTCCGTCAGGTCCCGGATGATCGACTCCACGTCCCGTCCCACATAGCCCACCTCGGTGAACTTGGACGCCTCCACCTTGATGAAGGGTGCCTGCGCAAGCCGCGCCACGCGGCGTGCGATCTCGGTCTTGCCGACCCCCGTGGGCCCGATCATGAGGATGTTCTTGGGCTGGATCTCGTCGCGCAGCTCGCCCTCGACCTGCTGACGCCGCCAGCGGTTGCGCAGCGCGATCGCGACCGCCCGCTTGGCCGCCTGCTGCGACACGATGTAGCGGTCGAGCTCCGTCACGATCTCGCGCGGGGTCAGCGTCCTCAAGCGCTCAGCTCCTCCATCGTGATCTCCTCGTTCGTGTAGAGACAGATGCCCGCCGCGATGCGCAGGGCCTCCTCGGCGATCTCGCGCGCCGAGAGCTCAGTCCCCCGCATGAGCGCCCGTGCCGCGGCCAGAGCGTAGCCCGCGCCCGACCCGATGGCCGCGATCCCGTCTTCGGGCTCGATCACGTCCCCGGTGCCGGACACGAGCAAGGTCTCGCTGGTATTCACCACGATCAGCAGCGCCTCCAGCCGGCGCAGCATGCGATCGGTGCGCCAGTCCTTGGCGAGCTCGATCGCCGCACGCCGCAGGGCGCCGCCGTACTCCTCGAGCTTGGCCTCGAAGCGCTCCGTGAGCGCCAGCGCATCCGCGGTGGAGCCCGCAAAGCCGGCCAGAACCGAGCCACCGCGCAGACGCACGATCTTGCGTGCCGTGGTCTTCATGATCGTGTCGCCAACAGTGACCTGGCCATCTCCCGCGACGGCAACTCGCGGCCCCCGCCGCACGGCAATCACGGTGGTGCTTCGAACCTGCATCGCCATCACTCCCCTCGCGCCCGCGGATGAGCCTGACGGTAGATCCGGGCCAGCCGCTCGGCAGACACATGGGTATAGCGCTGCGTGGTGGAGAGGCGCTCGTGGCCGAGCAGCTCCTGGATCGCTCGCAGGTCCACGTCCGCGTCCAGAAGGTGGGTGGCATAGCTGTGGCGAAGCGTATGGGGTGTGACGTGGCGCGTGATACCCACCTCCCTCAGCCGGCGCTGCAACACCTTGCGAACCCCACGCTCGGAGAGACGCCGGCGGCGGACGTTCAGAAAGAGCGGCTGCCCCAGGATGCCCGGCTGCTCCCGCAGCTCCAAGTACTCAAGCAGCGAGGCCTGAGCTCTGCCGGGGATCGGCACCACGCGCTCCTTGTCGCCCTTGCCGCGCACTCGCAGCTCGCGCCGTTCTCGGCTGAAGTCGCGCACGTTCAGTCCCACTGCCTCCCCCACCCGCAGGCCGGTTCCGTACAGCAGGTCGAAGAGCGCCCGGTCCCGCCCCCCAAGTAACGCATCGCGGCGCAGGCTAGGCGCTTCGATCAGCTGCTCGCAGGCGTCGGCGCTCAGCGGCGTGGGCAAGCGACGCTCCGGCTTGGGTCCCGGCAGTCCCTCGCTCGGGTCGCGCTCCATGGCGCCCGTGCGCACGCGGCAGCGAAAGAAGGCCCGCAGCGCCGCCAGGCGTCGGTTGCGCGTGGAGGGGCGATGCCGACCGTGAAACTGGGCCAGGTAGGAGCGCAGCGCGAGCGGCTCCACGCGATCCAGACCTCCAGCGCGCTGACACTCCTGGCCTCCGGCCAGGCGCTCCACCTCGCCTACGTAGGCCCGCACGGTATGCGGTGAGAATGCACGCTCAATCGCAAGGTAGCTCCGAAACTCGGCGATAGCGCTACGGTCCGCGGCCGTCATGCGGTCGTCGGAAGAACCGCCTCGGCATAGGCCTTGAGCTCGCGCAGCGCGCGCGCGCTCAGCTGGAGATTGCGCTCGCGCTTGGGCGTGCGTCGATCGCCTTTCACCAGGGGCGGGAGGAGTCCGTAGTTGATGTTCATGGGCTGAAAGTGCTTGGGAGACGCCTCGGCCAGATAGCGCAGCAGGGCGCCATGCGCCGTGGTGGGCGGGGGCAGCGGCGCCAGCGCGTCTCGCACGCGGAAGGCCACATGCACTCCCGCCAGCAGCCCCAGCGCCGCGGACTCGACGTACCCCTCGACACCCACGATCTGACCGGCGAAGTAGAGCCCGGGCCGCTGGCGATGCTCCAGGTGCGAGCTCAGCAGGCTAGGCGAACGGATGAAGGTGTTGCGGTGCACCGAGCCGAAGCGCGCGAATACCGCCTTCCCCATGCCGGGCAGACTGCGCAGGATGCGCTTTTGCTCGCCGATCCGCATGCGCGTCTGGAAGCCGACCAGGTTGTAGAGCGTGCCAAGCTTGTCCTCCTGGCGCAGCTGCACCACGGCGAAGGCAGTGGTCCCGGTGCGTGGATCGCGCAGCCCAACGGGTTTCATGGGCCCGAAGGAGAGCGTGTCCGGTCCGCGTTGCGCCATCACCTCGATCGGGAGGCAGCCCTCGAAGTAATGTGCCGCCTCGAAGCGGTGCAGCGGCATCTTCTCGGCCCGCGCCACCTCATCAACAAAGGCGTAGTACTCCTCGCGCGAGAGGGGGATGTTGAGGTAGTCACCCCCGGCGTCGGCATCTTCCCAGCGCGAGGCGCGGAAGATCTTCTGCATGTCGAGGCTGTCCGCGTAGACGGTGGGTGCGATCGAGTCATAGAAATAGAGGGCGTCGCCGCAGAGCCCCTGGATGGAGTCGGCCAGCTTCTCGGAGGTAAGCGGACCGGTGGCCACGATGGCAAGCCCCTCGGGCAGGCTCGTGACCTCCTGATTCACGATCTCGATCTCCGGCTGCGCCGCCACGCGCTCGCTGATGCTGCGCGCGAAGAGCTCCCGATCGACGGCCAGTGCGTTCCCGGCCGGCACGCGATGCCGGTCCGCCGCCCACAGCACAAGCGACCCGAGCCGACGCATCTCCTCGTGCAGCAGACCAACCGCATTGTGGATCTGGTCCGAGCGTAGGCTGTTGGAGCACACCAGCTCCGCCATGAATTCGCTCGAGTGTGCTGGCGAGAAGCGCTTGGGCTTCATCTCGAAGAGCCGCACGGGCACGCCCCTGCGAGCGAGCTGCCAGGCTGCCTCGCATCCCGCCAGGCCGCCCCCGATCACCGTGACAGGTGTCCCCATGCCCAACAAAGTAGCTCACTCCGCGGGGCGCGCGTCGTAGGCACGCGGGCCGAGGGCAATGCGCGTGCCGTCCCGCGTCACCAGGCCCTCGAGCTCGAGCTCTAGCAGGATCGAGGCCAGGCGGGCGGGTGGGAGGGCGAGCTGGCGCGAGAGCTGATCGGGATCCTGTGTCGCGTCGCGCAGGCGGGCGAGGACGCGACCCGCGTCGCCGGAGACCTTCGGCGCTGCGGGCCGCGAGCCACACATGAGTGCATTGTCCCCGAGCACGCGCACGATCAGCTCCTCGGCTTCCAGGATCGGGATGGCGCCGTCATAGAGCAGACGGTTCGAGCCGCGGCAGTGGTCGGTGTCCACGGGCCCCGGTACCACTGCAACCTCCCGATTCTGCTCCGCCGCGTGACGCGCGGTCCAGAGCGAGCCGCTACGCTCGCGCGCCTCCACGATCAGGCTCAGGGGGGACAGTCCGCTGATCAGGCGGTTACGCTCCGGGAAGCGGTAGGCGCGTGCGGCGTCTCCCGGCGGGTACTCGGAGAGCCAGGCGCCACCCCCCTCGAGAATCCGCCGGGCCAGGCGCCGGTTGCCCGCGGGCGAGGGCCGGTCAAGACCCGAGGCCAGGACGGCGACGGTCGGGCCGCCCGCATCCAACGCGCCCTGGTGCGCGGCGGCATCGATCCCGTAGGCGAGGCCGCTCACGATGACCACGCCCGCACGCGCCGCTGCGCCCGTAAAGCCACGGGTCACCTCCCGTCCGCGCGCGCTCGGCCGCCGCGAGCCCACCACCGACAGCATGGGGCCGGATGGAAGCGCCCCCCTGCAATAGAGCACCAGCGGCGGATCCGCGAGCTGCCACAGCAGGGGCGGATACCCGGGCCGGCCCGGGAGCAGGACCTCGAGACCGAGCTTGCGCACCCGCCCGAGCTCTCCCCGGGCGGGCTCCAAACTCGGCCCGCGGGCCAGCGCGATCGCACTCCGGCTCGCACAGTGCAGCCGCAGCTCGCCTTGCGGTCGACCGAAGATGGCGGCGGGCGAGCCGTAGCGCTCCAGCAGCGTCTTGGCCTGGAAGCGGAGCAAGCCAGGCGTGTCCCGGAAGGCGATCCAGAGCAGGGATTCATCCACGCGCCGTACCCCAGCGGGACCGGGTGGGCTCCGGTATAGATTAGCGAACGTCATGCGCGCTTCGCCCCAGCCCTCTGCACAGCTTGCAACGAGCGAGGTCTGAGCTGCGTTTGGGGGAGCGAGCCGTGCATGAGTGCCAAATCTGCGGAGCCCGCGCGTCCGCTGTCCCGGCTGCGGGACGGTCAGGAGACTAGGCGGGGCCATGGAGAACGCGCGCCTCACGAACCGAGCGCTTCTGCTTCCCTATCTTCTTCCGTACCTGCTGTACACGGGGATCGCAGCGATCCCTCGAGCTTGGCTCGGCCCAGAGCTCAACTACGGCGCGCGACTCGTGGCCACCGCGGCGGCCCTCACGTGGTTCTGGCGTCGCTACGCGCCGCTGCGTGGACCCCACGCTCCGTGGCTGTCCGTCCTGATCGGGATCGCTGTGGGTCTGGTGGGCAGCGCGCTCTGGATTGCGCTGCTGCACCCCTTCGTGGTGCGCGGGGGCGAGGCCTGGAGCGCGCCGAGCTTCTGGCTGCGCGCGCTCAGCGCCGGCACCCTGGTCCCCCTGTTCGAAGAGTGGTTGCTGCGGGGCTACGTGCTGCGCCTAGCCGTGCAGTGGGTACGGGCGCGTCGCGCCGGAGCAGCGGACGCCTTCGACCAGGCCTTCGAGCGCAGCTCGATCGACCAGGTCGAGCCCGGCGCCTGGACGCCGCTGGCGATCGCAATCTCGACCACCCTCTTCACACTCGGCCACGCAAGCTCCGAGTGGGCCGCGGCCGCTGCCTACGGTCTGCTCATGGCGGGGCTCTGGATCCTGCGCAAGGACCTCCTATCTTGCGTGGCCGCACACGCGGCCACGAACATCAGCTTGGCCTTCTACGTGCGAGCTACCGGTCACTGGGCGCTCTGGTAACTTGCTCGCAACCGTCCGGCGAGCTGGAGGGCCCCAAGATGAGGACGATCCCCGAGAAATACGATCACCGCGCTGTCGCGGCCGCATGGAGCGCGCGCTGGGAGGAGCTGGGCATCCATCGCTGGGATCCCACACGCCCTCGCGAGGAGACCTTCGCGGTCGACACACCGCCACCCACCGTCTCCGGCTCACTGCATGTGGGACACGTCTTCAGCTACACGCATCAGGACGTGATGGTGCGTTACCAGCGCATGCTGGGCAAGAACATCGCGTACCCGATGGGCTGGGACGACAACGGACTGCCCACAGAACGGCGCGTACAGAACGTGTTCGGTATTCGCCCGGACCCGGCGGTAGCCTACGACCCCGACTGGAAGCCGCAGCGCGCCACAGGCAAGGACAAGCCCGTCCAGCAGGTGTCGCGCCTCAATTTCATCGAGGCCTGTAACATCATCACGCAGGAGGACGAGGCGGTCTTCGAGCAGCTCTGGCGCAAGCTCGGCCTCTCGATCGATTGGAGCCAGCAGTACGCGACTATCGACACGCACTGCCGCCGTCTCTCGCAGATCTCCTTCCTCGACCTGGTCCAGCGAGGAGAGGTGTACCAGACGCTGGCACCTACGCTCTGGGACGTCGACCTCCGTACGGCGGTCGCGCAAGCTGAGATCGAAGACCGCGAGCGACCCGGCACCACTCAGGACATCCGCTTCGCGCTCGAGGACGGCGGGGAATTCACGATCTCAACCACGCGCCCGGAGCTGCTCGGCGCCTGCGTCGCCGTCGTGGCCCACCCCGAAGACGAGCGTTACCAGGCCCTGTTCGGACAGACCGCCATCACGCCGCTCTTCCACGCGCCCGTACCGATCCTGGCCGCAACCCACGCGGACCCCGCGAAGGGAACCGGGATTCTCATGGTGTGCACCTTCGGCGACATCATGGATGTCGAGTTCTGGAAGAGCTCGGGCCTTCCGCTCAAGCAGCTCATTGGTCTGGACGGTCGCCTGCTGCGAGTCCGCTACGGTGAGCCCCCCCTGGAGAGTCGCTCACCGGAGCAGGCCCGCGCGGCCTATGCCGAGATCGAGGGACTCACTCCCGCGCAGGCCCGCAAGAAGACGGTGGAGCTGCTGGCGCGCGATGGCTCCGCCGTTGACGGCAGAGGCCCCGCGCTCGTCGGCAAGCCGGAGCCGATTCGTCATCCCATCAAATTCTACGAGCGCGGAGACCGCCCACTCGAGTTCGTTCCCACCCGTCAGTGGTTCATCCGCCTGCTCGAGCACAAGCAGGCGCTGATCGAGCAGGGCCGTAAGATCGAGTGGCACCCGCCGCATATGCGCAGCCGCTACGAGAACTGGGTGGAGGGCCTCAATCAGGACTGGTGCGTGAGCCGGCAACGTTACGCGGGTGTGCCCTTCCCCGTCTGGTATCCGTTACGCAAAGACGGCGAAACCGACTACGACCATCCCATCTTCGCTCATGAAGACTCGCTTCCGGTGGATCCCAGCGCGGTGCCGCCGCCGGGCTATGGCGAGGACCAGCGCGGCTGTCCCGGCGGCTTCAGCGGGGATCCCGACGTGATGGACACCTGGGCGACCTCGTCACTCACGCCCCAGATCATGAGCCACTGGCGGATCGACCCGGGGCGTCATCAGAAGCTGTTTCCGATGGACATGCGTCCCCAGTCTCACGAGATCATCCGTACCTGGGCCTTTTACACCATCGTAAAGGCGTGGATGCACGAGGACGCAATCCCCTGGCGCCACATCGTGATCAGTGGCTGGATCCTGGACCCCGACCGCAAGAAGATGAGCAAGTCGAAGGGCAATGTGGTCACACCGGAGCAGCTACTCGATGAGTACTCGCCCGACGCGGTGCGCTATTGGGCGGCGCGCGCGCGGCTCGGAGCCGATACCACCTTCGACGCGAAGGTCTTCAAGGTCGGACGCCGACTCTGCACGAAGGTCTTCAACGCCAGTCGCTTCAGCTTCATGCAGCTCGACCGCGTCGGTGCGTCGGAGCAGCTCTTGCCCCTCGACCACATCCGGGAGCCGCTCGATCGCGCCTTCGTGGGGCGTCTGCGAGACACCTTGGCTCACGCCACCCGATTGCTTGAGAAGTTCGAGTACGCCGGCGCGTTGCAGATTACCGAAGAGGTCTTCTGGGAGTTCTGCGATGACTACCTGGAGCTGGTCAAGATCCGCTCGTACCAGGAGGAAGACACACCCGGCCGGCGCTCGGCCGCCGCAACGCTTCAGCTCGCACTGAGCACCTTCCTGCGACTCTTCGCGCCGTTCCTGCCCTTCGTGACCGAAGAGGTCTGGTCCTGGCGCCTGGCCGGCGTGACCGGCCAGCCCTCCATCCACACCAGCCCCTGGCCGTCGGTCCAGGAGCTGGTAGGTGTTCCGGCGCCGGACGCGGGAGAGGTTCTCAACTGCGCCGTCGAGGTACTGCGCAAGATCCGGGCGGCCAAGACCCGCGCTAAAAAGAGCCTGCGCTGGCCGGTGACCGCTCTGGTGATCGTGGGTCCGGAGGCGGAGTGTGCCACGCTGCGATCAGTGCTCTCCGATGTTCTTCACGCTGGCAACGTGGAGAAAGACGCGCACCACCTGGCCAAAGGCGCCAGCCCTGAGGGCGAACGCTTCAGCGTAGAGGTGGAGCTGTCTACAGATTCCTGAAGCGGTCGCCCTCGCGGATTTTCCGGTGCGACTGCGTAATCAGGGCCAGCGAAGACTCTGGCTCGACCTTCACCACAAAGAGCTGTCCGATGACGTCGTCCGGAACCAGAACCCTGGTGGCGGTGAGGGGCTCGCGCACCTCCTTGCCTTCCCGGTAGATGCTGAAGCGATTGCCGGGCTCCACGCCGTGCGTACTGCCGCGATCCAGAACCACGAAGTCGTTCCAGGCGGAGTAGATGCGGTAGTGCTGGTGCGCCACGATCGTGCCCTTTAGTTGGATCTCCAGCTGCTTCTCTACGAACTCGGTCGGAGATTCCTCGTAGCGCATGATCCGATCGCCCGGCTCGATCTCGGAATAGGAGTCGACCACCTTCACGTAGGACGACTCGGGATGGATCTCAGTCACCTCGACGTGGCCAAGGTTCTGAGTGAGGTAGCCCAGCACTCGGCCCGAGTCAGGGTGGAACACACGGCGGCGCGTCCGGAATACGGTGAAGCGATCGCCGATGTGGACCTGCCCCTCACCCAAGCTCACAATCGTTCGCTGTCCCTGTGCCGCCCAGTAGTGCTCCTCGTGGCTACCCAGGATCGAGGCGGCGCCGACGATCTCCTCAGCCGTCATGTAGCTGGCGCGATCGATCCCGGGGTATCGAACCACGCGCTGAACGTCTGCCTGAGCCCGATCCAGCCCGGCGAAGGGATCCGGCGCGCCGCTGTACCGGTGCGCCAAAGGACCCCGGGGCACGTGCCCCAGGGGAAGACCGGTGATCGCGTTGGGGCCGCCGCCCGCGCGCGGCGCAGCGGGGAAGTACCCTCCCTCCGCCATCCGTCGAGCGGCTTCCTCCGGAGAGAGCCAATGCATGGATTTATCGGTGATCCAGATCAGGTCGCCCGGATAGATCAGATGAGGATTCTCGACGTTGGCGTTCTCCTTCCAGATCGAAGGCCAGATCCAGGGCGTCTCAATGTAGTGGTGCGTGATGTCCCACAGAGTATCCCCGCCAACTACGACGTGGAGTTCACCTTTCTGGCCATCTGGCGTCACGCCCGACCCCTGGGTCAGCGCGAAGCCCGGGAGCAGTAGCGAGCCCATCAGGGGAGCCAAAAGACAGAGCGTAGGCATACCGAACCCCTTTCCTGTCCCCCCGCGCATCGGCAACGCACTGCACGAGCATTAGACTCCGTACCGCGCCGAGCGCCGGCGTCGCCAGCGGGCGAACCAGGGCGCTGACGCAGTCCGGCGCCCGCGCGCAGGCGAGCTCAGCTCGCCGATAACGTGCTAGTACGGCTACACGCTCGAGAGGCGCTCCAGCAGGGCCTCCGCCCCGCCCCGCTCAGAGAAGCTCGGGGCCTCCTCGAGCGCCAGCTCGAGCTCCGCGATCGCCCGCTCACGCTCACCCGTGCGCTCGTAGGTCTGCGCCAGGTGATAGCGGGCCACGGCGCGCAGCTCGGCGTTATCGCTGTAGCCACGGATGGCCTCCTGGAAGAGCGACACCGCAGCGGCCGGCAGGTTCTTCTTGAACATCACCCAACCCAACGTGTCCGCCACATTAGGGTCGCGCGGAAGCTTCTCCTTCGCGTCCTGGGCCAGCTCGAGTGCGCGGTCGAGCTGCTCGGCGCTCGGATTCTCGGCGTCGGCGAGCAGCCAGGCCAGGTTGTTCTGGGCAAGCGGCTGCTCCGGGTCGAGACGCAGCGCCGCTTCGTAGTTCTCCCGCGCCAGCTTCAAGCGTCCCATGGCCTCGTATTGAGCTCCGAGACGGATGTAGACCTCTGCCGTCGGGTTGACCTCGAGCGCACGCTGGTAGCTCGCGACGGCCTCCTCCGGTCGATTCGTGAGCTGGTACAGATTGGACAGCAGGACGTAGGACTCGACCCGCGTCGGGTCCTTCTCAAGTGAGGCCTTGAGGTCCCGCTCCGCCTCCTTCGCGTGGGCCAGGCTCCCGTTGGCGCGCATCCGGCTATACACCCGGCCCCTCAGCTCGTAGAGCCGCGGCTCGTCGGGGTTGCGTTCGATCGCCCGGTTCAGAAGCGTGATCGCTTGCTGGAGACTACCCCGCTGCTCTTCGATCTGGATCAGCTCCGCGATCACCGCCGGATTGTCTTCGTAACCGGGTATGGCCTCGAGCACGGCGCGGGCCTGGTCCAGCTCGCCGTTGCGGCGGAAGAGACCCGCCACGACCAGCTGCAAGGGCAGCATCGAGCTCTCGTTCAGCGGTATGGTTTGCAGCACCTCGAGCGCCTCTTGCTTGCGTTGCAGGCCCGTCAGCGCTTCGGCCCGAATCAGCAGCAGCGAGGCGTTCCCCGGCTGTCGTTCCAGCGCGGTCTGCGCCTGTTGATCGGCCAGCGCTCGCTCACCTATCCGCAGGTAGAGCGCTGCCAGCTGGGTGCGGGCGACCTGATTGCCTGCGTCGAGCTGCAGCGCCTGCAGGAACTCTCCCCGCGCGAGCTCCGTCTGGCCCATGCGAACGTAGGCGGTTCCGAGCAGGACGTGCGCGTTGGCATCGGGCTGCTCCTCGATCACGCGCCGCAGCCGCGTGGCGGCCTCCTCGTTGCGCCCCTCCACGATCAGGAACTTGCCTTCGGTGAAGAGCCCCCGGAGGCTATTCGGGTTCTCCGCCAGCACCTCCTCCACCAGCCGCTTGGCGGCCGCCTTCCGCTCCGGGCTAGGCTCACCTCCCGCCACGCCCAGCAGGTACTCCGCCTTGCGCAGGCGCGCTGGCTCCGACTTGGGATCCAGCGCCAGAGCACGGTCCACGGTCTCGAGCGCCTGCTCGGGCTTGCCGAGCCGCCGGTGGAAGTCCGCCAGCACCAGCAGCGGCAACGGGTCGTCAGGCAGCTTCGCCACGCGTTTCTCAAGCATCTCCTCCGCACGTGCTTCCTCGCCGCGTAGCGCGTAGAACTGCGCCAGCGTCAGCAGCAGACTCGCGTTGTCCGGCACCTCCTCGCGAGCCTCGAGCAGCTCCTTCTCCGCAGCCACGTAATCCCGGCGGTTCAGGTAGAAGTTGCTGAGAATCAAGCGGGCCTGCGTGCGCTCCTCGACGTCCCTGGCCGAGCGCACGGCCGCCTGGTACTCCAGAAGCGCATCATCCTCGCGGCCCTGCCTCGAGAGAAAGATCCCGTACAGGAGATGGCTCGACACCGCAGGCTCGTACTCGACCAACTTCTTGAGGCTCGCCTCGGCGCCCTCGACATCTCCCCCCTCGGCCAGCGCCTGGGCCTGCAACGACAGCGCGGCGGCGTTTTCGGGGTCGAGCTCGAGCGCCCGCTCGAGATCGGCCAGCTGTCGTTCTGGCTTTCCCTGAATCCGTGCGACCCTGCCCCGCATGATGAGGACGTCCACGTAGTCGGGCTCTTGCTCCAGCAGCGCATTCAGCTGCTTCATCGCCGCGTCGTAGTCCCGGGCCAGGAACGACACCTGCGCGACCCGCATTCCGTAATTGGTGTTGTCGGGATCCAGACGCGCGGCTTCTTTGTACTGCCAGACCGCTTCGCGGTACTCCTTCAACCGCCACAGGGTCTCCGCCATCTTGTAGTGAGCGGAGGCGTTGTCGGGATCGAGCTGAAGCAGGTTCAAGAACTCGATCTTGGCCTCGGGCCACTGTTCCTGTTCATAATAGGTCGCTGCGCGCTGCTCGTACGCGGACAGACGCTCCTGCTTCGAGGTGCACGCCAGCGCGATCGAGAGGGCACAGAGCAACGACGCTAGCTTCATCCACCTTCCTCGCGGTCCGGCCCGGGCGCGCATGCGCCTCTCCCACACCCGCAGACCTGTCCACCCAAGCTCTAGCATATGTCGGGATCCTCCTCAGCTGGATCGGCCGCGCGGGCGCGGTTCCGTCGCCAGCCCGGGTGGCTGATGCCGAGGCGCTGGATGCGGTAGTTGAGCTTGCGCCGGCTCATGTGCAGCAGGCGCGCCGCGTCCTTTTGGACCCAGCCCGTGCGCTCGAGCGCCTGTAGGATGAGCTCGCGCTCGACGTCACGATGATCCACGCCATCCTTCGGCAAGTGTAGGACCAGCGCCTCGCCACCGCTGCTGCACGCGATTACGCGCGCGGGGCTGGGGAGGCCCAGGTCGTGGACGTCGATTTCGTCGGACTCCGACATCAGAACGGCCCGCTCCAGCGTGTTGCAGAGCTCCCGCACGTTTCCCGGCCATGAATAGGCCATCAGGGCTTCCAGGCAGCGCGGGGTCATCCGGGGCTTACCCCATGGAGACCCGGCGCCGAACTCCTCCAGGTAGAGCTCGGTGAGCTCGGGGATGTCTTCGCGGCGCTCACGCAGCGGGGGCAGCTCGATCGGCACCACGTTGAGGCGGAAGAACAGATCCTCACGGAAGCGCCCCCTCGCGATCAGCTCTCGCAGGTCCTGGTTGGTCGCGGCGATGACTCGTACGTCCACGCGGATGGGGCGCGTTCCTCCGAGTCGCTCGAACTCCTGCTCCTGAAGCGCACGCAGGACCTTGGCCTGCGTGCGCACCTGCATGTCGCCGACCTCATCCAGGAAGATGGTGCCCTGGTGCGCCTCCTCGAAGCGACCGATGCGCCGCTGCTCGGCGCCCGTGAACGCTCCGCGTTCGTAGCCAAAGAGCTCGCTTTCGAGCAAGGGATCGGGCAGTGCGGCGCAGTTCACCTTGACGATTCGACGATGTCGGCGCGGCGAAGCTTCGTGGATGGCCGTAGCGGCGAGCTCCTTGCCCGTGCCGGTCTCTCCAGTGATCAGGACCGTGGCGCTGCCGCGTGCCACGAGGGCGATCCGCTTGCGGACTTTGCCGATCAGGGGGCTCGAGCCGGTGAGCTCCCGCTGGGGCGGGCGCGCCGGAAGCTGGACCGCTCGCATACGTTCCAACTCCTCTCTCAGCTGGCGTTGCTCGAGCGCACGCTCGAGCTTGAGCTCGAGCTCCTCCGGGTCGAACGGCGCCAGCAGATAGTCGTCCGCGCCTTCCTTGAGGGCGGCGACACCCGCCTCGATCATCCCGTGCGGGCAAAGTGCGAGCAAAGCCGGGCGCGGGTTGACCGGAGCCAGCGCGTGAATGAGCTCGGCTCCCCGCCCGTCCGGCTGGGGGAACTCGAGCACCACAGCCGAGGCCGGCTTGCCCCGGCCCCGCGCCGCCAGCAGCTCTTCCGGACCGGTGTCTGGCGCCTGCAGCGTCTGGACAACGAAGCCCTTTCGGGACAGGTGATCGGCCACGCGGCGCTGCACATGAGAATCCGTGGTGACCAGCACTACCCGTCTTCGCAAAACGCCGCCTCGCAATCGTGCCCGAAGTTCGAATCCGTGCTTCGGCTATCGGCCGGCCAGGCAGCGAGCCTGACTGGTACTCACGCGTTATCGGCGAGCTGAGCTCTACTACCCGGGTATCGGCCGGCGGAGCCGGCCTGCCGGGACGGCGCGTGACTTCGTACGCGCCTGAGTGCGCGCGAGCTCAGCTCGCCGATAACGCGCTAGACGAGGTCCTTGCGACCGTGCTTGGTAAGTTGATCCACGATGCGGCGGATGTCTTGCACGCGATCCTTCGCGCACACCAGCACAGCATCGGGGGTCTCGATCACGACCAGACCGTGAACGCCCAGCAGCACCAACGCTCTCCCGCTGGTGTTCCAGACCACGTTGTCGGATGCATCGAGCACGGCTGCCGGCTGCGGGCCGCGCACGCGGTTGCCCCCCACGAGGGGCAGGTGCTCTGCCAGCGCGTCCCAGCTGCCGAGGTCCGACCAGGGGAAGCGGCCCCGCAGCGCGCGTACGCGCCGGGTGCGTTCGAGCACTGCATGGTCGAACGAGATGCCGCGTACCCTGCGATAAGCGGACTCCAAACGCGCATGTGGCACCCGCCTGCCCCCGGCAATCGCCTCGAGCACCCCGCCGAGCGTCTTCCAGACCTCCGGCGCGTGGGCTCGCGTCTCGGCCAGGATCCGCTGCGGCGTGCTGACGATCATACCTGCATTCCAGAGATACTGACCGCTGCGCAGGTAGCGGCGTGCACGCGCCGGATCGGGCTTCTCCACGAAGCGACGCACGCTCGCGACACCGTCCGGCCCGGACGGACCGATGCGGAAGTAGCCGTAGGCCGTATCCGGGCGGGTGGGCTCGATCCCGACCAGGACCAGGTGCTCACCGTCTGCCGCGGCCCGAGCGGCGGCGCGGATCGTGCGCACGAACCCTGCGGGCTTGGGGATGTGGTGATCGGCCGGAAGCACGACCATGACCCCGTCGCTCGCCTCGCGTGCGATCCGGGCCGCGGCCCAGGCCACGGCCGCGGCGGTGTTGCGAGCCACGGGCTCCAGCAACAGATGGACCCCGCGTTGGGAGCGAAGCGCGCTGCGCGTGACACGCGAAAGGCTACGTGCCGAAACGACCCAGCAGCGCTCCGCCGGCGCGAGCAGGCGGGAACGTGCGAGCGTGGTCTCGAGCAGCGTCTCTTGCTCGAGCAGAGGCAGAAAAGCCTTCGGCAGGGCGCGGCGGCTGGCCGGCCAGAAACGGGTCCCGGCCCCACCGCAGAGGATGACCGGGAAGAGCGCCGGGGAGGCCGCTATCGTCCGACTCCCGCGTAGCGATAGCCTCGGCGTTTCATCTCCTCGGGCCCGTAGATGTTGCGCAAGTCGATGACCACCGGCTCCACCAGCAACTGGCTGAGGCGGTCGAAGTCGAGCTTGCGGAACTCGTTCCACTCGGTGCCCAGGACCAGCCCATCACACTCTTTCGCGGTGTCGTAGGGATCCGAGCAGAACACCACGTCTTGGAGCACCCGGCGAGCGTTCTCCATCGCCTGGGGATCGTAGCAGCGGATTCGCGCCCCACGGCTCTGCAGCTTCTGGATGATATCGATCGATGGAGAGTCGCGCACGTCATCGGTGTTGGGCTTGTACGAAAGCCCGAGAAAGGCAATCGTCTTCTCTTCGAGCCCCCCCACCATATTCTCGATCTTGTCGGCCATACGCTCCCGTTGAGCCACATTCACCTCGCACACGGCCGAGGCCAAGCGCTGCTCAACGCCTAACTCGCGGCTGAACTGAACCAGAGACATGGTATCCTTGGGGAAGCAGGAGCCGCCAAACCCCGGACCCGGGTGCAGGAACTTGCGGCCGATGCGCCCGTCGAGCCCCATCGCGCGCGCTACGTCGTGTACGTCCGCGCCTACTGCCTCGCACAGGTTCGCGATCTCGTTGATGAAGCTGATCTTGACCGCCAAGAACACATTCGATGCGTACTTGATGAGCTCGGCCGTGGCAACGCTGGAGATGACGAGCGGCACGTCGATCAGGTTGAGCGGTGCGTAGAGATCCCGGAGGATTGCTACCGCCTGCTCATCGTCGGCACCGATCACAACGCGATCAGGCCGCATGAAGTCTTCGACAGCGCTGCCCTCGCGTAGGAACTCGGGGTTCGACGCTACCGAGCAGTGGTGGCGCTGCGAATCCGACTCCTTGATCGCTTCGTTGATGCCCCGCTTGACCCGCTCGGCGGTTCTCACCGGGACCGTGCTCTTGGTGACGACCACCTTGTAACCGTTCAGGTTCTCACCGATGGTGCGCGAAACCTGGTCCACATAGGAGAGGTCCGTGCTGCCATCGCTCTGAGGGGGAGTGGGAACGGCAATGAAGATCACGAGCGCACGCTGGATGGCCGTTCGCGTGTCCGTCGTGAAGTGAAGACGCCCGCTGTTCTGGTTTCTGCGTACGATTTCTTCGAGGCCGGGCTCGAAGATCGGAATCTCGCCCCGGTTGAGGGCGGCGATCTTGTCCTTGTCTTTATCGACGCAGGTCACGGACATGCCAAATTCGGCAAAGCACGCGCCTGTCACCAGCCCAACGTAACCCGTTCCGATCACTGTCACATTCATTGCTGCGGATCTCCCTTCAACGCCAAGACAACGGGACGCAGACCCGCGTGGAGCGCGATTCCGAGTACGATCCCTCCCGCATCCGCCAACAGGTCACTCAGCGCTGCGACCCGCCCAGGGACGAAGGACTGGTGCCACTCGTCCAAGACCGCGAAAAGCAGGCAAATGCCCGCGGCCAGTGGCACGCGAACCCGAGCCGGGCCGACGAATGCGGACAGGGTAACCCATGCGAGCCCGGCGAAAAGAGGAACGTGGCCCAGGTTCAAGAGGAAGAGCGAGAGGCCGAGCCGTGCGATCTCACGCCCCGGCAGGGACGAAAGGAAGAGTACGGCCACCATGTAGGCCACGGCCACGCCGGCTCGCCACGGAACGACCCGGATCATGCGCCGGCCTCCGGCTCGAAATCACTCAGCGCGCTGGCCAGACCCTCGACCAGCGTGACGCGCGGGCGCCAGCCCAGCAGCCGCTCGGCTTTGCTGATGTCCGCCTGACTGTGCCGTACGTCTCCCGCTCGCGCGGGCCCGAATACCGGCGCCAGCGCGTCGCGCCCCACCGCCCGGGCCGCGTATTCGAGTAGCTCCAACACGGTCACGCGCTCGCCCCGAGCCACGTTGAGTGTCTGACCTGCACACTCGGACGTCACCAGCGCCGCCACCCGCGTGGCCGCAACGACATCGTCCACATGAACGAAGTCGCGCGACTGCTGGCCATCCCCGTGGATGCGGGGAGCGACACCTCGGACGACGGCAGACAGGAAACGCGGGACCACTGCCGCGTAGAGCGAGCGCGGATCCTGGCGCGGACCGAAGACGTTGAAATAGCGCAGCGCGACCGTCTGGAGTCCATACAAGCGGCCGAACTGCTGGCAGTAGAGCTCCCCCGAGAGCTTCTGTAGTGCGTAGGGCGATTCCGGCAACGGGGCAAGCTCTTCCTTCAAAGGCAGCGCGGTGGAGCTTCCGTAGATCGCGCACGAGCTCGCAAACACGACTCGGCGTACCCCCTCTTGCCGGGCCGCCTCGAGCACGTGCACGGTACCGCTCGCGTTCACAGCGTGCGTGCGCGCGGGCTCATCGACCGACTGCACGGCGGACGGCAACGCCCCCAGATGGTAGACCACTTCACAGCCTCTCACCGACCGCTGTACCGTCTCGAAATCGACGAGGCTGCCCTTGACCAGGTCATGGGCAGCCTGAAGTCCGAGCAGGTTCTCCGCTCGACCCGTGCTGAAGTCATCCAGCACACGCACGTCGTCCCCCTGCTCGAGACACGCACGCACCAGCCTCGAGCCGATGAAGCCGGCTCCGCCCGTAATCAGGACGCGCACGCACCCTCCCCGCGCAGCCAGGCCACAAAGGCTCGGACCCCGTCCTCGAGTTCCACCCGCGGCTCGTAGCCGAGCTCGCGCCGGGCCCGCTCGATAGAAGCCCAGGTGCGTGGCACATCGCCCGGCTGTGGTGGCAACGTCTCGCGCTTGGCGAGAATCCCCAACTCTCGCTCGAGGATACTGATGACCTCGTTCACGGTCACCGGCTTGCCCCGGCCGAGATTGTAAACGTGGAACCCGTCGGCGCGGTCCAGCGCCTTCAGGATACCTTCGACGAGATCCGCCACGAAGGTGAAATCTCGCTCCGCGCTCCCATCCCCGAAGACCGGAAGCGGGCGCCCTTCGAGCATCAGCCGGGCGAATTTGTGGATCGCCAGGTCAGGACGCTGGCGAGGCCCATAGGCGGTAAAGAATCGCAGGCACGTCACGGCAAAGCCGTTGGTATGGTGTGCCGCGTGACACAGCAGCTCGCCGGCGCGCTTGGTGGCGCCGTAGGGAGAGAGTGGCCGATCCGCCTCCGCCTCCTCGAGGAACGGTCCGCGCGGCTGCTCGCCGTACACACTCGATGAGGAGGCAAAGATGAAGCGTCCCACACCCGTGCGCGCGGCCTCCTGAAGCAGCACGGCGGTGCCCGTCAGGTTCACGTCGCAGTACTCAGTGGGAGCTTCGAGGCTTGGCCGTACGCCCGCTCGCGCCGCAAGGTGCACGACCGCCTCGGGGCGAAATTCCTCGAAGAGCGCGTTCATCCGCTCCGCGTCCCGGATATCGGCTTCGTAGAGCCCTGCGAAGCTCGCGTGCTGACGCGCCCGCTCCAGATTGGCCTGCTTGCGAACCCGGGGATAGAAGGGATCGAACGAGTCGAGCACGGCAACCGTGTGGGAGCGCTCCAGACAGGCTTCGACCAGGTGCGAGCCGATGAAGCCCGCGCCACCGGTGACGAGAAGCTTCACCGGTCCTGGGGCGGCTTCTGTTCACGAAGCCGGACGACCTCGGCGTCGACCATGATCCGCACGAGCTCTGCGAACGAGGTGCGCGGGCTCCAACCGAGCTCGCGGCGCGCCTTGCTGGCATCCGCCAGCAGGCTGTTGACATCGGCTGGGCGCAGGAGCTGCGGATTCACCCGCCCATATTTTTGGTAGTCGAGACCCAGGTGAGCGAAGGCGACCTGGCAGAAGTCGCGGGGCGAATGCTGTTGGCCGGTCCCGATCACGTAGTCATGCGGCCGGTCCTGCTGAAGCATGAGCCACATGGCCTCCACGTACTCGGGTGCGTAGCCCCAATCTCGTTTGGTGTCCAGATTGCCCAGCTCCAACTTGTCGCCGAGCCCCAGCGCGATGCGCGCGGCGCCCTCCGCGATCTTGCGCGTCACAAACTCGCGCCCGCGTCGAGGGGACTCATGGTTGAAGAGGATTCCCGAGCAGGCGAAGAGTCCGTAGCTCTCGCGGTAGTTCAAGGTAATCCAGTGGCCGTAGAGCTTGGCCACGCCGTAGGGGCTGCGCGGGTAGAAAGGCGTACTCTCGTTCTGTGGCGATTCGGGGACGTTTCCGAACATCTCGCTCGACGACGCCTGGTAGAAACGGATCGTGGGATCGACCAGGCGGACCGCCTCGAGCAGGCGGGTGACGCCGAGCGCCGTGAACTCCCCCGTGAGGATCGGCTGGGTGAAGCTTGTAGGAACGAAGGACTGCGCTGCCAAATTGTAGACCTCGTGCGGGCGCAGGGACTGCAGCAGATTGACGAGCGAGAGCTGATCCAACAGATCCCCCTGACGCAGCTCGATGCGATCCACGAGGTGGGCAATGCGTTCGAAGTTCTCGGAGCTCGAGCGCCTCACCATGCCCGTGACGTGATAGCCCTTCTCGAGCAGGAACTCGGCGAGGTAGGAGCCGTCCTGGCCCGTGATCCCCGTGATGAGTGCGCGCCGTTGCGAGGTCACTTCGTTCTCCACTCGATGCCGCAAGCCCGTCCGGCTAGTTGGGGCCAATGGGATACGCATACTGGAAGCCGAGCATGACGCGGTGGCTGTAGTACTCACCCACCGGTCGCACACCGTCTGAGCTCTGATCACGGTACCGATAGGAGACGAAGGTGAACAACCGCTTGCGGATGCGCCAGTCCAGCCGCACGGAGGCCGTCAGGGTCGTCGTGTCGATCTCATCATCGATCGTGATGGACCCCAAGGGGGTCTCCAAGCGGCTCTCTGTGGCGGAGCGGTAATGGTCGTACTCACCTAGGATCTTCAGAGACAGGCGCTCGCTGAGCTGGGCCCGGTAGCTGGCCTCGAAGTTGTCGGTATCGAGTGTCGACCCAAGGCCGGACGAAGGCCGGCTTTCGCGCTCGTAGGAGAGACTGAGGCTGCCCCGCTCAAAGGTGCGCGTGAGCTCCACGCCCCCCACCAGGCCGAGGGTCCGATCGTCAGCGGCTTCGGTCTCCGACTCGAGCCGTCTCAGGCCAGCCGTGAAGCGAGTGGTCCAGGCGGGACTCCACGCCCGAGACCAGCCGATGCTCCCAGCCAGGGTTTCGTCGGTCTCGCTCGCGAGACCGACCAGGCCCGAGCCGACACTCGAGAAATCGGTTTCCTGGTACGAGAGCGAAGCTAGGATCTGGTCCCGAGGGCTGAGGTTCCGAACGTAGCTCAGAGCCCCCCAGCGTGACTCCGAGTCTCTCCGCCCGTTGGCCGGCTCGATGTCAGCGAACGAAAAATCCAATTCAAGGTAGCCGAAGGAAGCGGAGAGACTGGAAGCCGGAGTCAGCGCATAACGCAGACCGGCCTGCGCCTGGAGTCTCCGCTGATCCGGCCGGCCGTCTCCGAAGCCCTCCTCGACAGGATCCAGGTGCTCGACATAGGCGAGCCGTCCTTCGGAGTAGACGCTGAAGCGCGGGCTGAGACGCTGGTCGACATCCCAGCCGAAGAACTGATCGACTGCGTCGAGGTCCGTGACGTCCTGGTACATCCGGCTGTCGAGTCTTCCCCAGACGCGCGCGTGGCCCCGATCGCCCTCGAGGTCGAGCCTCAGCTTGGGGACCACCCGTGTGATCAGGTCGGATTGCTCATTGTTTTTGCGGTAGAGAACGTTCGATTCGTACTCCTGGCTGACGCGAATCGATGGCGTCACGCGCATGTGGGTCTGCGCGGAAACCGTGAACGGCCCCAGCGCCGCCAGCAGCACGATCAGGGCACTACCAAGAAAATAGACGTTCCGGGGGCACAACGATTCGGTCTCCTGGTAGGAGTAGGACGTTCTGAGCCAGGTTCTTACCCGCAACGAAGGCGTCGTAGTCAAAGATGAACTCGACCGGACCGCTTCCGTTGTACTCGCGGATGAGCTTGATGCTGTCTCGGCTGGCGAACTGCCTGAAGCCACCGGCTATGGCGAGCGCATCCACGATGCGCATCTTGGATCGGAAGACGATCGGCCCCTCCCGAGCAACCTCGCCGATCACGTAAACCAGCTTGGAGTTAATCTCGCGCACGACGACGGTCACGTGCGGAGCCGTGATGTACTTCGACAGGCGCTCGGCGAGCACCGCCTTGAGCATCTGCGCGGAGAGTCCTTCGGCGTGGACGTCGTCGACCAACGGGAAGGAGATCTTTCCATCGAGCCGGACCACGAGCTCCCTCACGCTGAGCTCGGGCTGTTTCCACACCGTGATCTGGAGCACATCTCCCGGGCCGATCTTGTACTCCTGCGTGGCATCGAGAGCGTGGCTCTCGAGAGCATCTGCGCTCGAGAGCTCGCGAAGGGTCGACGCGCAGCCGAGCAGCCAGAGGCTGAGGCCCAGCAGGAGAACCCCGCTCCGCTTCATCCAGGACTTCGTCATGATCTCCGTCTCCCCATCTTCTCACGTGTCGCAGCCATGCGTCTACCGGGCCGAGTCCGCCAGTCCAGCGTCCTTCATCTTGTATAGCAGGGCCTTGTAACTGATCTGCAGGATTTCGGCGGCCTCTTTACGATTCCAACGCGTGCGATACAGAATTTTCTCGATCAGACGTTTCTCAGCGACCTGCGCTGCCTCGCGCGCGATGCGTTTCAGGCTGACGCGATCCACCTCTCCCGTCATGAACCGCTCGAGCTCGCTCAGGCTCTCCGAGGCGGACGGCGCCGGTCGCACCTGCACCTTCCGGGCGGCGATCTCCTGGAGCAAGGGCTTCTCGCTTCCCAGCACGACGAGCCGCTTCATCAGGTTCTCGAGCTCGCGGACGTTCCCGGGCCAGGCGTAGTGTTGAAAAGCATGCATCAGCGTGTCGGAGATCGGCTCTGGCTCTTTGCCATAGGCCCGCGCATAGTGGCGCAGGAACTGCTCCGCGAGCGGGCAGATCTCGTCCATCCGATCGCGCAATGGTGGAATGTTGATCGTCACCACGTTCAGGCGGTAGAAGAGATCCTCTCGGAACGTTCCATCACGAACCCCTGCCTCCAGGTTTCGATTCGTCGCCGCGATGACACGAGCTTCGGCCTGCACGTCCCCGGACCCGCCCAGGCGCGAAAACTCGCCGTCCTGAAGCACCTGAAGTAGCTTGGCTTGAAGACCGGGCTTCATCTCGCTGATCTCGTCCAGAAAGATGGTGCCCCCGCTCGCAATCTCGAACTTGCCCAGCTTGCGCCGCTGAGCTCCGGTGAAGGCCCCCTTCTCGTAGCCAAAGAGCTCGCTCTCCAGCAGCTCGGACGGCAAAGCCGCACAGTTGACCTTGACGAAGGGCTTTTGCGAGCGGCCCGAGCGCTCGAAGAGCAGGCGAGCGACCAGCTCTTTACCGGTTCCGCTCTCGCCCCGGACCAGGACCGTGACGTCTGTATCGGCAACATGGTCGATCACGTCGTCGATCGCACGCATCTTTGGATTCCGGCTGTGAAGGAAGAGCGCCCGATCCTCGTTGATGGGGCGAGGCTTCTGCGAGCGTCGATAAGCAATTTCGCGCTCGAGCCGGTTCTTCTCGAGCGCCCTCTCAAACGCCAGCTTGAGCTCCTCAGGTTCGAGGGGCTTGCGCAGGAAGTCCGCGGCTCCGAGGCGAAGCGCGTCCACGATCACGCGCGTGTGGCCGTGGCCCGAGAGCATGATCACCGGTACGTCGTGACCCAGCGCCTTGATCGCTTTGAGCGTATCCAAGCCGCCTATACCCGGCAGCATGAGGTCGAGCGTCACCAGATCGGGTCGGCGCCGTTGGAAAGCCTCCAGAGCCTGCTCACCGGACTCGACCACCTCGGCTCGGTAGCCAAGCTGCTCGGAGAAGAGGGTGAGCCACTCCTGGGAGCTGGGATCGTCATCCACGATCAGGAGCCTGCGTTTGCGCTTCATCGCCTCCCTCGGGCTACACCACCTGGCTCCCCGCGGATGCCACATCCGTGCCAAGAATCGGCGGCTCAGGCCGCCATTCAGGCAGGATCGACCCCGGGCGCCCAGCCTGGGGGTCCCTGAGGGCGGATTACGTAGGTCTCTTGTGTATTACCCTACCTGAAAAGGGAAGTGCCCTTCCCTGGGCTGCCGGTGGCGCAGCGGGCCCACTGGCGCCTGAGGGCACGGGTCTTGAAGAGACGGGGTCCGATGACGCAGAACTCGAGCGCCGGCCCTGAGGCGGCCGCAGGGGCAGTCCGCCCGGGAGCCTGGCTCTGGGCGGGGCTCGCCCTGCTGCTCGCGGGCTGGACCTTCTTTCCCATCCTCATACACGGGGGGCCGGGCCATCCGATGGCCCTGGTCCAGCACTGGCTCTATGACGACAACTACTCGTACGGTTTCCTGATCCCCCCACTCGCGCTGTACTTCGTGTGGGAGCGCTGGGAGGAGCTGCGCGGCCTGCCGGCTGAGGGCTCGGCGTGGGGGCTGGCGGTGCTGGCGCTGGCCTTCCTGGTATTCGCCGCCGGCACGCTCGGCGGGGTACTGGTCCTGCCCCGCGCCAGCGCCATCGTGCTCCTGCTGGGCGCGATCCTCTGGATCGGAGGCTGGCGCTGGACCCGGGAGCTGCTCTTCCCGGTGCTCTTCCTGTTTTTAATGCTGCCCATTCCAAACGTGATTCTGAACCAGATCGCGTTTCCGCTGCAGCTCTTCGCAGCGGAGGTCGCCGAGGAGACGCTCTTCCTGCTCGAGGTTCCGGTCCGGCGCATGGGGAACGTGATGTATCTGCCACATACCCAGCTCGAGGTGGCGCAGGCCTGTAGCGGCCTGCGCTCGCTGCTCGCGCTCACCACCACCGGTGTGGTCTTCGCCTACTTCTTCGGGAGAACGTGGCTACAGCGGGGGCTGATCGTCGCGGTCTCCATTCCCATCGCCATTCTGGTGAACGCCGCACGTGTCGCCATCACGGGCTTGCTCGCCCACCGCTACGGCATGGAGGTAGCCAGCGGCTTCTTCCATACCCTGGAGGGCTTCGGCATGTTCGCGCTGGCCTTCGCGCTCATGGCCGTTACCGGATTCGCCATCGTGCGCCTGTTGCCCGACCCCCGGACGGCGGACCCGTCCGGAGGCGGCCCATGAGTGCGGCGGCGCGGTGGCAGGTCATGGTGGGGGTCGCGGCGCTCTTCCTTTTGGGAGCGGTCTTCTTCGCGCGCGCCGAAACCGTGCCCGACCGCCTGCGCTTCTCAATCTTCCCCGCGCAGGTGGCAGGCTTTCAGAGTCGTTCGATTCCGGTATCGAACCAGGCGCTGCGCACGCTGAAGCTGACGGATTACCTATCGCGCAGCTACCACCGGGACGGGATTCCGATCGGGGTGTACGTCGGCTATCACGGGATCCAGCGTCAGGGAACCAACATCCACAGCCCCCTGCACTGTCTACCCGGCGCGGGTTGGAGCGTGCTCGAGAGTCGGCACATCCCCATGCCCGGGGATCCGAAAGGGCGGAGCATCAATCGACTGCTCGTTGGATCAGGCGAGGAGCGCCAGATCGTGTACTACTGGTACCAGGGTCGAGGCCGGGTGATCACTGATGAGTTCGCCGCCTACTGGTACCAGCTGCAGGACATCGCACTCCGCAATCGCAGCGATGCCGCCCTGGTGCGCTTCATGGTGCGCGCGGGTAACGGGTCCGCCGAGGAAGCGATGAAGCGCTTGATCAAGGAGTTCGTCCCGCTGCTCGACGCATACGTCCCTGCCTAAAATACCCGCCGTCTCGGGGAAGCATCAGAAATGCTGGGTAAGAAGATCGACTACTGGCTGCTGAGGCCCCTGGTCCACAGTCGGAACCGTACCTCTGAAGAGGATCTGAACAGGCAGGCGCGCAGCCTGCCCTTCAATCCTGAAGCAGCTCAAGAACGCCTGGCACGGCTGATCTCTCGCTTCGGAGGGAATCTTCGAATCCAACCTAACTTGGCTTACCTTGATGTCGGCTGTGGACTCGGTGATCTCACACTCGCACTCGTCCAGGCGGGGGCGTTGGATGTGACCGGCATTGATCTCATGGGACGGAATATCCAGGCGGCGAGAATCGCTGCCGAACAGCAGCAAGGATCGAGTACGACGATGTTTATCCAAGGAGACATCAGGAGTTGGGAACCCCACCGTCGATTTGATGTCATCATCTCCAACGAGGCCTTGGAGCACATAGATGAGCCGGACCGGTTCATTCGAAGTCTCGTCCGGCTCCTGAAGCCAGATGGACGAGCCTTTCTTGCGTTCGGTCCCCTCTTCCACTCTCCGTTTGGTGACCACCTGTGGGGGTTCTTTCGCCTACAGATTCCCTGGAGGGGAATCCTATTCTCGCAAGAAGCCCTGCTACGGTTACGCCAGGAGTTCTTTCGTCCAGGCGACGGGGTTAGTCGCTTTCAAGACGTAGCAGGCGGTCTGAACCTCATGCGTTACTCCGATTTTATCAGATACGTAACAGAAGCTGGTCTCGAGTTTGAGTTCCTGAGTATCAATCCTCAAGCGAAGCAAATCTGGCCCGCGTCCGTCATTTCCCGCGCGCTGGTCAAGCTCCCCTGGGTTCGGGACTACTTTGCTATGTCCGTATACGCGACTTTGAAGCGCTCGACCCCACACGGAGAATGAAAGGCCCTGAGACAGGATCAAGCGCCCTGAAAACCGTATTTAGTCAAGTGTGGCCCAATTGATTGCTCAAGAAGGCTCTTCTCACGCTCTGTAAGATCGTGTCTCCACTTTGTGTCCATGTCGGAAATCTGGGTGGCCAAAACGTGCCGCCTGAAACGTTCGCTCGGCGGAAGGCCACAAAATTCGCATACCTGATCCATGACCTCTTTCGCATTCTTGATAAGTGCTCCGTAGCTAACGCCCAGCAGTCTTGACCGGGGGAGAAAGCGGCATTCAGCTTCGATCTCATCCATCAATGTTTTCCAAACGATACCAGCGAGTACCACCGGTTCCTCTCCGGACTCAAGATATTCCTGCATGTATTCGGAGTTCATTTCGCCCCACTGCCAGGAGTCTAGGCCCTTCCACCATCCGGCCTGCACCAAGGAATTCGCAACCGCACGCCCATCACGATAAACATGGACGAAATGCGCATCTGGGAAGATCGCATCGAGAAAACGTGTTCTGGCGAACCCGGTATGCTTGTGGATGAAACGTTTCTTCCCCTGGAAGCGCAAATAATCTGTGACGACACGGCGGAAACGCTTCTTGATCTCTGGCGCTGCATCTTCCGGACCGAGCAGCCGTTCTGCTGTGAACAAGGATTTCGTGACATCGTCCAGCACGGCATACGTCTCAATCGGCACGGGAACGATACGCCAGCTCTTACGAATCAAGCGATCCGCAAACGCGAGATCGTGCAGCCTCGAAAGAAGCGCGACCCCGGGCCAACGGGGAAAAAGATGGCTGTAGTTGGAAAACCATGCGAAGTGCGGATGAAACGACAGGAGATTGAAAAATAGAGTTGTACCGCTCCTGCCTGTGCCGAAGACGAATACGGGCCGGTCAATCCGGGACCCGATTTCTAGTCTATTACTCGACACCATCCTCCCAGATCGGCCGTGCCACTACTCGCCAGAGAAGCAAACCCGAAGTCCGCAGACAACGCCACATCCTGCCCTGATGCCAGGACTGTAGGCTTGACACCGCAGTCTGGTTCAGACTAGAAAGTTCTTCAATTCCTAGGGGTTCCGATGATCATAGGGTCGGTAGATCCAGGTTCGAGTGGCCCATGAGTCGCATACGCAATGCACTCACAGCCGGCATCGCGCTGCTCAGCACGCTATGGGGTCCCGCCACCTGGGCTCTGCCCACACTGGAGGACGCGCCCTTCGTAGCAGAGTGGGGCCTTAGGAGCCCGCGGCTTCCCGGGCTTTTCGACTTTACAATCTCCAATGCTGTCGATGATGTCACCGGCGACGTGTACACGGTCGAGTCCACGCGGGTCCAGAAATTCGATCGGGATGGGAACTTCATACTCGAATGGCCCTGTGAAGGATGCAATGGGATCGATGTCAACTCGGTTACCCACGACGTCTACTTGAGCCGGTCCGCGCACCGGATCATTCAGTACACTTCCTCTGGGGTATCGATCAGAGAGTGGGGCAGCTTCGGTTCAGGACAGGCCCAGTTTATCAGCCCCCACGGCGTAAGCGTCGACTCGGTCACGGGCAACGTCTACATAGCTGACACAGGGAACGGGCGCATCCAAGTCTTCGGCTCGAACGGGGCATTCGTGCGCCAAATCGGCTCTCCCGGTAATGGCGACGGCACCTTCAGCGGCTTACCAAGCCCGGCCGGCATCGCATTCGATCCGGCTGCCCGGGTTGTCTACGCCACAGACCCTCCTCGCCAGGAACTGCAGAGCTTCGATGAGTTTGGAACGTTTCTGCAGCGGTGGGGCGGCTTGGGTGTCCTCCCGGGCCAGTTCCGGTGGCCTCGGTCAGTCGCCGTTGATTCCGAAGGCCGCGTCTATGTCACAGACACTGATTCCGAACGGATTCAGTATTTCACCCCCGACGGGATATTCATCGGCAGCTTCCAGGGTCCCCACACCCGAGCGCAAGGGCCGTTTCATCCACGAGATATCGCGATCAACCTGAACACCGATGAAAAATACGTAAACGCCGCATATGCCTTCCGAGAAGACAAGTTCGATGCGTCCAACAACTACGTCCGCTCATGGGGTGGGCGGCTTCTCAACGGTTCGTACCTCAACGGGCCAAGAGGGATCGCAACATCGCCGACGACCGGAGACGTGTACGTTTTCGATTCTGGACACTTTCTTGTGAAGCGATTCTCAGCTGGTGGTGCGTTCTTGAGCCAATGGGGGGGGTCGATTCGACTCGGCTTCACGCAGCCCGGACTCTTCGGCTTCGTTGTCCAGAGCGCGCTTACAGTGGATCCCGATGGGAGCGTCTGGACCGGCCTCATTGGGACTCAGTACGCCACTGACCCCGACATGATGTTCGTTCAGAAATTCGATCCCGACGGGGAACACCTCCTGTCCTTCTTCC
>SMWZ01000146.1 GCA_004356455.1 Deltaproteobacteria bacterium
GGTGCTCACCATGGCAAAGCACAGCCGTCGCAAACGACTCACCGCCGCGGCACGGCGGGCCCAGTTGATCGAGATCGGGCGCGCGGTCTTCGCGAAGCACGGCTACGAGGCGACCTCGGTCGAGGAGATCGCAGCGCGCGCGAAGGTCTCGAAGCCCATTGTCTACGAACACTTCGGAGGCAAGGAAGGCCTGTATGCCGTAGTGGTTGATCGCGAGATGGAGTACGTCGTGAGACGCATCGTCGAAGGGATCTCCTCGGGATCTCCGCGCGAACGTCTCGAGCGAGCGGCCCTGGCCTTCCTTATCTATGTAAGGGATTACCCGGACGGGTTCGCTGTCCTATCGCGTGATACCCCGGTGACGTCTGCGCGTGGGGGCATGTCGAGCTTGCTGAACGACCTTGCAGAGCAAGTGGGAGACGTGTTCACGCAGGCCTTCAAGCAGGCCGGCTACGATCCAAAGACGGCTCCGATCTACGCGCACGCGCTCATCGGCATGGTGGCCTTCGTCGGGCAGTGGTGGAGGGATGTTCGCAAGCCGTCCGTCGAGGTCGTGGCCAGCCACATTGCGGCCTTGGCCTGGATGGGGCTTCGCCACCTGCCGAAGGCTCCGGCTCCGATGACCGAGTAGCCGGATGCGATGAGGCCGCTCCGACCTGGCGCTTGCCGCTTATAGGGAGGGTGGCTACCAGGCGCCCGAGCCGCCGTCCACGGGCAGGATCACGCCCGTCACGTAGCTCGACGCGGGGGCGGCCAGGAAGAGCAGCGCACTCTCGAGCTCACCCGGGCGACCCAGCCGCCCCATGGGCGTAAAGAGCTCCATACGCTCGCGCTGCTCCGGCGCGACCTCGCCCAGGCTCGGATCGATCGTCATCTCGGTGGGAAAGTAGAAGGGCGCGAGGGCATTCACGGTGATGCCGTGCTTGGCCCACTCTACGGCGAGCTGACGCGTGAGGCTGTTGAGCCCGCCCTTCGATGCAGCGTAGGCCACGAGACGGTGCACGGGACTGCCGAACTGTCCCGATAGGGACGAGATCTGAATGATGCGTCCGCCCCCTCCGCGCTCGATCATGCGTTGGCCCACGAGCTGGGACAGCTCGAATGCAGCGGTCAGGTTGACCGCAAGTGCGGCGTCCCATTTCTCTCGCGAGTGATTCTCGGCGCGGCCCAGAGGTGCGATGCCGGAGCCGTTCACCAGGATCTGCACCGGACCGAGCTCGGCTTCAACGCGGTCGAGCGCTTGCTTGAGCTCTTCGCTGCGGGTCACATCGGCGGGAGCAACGCAGCAGCGCACGCCGCGCTGGACGAGCTCCGCCGCCAGTGCATCCAGCCGCTGCTTGCGGCGCGCGACCAGGCCGACGTTCGCACCCGCCTTGGCCAGCGCGCGCGCGGCTTCGGAGCCGAGCCCGCTCGAGGCTCCGGTGACGAGCGCCACCTGGTCTTTCAGCCCAAAGAGCTGCTCGAGGTCTCCCACGCCGCGGATGGTATCAGGACCCGCCCTGATGCGGTCTCTGAAGCAGATCGAGCTGCAGCACGCCGGTGGCTGCCAGTAGCTTCACTTGTGACAGGTTGTAGTCAATGATCGAGCGCGCAAGGTCGAGCTGTGCACCCGCGAGCCGATCCGAGGCGTCGAGCACCTCGAGCGCAAGCGCGGTGCCGGACTTGAACTGTGCCAGGCTGATACGGTGGTTCTGCTGTGCCGCCTCGAGTCCGTCCCAGGCCAGGGGGACCCGGTCCCGGGCGGCCTCCATCTCGTGTAGGGCTCTGCGGGCCTCGCCGGCCGCGCGCTCCTCCTCGCGAAGAGCCTCCAGATGCGCGGCCTTTCGCTCCGCTCGGCGCTCCACGAGCTTGGCGGCCTTTTCCAGCGACAGTGTCCAGCCCACAAAGAGACCTGCGTTTCGGCGATCCCCCGTGTCGTCGGCCCGATCGCCGATATAGGTCTCACGCAGCTCCGCGTTCAGCTCCGGCCCGGCGAGATCCCACCAGGCCGCGGTAAACCGCCTTGCCGCCGCCTCCATGCGGCGCCGCGAAGCCTCCACATCGGGGCGCTGGCGTGCGCTCTGCTCCGCTTCTTGGCCTCGCATCGCGGCCTCGAAGTCGATGGGCGCGAGGCGATTCTCGGCGGGGATGAGGAAGACGGCAGAATCGAGACGCAGCACGACGGCGAGCCGGACGCTGGCCGTCTCCCAGATCTCGCGTGCCAGGACGAGGTCCTGTCGATCGGTTGCAAGCTCGACCCGGGCGAGTGCCGCATCCGACCCGAGCCCGACGCCCGCGCGCTCGCGGGCCGAGGTGATACGAAAGAACTCCTCGCTGTCCTGGGTGCGCTGCTGCGCGATCTGGTAGCCGACGCGTGCCAGGCCGAGGTTGCCGTACAGCTCGGCCACGCGCAGCAGCAGTCTCTGCCTCGTACTCAGGACCCCATAGACGGCGGCGTCCAGCTCCTTGCGGGCGGCGAGCGCATCCAGGATGCGGGCACCCAGGTTCACCTGATAGGTCACCGAAGCGGTAGCGAGCTTCGTGTCGAAGCGTGTGTCGGCCAGGATTCCGAAGCTTCCCTGAACTCGACCATCCGTCTGCGCGGTACCCGCGCCGAACTCGAGAGCGGGCACGAGCTTGAAAGTCGCGCCCTGCGAACGTGCGCGCCTGATCTCCTCCTCGGCTCTCGCGAGCTTGAGGTCCAGATTCTGGTCCAGGGCCAGCTCCAGAACCTCGATGAACGCGATCTCACGAGTCGCCGCGGTACGGGTCTCAATGGCGGAGGGACGCACCTCTATGAAGATCTCGGAGAGCTCCTTATTGGCGGCGCGGGCCCGATCAACGGCGCCGAGAAAGCTCAGGATGGCCAGCGACCCCAGCCACAGGCCAAAGCCGTGTCCGATCCTCTCGGAGCCTCGGAGCATCAGGGAGCGTCTCCGTTGCTCCGCACGCGCACGCTCTGCCCCTCTTCCAGCAGCGGTGGGCCGGCCAGAACGACCTGGGTGTTGGGACCGAGACCTCCCGCCACCACCACCTCCGCACCATCGTCCTTGAGGATCTTGACATCGATCCGCTCAACCGCGCCGTTGCGCACGGCGTAGACGAAGGGTGAGACACCGCCTCCCCGGAGCGTCGTGGCCGGCAACACGATCGCGCCCGGGATCGCCCCCAGATCGATTGAGACGCGCGCGTACATGCCGGGATAGAACAAGCCGGCAGCGTTATCGATGTCGGCCTCGACGCGCATGGTGCGCGTCTCTCGATTGAGGGCGCCCGCGAGCCTCGAGATCTTGGCCTCGAAGGATCGGCCCGGCAAAGCATCGAGCTCGAAGTCCAGCTTGAGTCCGGGTCGGGATTGTGGAACGAGGATCTCAGGGATCTCGAGTACGAGCCGCAGCTTATCCACGCGCACGACCTCAATGATCGGATGACTGGTCTTCCCAGCCTGACCGATCAGCGCGCCCGTGTCGGCGAAGCGAGCGATGACGATACCGTCGAAGGGCGCACGGATGGTGGCGTAGTCAGCGAGCGACTCGAGCTCCGCCACGCGGGCCTGGGCGCCTTGAAGCTCCGCGCGGGCCAGGCTGACTTGGGCGACGGCGACCTTCTCCTCCGCCGCGGCCAGATCGACAGCCTGCTGTGTGACCGCGCCGGGCTCGTCCGCTCTCAGATCCGCAAGCCGCTGATAGTTGACGTGTGCAAGCTCGCCTTCGGCCTGCGCCTTGTGCAGGCGCGCCTTCGCGGCGGGCACCTCCGCCTGGGCGCGCTGCAGCTCGGCTCCCATCTCCGGGATGGCGAGCCGCGCCAGCACGTCGCCCTGGCTCACGCTGTCACCGATATCGACTCGGATCTCCTCCAAATAGCCCGTCACCTTGGCATACAGGCTGGCTCTCTCGTATGGCTCGAGGCTTCCGGGCAGCCGGATCTTCTGCGTCACATCGCGTTGCTTGGGCTGGATCACGACCACGGAAGGCAGCGCCCGAGCGGACTCGGCGGCTAGCACGGACTCTTCCGTCCTCGCAGGGGTGGCATGTGTCGAGAGCAGCCACAGAGTCGCGATGCCAAGCAGAAGCGCTACACCTGTGCCCGCACCTGCCCACTGCAGCGTCGTCTTTCTCACGGGGGGGATTGCTCGCAAGGTCTCTTCTCCTTAGATCTCGAGCGTGCGCCGATCGCCGACGCCCGCAGCGCGGGTACGCTTGAAGGTCATGTAAAGGCAGGGCACGACCAGCAGGCTCAGTACCCCGGCGCTGAGAGCGCCGCCGATAATGGCTCGGGCGAGGGGCGCGTTCGCCTCCGCTCCGCGCCACCCGATCGCCATTGGAACCAACGCCATGACCAAGGCCAACGAGGTCATGAGAATGGGGCGCAGGCGTACCCGCCCGGCCTCGATGATGGCCTCGCGCAACGGCGCGCCTTCGTCGAGACGACGGTTCGCGTAATCCACGAGCAGGATGCTGTAGGCCACCACCAGGCCGATCATCATGATGATCCCCATTGCCGCCATGACACTCATATGGGTCCCCGTCAAGAAGAGCATGAGCGCCACCCCCACGATCCCGAGAGGCACCGTCAGCAGCACGATCAGGGGATCCAGGAAGGACCGAAACTGAATGACCATCACGAGGTAGATCAGGATCACCGCCAGCACGAGCCCCTGAAGGAACTGAGCGAGCGCCTCCCGCATGACGGCGACCTCACCCTTGAGCACGTAGCTATAGCCTCGGCCCGCGAACTCGGGCCCGGCGATCTCGAAGTAGGTGCCACGATTCGATTCCTTCTCCACCGGAGCCAGCTCGCTCGAGGCCTGCAGTCGCTTCTCGATAGCGGCCACGACCGAGCCGATGTCGTAGCCCGGGAGGACCGTTGCGAAGACATCCGTAACGCGCGTGATGTTCATGTGATTGATCACGGCGGGCCCGGTCTTGCGCGTGATCTTGACGAGATTCCCCAGGGGAACGGTGGAATGGCCGTTCGAGCCTGCGCTCGAGATGGGAATCCCGCGCAGCGTATCCAACGAGACCAGGTCCGCCTCCGCGTACTGGGCCCCGATGAAGTAGTGGTTTCCGTTGCGGGGATCGATCCAGAAGGCGGGGTCGAAGCCGATACTGGAGTTTGTGGCGGTGACGAGGTTCTTCATGATGTCCTCGACGCTGACGCCCGCGTACGCGGCCTTGATGCGATCGATCTCGAAGTCGATGATCGGGTAGTCGATGCGCTGCGCGATGCGTACGTCGGCCGCTCCCTCGATCCTGGACATCTCCCGCGCGATGATGCCCGCCACGCGGTGCAAGGTCTCGAGCGAGCTGCCCGACACCTGCACATGGATGGGCGCGGGCTCCCCCAGGTTCAGCGCTGCCGACAGCATGCCTCCCGTGTCGAAGGCCAGCTCGACTCCCGGTAGCTTCTCCTGCATCAGCTCCCGCAGCCGAGCTACGGACTCGAAGGTTCCAGGCCGGCCCCGCTTGCCCTTGAGCTGGACCAGGATGAAGGCATCCATCGGACCCGTATTGGGCGTATAGGCGGCCGGCCAGTCCATGAGCACACCGATGTTCGAGATCAGCATGCGCAGGTTCGATTCAGGGTGGCGCTCCACGCTCGGATACTCGGGGTCGGGCTGGCCCAGCTGGCTGGTGAGGATGCGCTCGATCTCGGAGACGGTTCGCTCCGTCTGCTCGATGCGCGTGCCCGTCGGAAGCCGGACCAAGATCTGAAACTGGTTCGCGTCGACCTGCGGAAAGAGCTCGCTGCCGGTGTTCGCGAGCAGCGGCAGCGAGAGCAGGAAGAGCGCCGCGGCAGCCAGCAGCACCTGACGACGTCTCTCCAGCACCGGCCCGATCCAGCGCAGATAGAACTGACCCGGAAGCCAGGTCGTCGGCTCGGCGGTCCCCTGAGCTGCGGTCGAGCTCTCGGAGTGGAAAATTCTGGCGCAGAAGGCCGGCACCAGCGTAATCGCGAAGAGATAGGACGCGGCCATCGCCAGGGTGGCGGCGAGGGCCACGGGGCTGAAGAGATAGCTGGCCATGCCGGTCAGGAAGATCACGGGGAAGAAGACCACGCAGAAGGTCACGGTCGAGATCAGAACGGGGCCCGCCACCTCCTGTGCACCGTGGAGCGCCGCTTCGAAGCTCGCCTCTCCGTGCTCGATCCGCCGCACGATCGCCTCGACCACCACGATCGACTGATCGATCAGGATTCCGATCACCAGCGCCAGTCCGCCCAGCGTCATGGTGTTGAGGGTGGCGCCGGTGAAGAAGAGACCGATGATCGAGGCGAGGATCCCGAGCGGTAGCGAGACGAGCACCACGAGCGTGGAGCGCAGACGGCGCAGGAACAGCAGGACCACCAGGGCTGCGAAGCCCGCACCGAGCAGCCCCTCCAGCTGCAGCGCCCGCAGCGCGCGTCGCACATAGACCGACTGGTCCAGCACGACGCCCAGCGCTACGTCTGCGGCCTCGGGATTCATCTCGCGCAGACGCTGCTGGATTCGCTCGAGGTTGTGTTTAATGGCGTTGACAATCTCGATCGTATTGGCGCCCGGCTGCCGGTAGATGGGGATATAGACCTGGCGCCGGCCGTTGATGCGTACCATGTTGGTCTGGATCTGCGCGGAGTCTCTTACGCGGCCTATATCGCGCATCAGTACGAGCGAGCCGTTCCGCACGGCAATGGGCATGTCGTTCAGATACTCCACGCGCGGCGGCATGGCGTTGGCGAAAATCTGGTAGTCGATCTCGCCCATCTTCATGTTCCCCGCGGGGATGAAGACGTTCTGCTTCTTCAGGGCCCTGACCACGTCCATGGGGGAGAGGCCGCGGGCCTCGAGCTTCTCTCGATCGACGTAGGCCAGGATACGGCGCAGCTTGCCGCCGTACACCGCGGGCGCGATCACGCCCTGGATGGACTGGAGCCGGTTGCGGAGCTCGAAGTAGGCGACGTCGTAGAGCTCCTTCTCGTTCATGGTGGGGCTCGACACGGTGACCAGCGCCAGCGGCACGCTGGCCGTGGGATCGAAGGGCATCACCATCGGTGGAATCGTGCCCGGCGGCAGGTAGAACAGGTCGCTCATGGCATACGAGGTGACCTGAGACATCGCCGTCTCGAGGCTGATGCCCTCGCGGAAGAAGTCCTTCACGATCGACACCCCGAGCATCGCCTTGCCTTCCTGGTGCTCGATGCCGACCGACTGACCCGTCCAGCGCTCCAGCCGGCTCATGATGTCTCGCTCCATCACCTCCGGCGGCATGCCGGGGTAGAAGGTGATGATCTGCACCGCGGGGGTCTTGAAGATGGGCAGCAGGTCGGCGGGAATTCGCTGATAGGAAACCACGCCCAGCACGATCGCGGCGAGAGCGGCCACCACGACGACGTGAGGGTTGCGGATGGCGAAGCGAATCAACGGCCCACTCCCTGTCCCCCAGGGCGCGCCGGTGGAGCGTCGAGCTACCCGCGGGTGCAGCGGGGCTCCGCTGGGGGGGCGTCGGATTATACACCCAGATGGTCCAACCGGGATTGCGCGCGGGTTGCAGGCTCCTGAGGGCCCGCCTCTGCTCCAAGCTGAGGCAGGCCCTGCTCAGTTCGGAAGCAGTGCTCCGGCCCAAGCCGCTGTCGCGGGCGGGTCCGGGTGCCCGAGTTGGCACATCGCTTGCTCATTCCGCCACCGACTCATGGAAGCTTCGGCGGGAAGAGCTCTTTCTGCCGAGCGAGCATAAGGAGGAGTGCATCATGCGCACGGGCGCGCGCGGTTCGATATCGACGTTTGCCGGGCTCCTGGTCCTGTCGGGGGCGCGAACGGCTTTTGCACAGGATGGGCTCGACAGCGGGGACACCGCCTGGATCTTGACCAGCTCGGTGCTCGTCCTGCTAATGACGGTGCCCGGGCTGGCGCTCTTCTACGGAGGGCTGGTCCGCGCCAAGAACGTGCTGAGTGTGCTCATGCAGTGCCTGATCTCCGCGGGCCTGATCGGCGTGCTCTGGATCCTGGTCGGCTACAGCCTCGCGTTCAGTGACGGCAACGCTTTCGTCGGCGGTCTGAGCAAGTTCGCGCTCGCCGGGATCACGCCAGATACGCTTTCCGGCACCATCCCCGAGTACGTCTTCGTCATGTTCCAGGCGATGTTCGCCATCATCACGCCCGCCCTGATGCTCGGGGCGTTCGCCGAGCGCATGCGCTTCTCGGCTTACCTGGCCTTTATTTCGGTCTGGGTGCTCGTCGTCTACGCGCCGCTGGCGCATATGGTCTGGGGCGGCGGCTGGATCGGCGAGTACGGAGCCAAGGACTTCGCCGGCGGTCTGGTGGTGCACATGTCGAGCGGCTTCTCGGCGCTGATCGCCGCCATCTACCTGGGCAAGCGGCGCGGCTACCCGCGGACACTGATGCCGCCACATAACCTGCCTCTGACCGTGATGGGCGCTGCGCTGCTCTGGGTGGGCTGGTTCGGCTTCAATGCCGGCAGTGCGCTGGCCGCCAACGGCCAGGCGGGACTCGCGTTCCTGACCACGCACACCGCAGCGGCCACAGCAGTAGTGATCTGGATGGTAATCGAGTGGCTCCACCGCGGGAAGCCCACGGTGCTGGGCGGCGCCACCGCTGCGGTCGCCGGCCTGGTCGCGATCACGCCGGCCTGTGCTTCCGTGACTCCGCTGGGTGCGATCGCGGTTGGCGCGGGCGCCGGGATTTTCTGCTACATGGCGGTGACCCTGCTCAAGCCCGCGCTCGGCTACGACGACTCACTCGACGTCTTTGGCGTCCACGGCATCGGCGGCATGTGGGGAGCGATCGCCACCGGTCTGTTTCTTGTCCACGGGGCTACCGAGGGTGTATCGTGGGGGGCTCAGGTCATGAAGCAGATCGTGAGCGTGGGGTTCACGGCGGTCTTCGCTTGTGGCATGACGTTCGTGATCTTGCTCGTGCTG
This sequence comes from Deltaproteobacteria bacterium, assembly GCA_004356455.1. Classification (GTDB taxonomy): domain Bacteria; phylum Myxococcota_A; class UBA9160; order SZUA-336; family SZUA-336; genus SMWZ01. The sequence continues at coordinate 8,896 of SMWZ01000146.1, forward strand.
CGGATGGTGATGGGGGATCTGCGCGTGACTGATGAGGAGGAGCAGGAAGGGCTCGACCTTTCACAGCACAGCGAGTCCGGCTATACCACCTCCAGCGGAACCCTGGTCGGGTAGGAAACTCCCATGAAAATCATCGAAGCCATTATCAAGCCATTCAAGCTCGACGACGTGCGTGAGGCGCTGACCCCGATGGGCGTGCAGGGACTCACGGTGACCGAGGTCAAGGGGTTCGGCCGTCAGAAGGGACACACCGAACTCTATCGCGGGGCCGAGTACGTGGTGGACCTGCTGCCCAAGATCAAGCTCGAGGTGCTGGTGCGGGACGATCAGGTGGATTCCGTGGTGAGCACGATCATGGATGCGGCCAAGACCGGCCGGATCGGCGACGGGAAGATCTTCGTGCTGGACGTCAAAGACGCCATCCGTATCCGCACGGGTGAGCGCGGCGACGACGCCATCTGAGGGGGATAACAGGCTCGCTCTCGACTAGACTCAGAGGGAGATGTCGAATCGAGCCTGCGTGACTGCGCTGTGCCTCGTGCTCGGGCTCACCGGTTGTGCACCCTCGGAGTCCGAAGGCAGGTTTCAAACGCCTGTCCTGCGCATCGTGTGCGGGATTCAGCGCTGGCTCGAGCGGAACGACTTCCGCGTGCGAGCAGAGGGCGTCGATCGCTGTGCGGGCGCGGCCCGCCAGCTCGAGGCCAGCCGCGAGCGCGCCAAGGAGCTGCTGGAGAAGAGCCTTGATCGCGACCGCGATGAGGACGAGCCGACGCCCAGGGAGGGCGAAGGATCGTGAGCGAGGTGCCGGGACGCAAACGCCGCAAGCTCTCCGCCATCCTGATGGCGGACGTCAGCGGCTTCAGCCGCATGATGGAAGCCCGCGAGGAGCGCACGATCACCCTGATTCAGGATTTCCACCGGCGCACGAAGGAGCTAGTGGAGCGCTACGAGGGCCGGGTGGTGGATACCGCGGGCGATTCCGTCTTCGGCGAGTTCGATAGCGTGGTCAACGCGGTCTCGTGCGCGCGCGAGATTCAGCGGGATCAGGCGGCCTCCAATGCCAAGAGCGGGCCCGAGGATCGGGTGGAGACACGCATCGGCATACATCTGGGGGATGTCGTGATCCAGGATTACAACGTCTACGGCGACGGGGTGAACATCGCCGCGCGGCTGGAGGCGATCGCCGACCCCGGTGGAATCTGTCTCTCGGACGCCGTCTACCAGCAGATCTGGAGGAAGCTCGATCTCCCTATCGAGGACGCGGGCCTGATCGAGCTCAAGAACATCCAGCACCCGGTGCACGTCTACCGCGTGCCCCCGCTAACGAGGTCCGTGCGTCCGAGCCGCGTGCCCGAGGTGAGGCAGCCGAGCCCCTCTCTGCCCGCCGGGCGCCAGCTGTACTGGCTCGGGCTGCGGCGGCCCAGCGTCATCATCACGGGCTCGATCGGCCTCCTGTTGTTGCTGAGCCCCCTACTTCTGTTCCCGACGGGAGGGGTCTTTCCCGCGGCGGGGAGCGGGCTGCTCGGCGTTGCGATCGGACGCGCCTGGATGCACGTAGCCGGCCGCCGCGCGCTGCGCTTCCTCCCCCTGGGCGTGGGCATTGCGGCGGGGGCGCTCTTCACCAACTGGAGCGCCGTCACGAACTTCGTTTTCGTTGCGGCGGGCGTTGTCGTAACGGCGGTGGGATTGAGTCGGAGGCCGCCTACGAGCCGGCGGAAAGACTGAGGCTCGGTAGCTCTTGAGCACGGGGCGCGGACGCGGTCGATCGGCCATGTCGCCCAGGATGCCGCTGGGAGACTTCCTGGTGGCGTATCTGAGGCGGATGGGTGTGACCCACATCTTCGGCCTACCGGGCGACCTCGTGCTGGGGCTCTTCCACAGCTTTGGCCGTGACCGGGGGCTCGAGATCGTGACGCTCTCCCACGAGCCCGGTGTGGGATTCGCGGCCGATGGCTACGCGCGTAGCACGCGCAGGCTCGGCGTGGTGTGCGTGACCTACGGTGCGGGCGGGCACAATATCGTGAACTCGATCGCGGGCGCGTACGCGGAGCAGGTGCCGTTGCTGGTGGTCTCCGGCGGACCCGGTGAGGCGGAGCAGAAGCTGGGCGGGGTGCATCATCAGGCCAAGCACGTCGAGGGTCAGCACCGGATCTTCAAAGAGGTGACCTGCGACGCGCGCATGATTCGCCATCCCGAGCGTGCCGCTGAGGAGATTCACGAGCTCGTAGGGCACGTGATGCACGAGCATCGACCGGGCTACCTGGAGATCCACCGGGACCAGGTCGAAGTTCCGATTCCCGTTCCCAAATCCATACGCGACTGGGACGGGAGCTTTCGGCGTCCGACCTCCGACGCGCACCGACTCGCCGAGGCCCTGCGCGAGACCGTGAGCCGGATCCGCGCGGCGAAGCGGCCGGTGCTGGTGGGGGGCGTGGAGCTCTTCCGTGAGAAGGCCGAGGGCGATTTTCTGCGGCTGGCCGAGAAGCTCGGGGCTCCCGTCGTGACCACCATGCTGGCCAAGGGAGTGTTCCCGATGGATCACCCTCTGCACATGGGAATTCACATGGGACCCTTTAGCCACGCCGCCATCGGTCGGCGCGTGCGCGAGGCGGACCTGGCGCTCGTCCTGGGGGCCCAGCTCACGGACATGAATCTGGGCGCGAGCCGGTCACAGATCCCGACGGAGCATGCGGTCTGGGCCGTGGGTCATCGGGTCAACATCTCCTTTCATCAATACACCGGCGTCATGCTGCGTGACTTCGTGCGCGGACTGGCCTCCGAGTCCCTGCCGCGCTTTCGCCAGAAGGTGAGCTACTACGACAATCTCAAACGCACGCAGCCCAAGCCGGCTCGCGGGGGTAAGCCGACGCCCCTCTGCGTGAACGACCTACTGCTGGAGGTCAACGTGTTTCTGGCCGCGCATCAGGGCTACCACGTCTTCGCGGAGTCCGGCGACATGCTCTTCGGGGGCCTCGAGCTGCGTCTGCACGGTGGCGGGCTCTACTTCGCCCAGGGTTACTATGCCTCGATGGGCTTCGCGGTTCCGGCGGCGATGGGGGCGCAGATCGGCACCGGCGTGCGTCCCCTCGTACTGATGGGAGACGGGGCCTTCCAGATGACGGGACACGAAATCTCGCACGCGCCGGCCAAGGGTCTCTCGCCCGTGGTGGTGCTGGTGAACAACGCGGGCTGGGGCATCTTCCGCCCGGTTTCTCCCCGCCCCGATCTCCTGGAGATTCCCCCCTGGCCCTACGCGGAGCTGGCGCAGGCCTGGGGCGGCGTGGGCTTCCGCGCCGATACTCGGGAAGAGCTGCACAAGGTTCTGCGGGCCGCGCACGAGGTCAACGGGTTTGTGCTGATCGAGTGTCGGGTGGCGGGGAACGATCTCTCCCCGATCAGCCACCGTTACATCCGCAAGAGCGCCAGCCTCGGCCAGAGGAAGGGCTAGGCGAGTGGCGACGCTGCTTGATCCCGAACAGCTCCTGACCACGGTCCGGGCCCTCGGAAGCCGGATCGATGAGCGCTTTCCGGGCTCCGGACTCTACGGGGTTTGCAGCGAGGTGGTGTCCGTGACCGCGTCCGCAAGCGAGGTGTGTGTGTCGCTTGCGAAACCGCTCTGGTGGCTGAGGATCGTGGTCGGAGTCGTCATCGTAGGTATTCTCGGGGGGTTCGCCGCCACACTCTGGTTGGTGGATCCCCCCGAAGGCCATTTCGGCCTGGCGGAGTTCGTTCAGGCGCTCGAGCCGGGGGTCAACATCGTTGTCCTCGTGGGTGTGGCTGTGTTCTTTCTGCTCAGCGTGGAGACCCGCATCAAGCGGCGGCGCGTGCTCGTAGCGATTCATCAGCTGCGCGATCTGGCCCACCTGATCGACGCGCATCAGCTCACCAAGGACCCCGACTGTCTTCTGATCGAAGGCGAGGACACCGCTTCGTCGCCAAAGCGGGAGCTCACGCCCTTCGAGATGAGCCGCTACCTGGACTACTGCAGCGAGATGCTGTCGCTGGTCGGCAAGATCGCCGCACTCTATGCGCAGCACATCGACGACCCGGTGGCGCTGGGCGCAGTCGACGGGATCGAATCCCTCACGACGAACCTGTCACGCAAGGTCTGGCAGAAGATCACGATGTTCCGCAGCGCCTGAGCTCAGATGCGGCGCGTCTTGGCTAGTGGCTACCAGCGCTACACACTACCGATCGGATCGTGCCCTCCGACTCAGGTACTTGCGGTGGATGCGGAGCGTCTCGAAGATCGCTTTGGGGAAGTCGCTGGCCCTGACCTTGGAGCCTGCCATGTCGTGCCAGGCGCGAAGGGGGAGCTCGTAGATCACGTCCTCGGGCTGAGGCTGCTCGCTGCCGCGGCGCGCACGGATGAGCCGGGCGATGATCTCCACGTCGAAGATCCAGCGGGTGATGAACGGCTCCTGGAAGAGCGCGGCGATCTCCGGCGAGACTCGGAAGAGCTTGGCCCCGCACTGGGTGTCGTAGATCGCCAGGCCCAGGGTGAGCGAGGCCGCTGTGGCGAAGACGCGGCCCAGGTAGTGGCGCAGCGCGCTGCGCTCGATCGACCTGCCCAGGAGCTTGACCCTCGACCCGAACACCATCTCGAGATGCGGGCGGCTTTCGAGCAGGTCCACGAACTCGGGCGCCGCCTCCAGCGGCGTGGCGAGGTCCGCGTCCCAGAAGCCCGCATAGCGTGCGTCCGTCTCGAAGGCGACCAGCATCCCGCGGCGGACCGCCTCGGCTTTGCCCTGGTTGGGCTGCTGATCCAGGACCGAGAAGTGCGCGGCGTCGCGCTCCTCGAGCCCTCGCAGAACGGCGAGCGTGTTGTCCGTGCTGCCATCGTTGACGAACAAGAAGCGCAGGTCCGGGTGAACCTTGACGAAGCCCTCGAACTGCTCGACCGCGAGGCGCCGAGCCTCGTTGAAGCAGGGGACGACGAGAACGGTCTCCGGCATGAGTTCCGCACCTGCTCCTGGGCCGGCCCCCCCGGCCTCGTGATTGTATAGGCACCGCCCCGCGGGCACACCCCGCCTTCGGAGGCAGCTCGATGACGTGGAGCGGGCGTGGGGGCGCTCAGCTGCTGAGGACGTCCAGGACCTGCCACCCGGGTCCGAGCTCGTGCTTGAGCTCCTCGCACGCGGCCTCGGGAGAGCTCGCCATGACCGTCAGGACGCGGAAGACGGTGCTCTCCCTCTCGGCCACCTTTACGCGAAAGCGCCTGAGCGCGGGATCGGGCGCTGCGTCCGGCTCAGAGGCCTTCATCTCACGTTCGACCAGCGCGTAGTACGCGTTGGGGGCCTGGAGAATGCGTAAGCCGACCCCGTCATGCTTGAGCTTGGAAGACCGGTTCGGAAGCAGGCGTTGACGTACCACGATGGCGCGTACGGTCATCTCCGGTAGCCTGTCCGATTCCGGAACATGAACTACGACCTCTGTCCCGTGCGGGATGCTTCTAGGGGTCTCAACGAAGAGTCCGTCCGACGCCAGGTTCGTCACGGTGCCCTTCTGGCGCTTGCGTCCGGTTCGAAGCTCACAGGGGAAGCCCCCCTCGACCCGTGTCATTCGCCGTAGATCCACGCCCTGGTCCTCGCTCCCTCACACTGTCGAGCGACAGATCGGCGGTCGGGGGCTCATGCTTGATGGCCATGAGCGCCTAGTCGCGCCTCTGGTTCGCGTGCTCGCGTGCCGCGCCTCTGCGGCGACGGTACACTTTGTGCGATGGCGCAACGTACACGTCGCCGCTACGAGCTCCGTGAGCCCAAGCTCGACCAGATGCTCGAGAACCTGGTCGAGGAGGCGGAGAATCTCTACGCCGGAAGCGATAGCGCGGAGTACGTCAGGCAGATCATGGTCTCGGCGCTGGGGCTCATGCGCGATGGAGCCTCGCGCGGGGATCTCAAGCTCATCCACAGTGCTCTCAAGGAGCTGCGCCACTCCTTCCGGGTATTCGCGCCCTATCGACACCTGCGCAAAGTCGCGATCTTCGGCAGCGCGCGGACGGCGCCGGATCATCCGGACTGGAAGCAGGCCTACGACTTCGCGGAGCGGATGGCAGCGGAAGGCTGGATGACGATCACCGGTGCGGGCGACGGGATCATGGGTGCTGCGCAAGGAGGGGCTGGCCGCGAGGCCTCCTTTGGGGTCAGCATCCGTCTTCCCTTCGAGCAGAGCGCCAACGAGGTGATCGCCGGAGACCACAAGCTTATCAGCTTCCGCTATTTCTTCACGCGCAAGATCACATTCGTGAAGGAGGCGCACGCGATCGCGCTCTTCCCCGGTGGCTTTGGGACGCACGACGAGGGCTTCGAGGCGCTCACGTTGATCCAAACGGGCAAGAGCGAGATCCTGCCGATCGTGTTCGTCGACGCACCCGGCGGGACCTACTGGAAGGCCTGGAACGAGTACGTGGCCTGCCACCTCAGTGCACGCGGGCTCATCAATGAGCAGGATCTGGCGCTGTACAAGATCACCGATGACGTCGATGAGGCGGTCCGCGAGATTCAGAACTTCTACAGCAACTATCATTCGAGCCGCTACGTGGGGGACCTGCTCGTGCTGCGCGTGCGTCAGGCTCCCAATGCGGACCAGCTCGATGAGCTCAACACGCGTTTCGGCGACATCCTGAGCAAGGGGAAGATCGAGATAGCAAAGGCCCTGCCCTCGGAGGCAGGCGAGGTTGAGCACTACCCGCGCGTTACCTTGCACTTCAACCGCCGCAACGTGGGTCGGCTGCGGACGCTGATCGACCGTATCAACTCGTTCGTGGCCGAGCCCGCCGCGCCACCCCTCGACGCCAGCCCACACGAAATTGTGGAGGAGCCGTTCTCTCTCGCTGCGGAGACGGCCCAGGAGGGCTAGTAGCAAGGCCGCAGGCCGCGCAGCGAGGCGCAGCCGAGCGAAGTGCGCGCAGGCGAGCTGAGCTCGCCGATAACGCGCTAGTCAAGTCGCCTCTCGCGCGGGCCGATCCGCGAAGAGGGCGGGGACTACCAACCCGTTCGAGAAGGGGCGGCATGCTCACCGAAGTTCTGAGCGTACTCGAGAAAAGGGGGCTCCCATCGGCTTCGGGCCTCGCGGCAATGGTTCTGGAGGTCATTGACCGGACAGAACCGGACATGCGCGCGCTTCAAGGGCTGGTCGAATGCGACCCTGTCCTGACCGCCAAGATCATTCGCGCGGCGAACGCGCCCACCGGCAGCAAGACCTGTTCGGTCTCGACCCTGTCCCAGGCGATCCGGACGCTGGGGATGATGAATATCCAGCGGGCCATCCTGACCTTCTCTCTTGCGCCGCTGGGCACGGAGTCAGGGGATCCCAGCAGGTTCGACTACAGCCTGCATTGGCGACACGCGCTCACGACCGCTGTTGCAGCGCGTGATCTGGTAGGGGGCGAGCCTACCTTGCGTGACGAGGCCTATGTGGCCGGCCTGTTGCAGGACATCGGCGTGCTCGCGCTCCAGCGCGCAATCCCTGATCAGTATCAGAAGGTTCTGCGGCAACTCAGCGAGTCGACCCAGGAGCTGTGGATTCTGGAGCGGGCCGAGCTGGGGACGGACCACATGGAAGTGGGAAAGGCGATGCTTCAGGGGTGGAGGTTCCCCTCCATCGTCACCTGCCCGGTGGGAGCCCACCACCGGCCCGAAATCATGGACGATGGAGACCCGGTGGAACGCAGGCTCTCGCGCGTGCTACGCGTCGCCGCGCAGGTGGGCAAGGTCTTCTGCTTCTCCAACGATGCGAGCGCGTTGGTCCGGCTTCACGAGCTTGCGCATCAAATGCTGGGCATTTCGGACAGCGCTTTGCAGGCGCTGCTGACCCGGATCGACCCGCAGATCCGGGCCGCGCTGAAACGGATCGATCTCGATGTGGAGGCGTCGGTCTTGTACGAAGACCTCATGCGCCGGGCCAACGATCAGCTGGCGTCGATCGCATCGCAGCTCGGTGGCGAGTTGTCTACTGCCGAAAAGCGCCTGGAGACGACCGATCGAGTCGCGCGCACGCTGCGGGTCGAGAGACACGCTGCTGAACAGGCCGGCCAGGCCAAAGCCGCGTTCCTCGCGAACATGAGCCACGAGATTCGCACGCCCTTGAGTGGCGTGATTGCGACCGCGGAGTTGCTGGCGGACACGAAGCTCGACCCAGATCAAGCCCATCTGGTCCAGATGATCCAGAGCTCTGCGGATGCGCTCAATATGGTGATCAACGATGTCCTGGACTTCTCGAAGACCGAAGCCGGCCGACTCAGGCTCGAGCAGACCCCCTTCGATCTCGAAGCCGTGGTGGGAGAGGCGGTCCGAATTCTGAAGACGAAGGCCGCGGAGAAGGGGCTCGCGCTCGGCGCTTGCTATGCGGCGAATGCCCCCAAGAAGTTCGTCGGGGATCCGGGGCGCATTCGCCAGGTACTCCTCAACCTGCTCAGCAACGCCATCAAGTTCACGAGCACGGGACATGTTGCGATCTCGGTCAGCTGCGACGAGCAGAACGACCAAAAAGCCCGAATGCGGATCGAGGTGGAAGATACGGGGACCGGGATCGAGCAGGATGCGCTCGAGCGCATCTTCGACGAGTTCATGCAGGCGGACACCTCTACCCACCGCCGCTTCGGGGGAACTGGGCTCGGGCTTGCCATCACCAAGCAGCTGGTGGGGCTGATGGGCGGGAGCATCGAGGTCGAGAGCTCCGTCGGGGACGGCTCGATCTTCCGCATACGTCTTCCGCTTCCCCTCGACGAGACGCCCTCCGTCGACACAGGCCAGGGTGGCGAGGTCGCCGCCGGCCCGAAGGGCAAGCTCATCGACGCACGCATCCTGCTGGCCGAGGACAATAGGGTGAACCAGCAAGTGGCCGTGAGGATGCTCGAGAAGCTCGGATGTCGGGTGGACGTGGCGGCGAACGGCTGCGAGACGGTCGAGATGCACGCCACGGGCGCGTACGACGCCGTGATCATGGACTGCCAGATGCCGGATATGGACGGGTTCGCGGCCACCGCCGCGATCCGACATCAGGAAGACGACGACTCGCACACTCCCATCATTGCCATGACCGCCAACGCTCTTCGGGGCGACCGTAAGCGCTGCCTCGACGCCGGCATGGACGACTACATCACTAAGCCCGCCAGCCTCGAGTCGCTACGCGAAGTCCTGCTGCGCTGGTGCGGGCCGAAGGCGCAGGATTAGCCGGCCCAGGCCGAGCGGCCTCGCTCTTCTAAACTCCTGGAATCGTTTTCCCTTCTGTTCGTGCCCCGGCGTCGGACCGCAGTCCTGCGAAAGCGACTTGGGGTCATCGTTTTCCTCGTGTAGAGTCGAATGATCGCTCTTGAGGAGGCCTGGATTGATGCGACGGCCTGTGGCTTACCTGGGCGCGGTCGCGCTGCTTGCGGCTGTCTATTTTGTGTCCGGCACGCTGGGTTTCACGATCGCGTCGGTACGGGGCACAGCCGCCCTCGTCTGGGCGCCCAGCGGAATCGCGCTGGTGGCGCTTCTGCGGCTTGGCTACGGGCTCTGGCCCGGGGTCCTGGTGGGAGCGTTTCTGACGCATCTTCTGGGGACGGGGCATCCCGCTTCGGTGGCCGGCGCCATCTCGGTCGGGAATACGTCCGCAGCACTGCTGGGCGCCTTCCTGATGGGGCGCTTCAGCCGCACTCCGAACTTCCTCGATAGCGCGCGGGGCGTACTCTTGTTCGTGGGGATGGTGGCCCCCTTAGGCGCGGCACTGAGCGCGCTCAACGGGGCGAGCGCCCTGCTGCTGGGAGGCATCGCCACCGCAACCGACTACGGCTCGACCCTGTTCACCTGGTGGCTGGGCGACATGCTGGGAGCGCTGGTTTGGACGCCGTTTCTGCTGGCCTGGACGGCGACCGGGCAAACTTCGTGGCCGCGCCGAAGGATCATTGAAGGCACGGCGCTGACGCTCCTGCTGGTCCTCGTGAGCGGAGTCGTGTTCGCGGGCTGGTTCCAGATGCCCGTCATCCATACCCAGTCCCCGTTGACTTTCCTGCCCGTGCCCTTTGTCCTCTGGGCCGCCTACCGCTTTGGCCTGCGAGGGGCAGGTACGGCAAGTGCGATCACCGCGGCCATCGCGGTCTTTGGAACGCTTGGAGGGGGCGGGCCGTTCGTGAGGGAGACCATGCAGGAGTCCCTGTTCCTGCAGCAGACATTCGTGAGTGTCATCGTGGTCGCGGCTCTGCTCCTCGCGGCTGTGACTGCCGAACGTGAGCGGGCGGAGGGCGAGCTACAGAAGGCCCACGACGAGCTCGATTCTCGGGTCCGGGAGCGAACTGCCGATCTGGTGATGGCTAACGGATGGCTGGTCAAGGCATTCGCCGAACGCCAGCGCTCCGAAGGGACGCTACGGGAGGCCGAGCGCATGGTCTCGATCGGAACACTCGCCACCGGGATCGCCCATGAGATCAACAGTCCGCTGGGTGCCATCCTGGTCTCCGCCGAGTCCGCGCTTGCGGCGCGGGGCACGGCCGACGCGGAGCGTACGCTGAGCAGCTGCCTCGACGAGATTGTTCAGCAGGCAAACCGGGGTGGCCAGATCGTGAGAAGTATCCTCCAGTTCGCTCGCAGAGAACCAACGGAGAGATGGCCCAATGACCTGAACCGAGTGATTCGAACCGCGATGGATATGACGCGGAGCGAGATCACCAAGATTGGAGCGGTTGCCAGGCTCGACCTGGAAGAGCCGCTTCCCCAGGTCCAGCTCAACCCGTTCGAGATTCAGCAGGTCCTGATCAGCGTTCTCCAGAACTGCATCGATGTAGGCAATGCGGAGACTCGGATCACGGTACGCTCCGAACGCACCCGCAGTGGAGCTCGCGTGACGGTGGAGGACAACGGCCCCGGACTTTCGGAGCAGGAACGCAGGCGGATCTTCGATCGGTTCTATACGACGCGCCGTAGGGAAGGCGGAAGGGGGCTTGGCCTCAGCATTGCGCATGCCCTCGTGACCCAACACGATGGCGAGATCTCTGTTGACAGCGAGCTGGGCCTGGGGACGCGGGTCACGATCGACCTGCCGGCCTAATACGGACATGGTCCGAGCCGCAAAGCAGCCCAAGCGCAAGAAGGCACGCAAGAAGACCACACGCAAGCGGTCAACGGCAGCGCGCAAGCGCCTGACGCCGCGCAAGGAGAAGCGGGGACTGGCGGGGGAGGAGCTGCTGCTGGATCTCGACACGCCCGAGCTGCGGCCGCTGGCGGAGCAGGTGAGAGAGCTTGGAGGCGCGGCGATCGGTTGCTATCGGGAGCCGTTCTCGGGCAGGCCCTTGCTGCTCGCGGCGCTGCCGCTCGAGGCGGTTGAGGCCACGCCATTTCAGCGGGATCTCTCGCCCACGCACACCAAGAGACTGGCACAGAAGATCGAGGAGAGCGGGTCTTTCCTGGACCCGCTCATCGTGGTGCAGGGTACGGAGGGGAAGTTCTGGACTCCCAACGGACGGCACCGTCTGGCGGCGGCGAAGGTCTTGGGGTTGCGCCAGGTCACGGTCCTGATCTCCCCGGACGAGAGCCTGGCCTTCCGAATTCTCGCGCTCAACACGGAGAAGGCGCACAACCTGCGAGACCGCAGCCTTGAAGTGATCCGCATGGCGCGCGTGCTCGCCACGCGCAACGAACGCGTGCGCGAGAGCGACTACGCGGACCAGTTTGAATCGCCCGCACTGCTGACCCTGGGCGTCGTGTACGAGCAGGAACGGCGCTTCGCCGGCGGTGCCTACCACCCCTTCCTGCGTAAGGTGGACCGCTTCAGCTCGCGTACGCTGGCCACGAGCCTGCGCCAGCGTGAAGGCTGGGCGTCGCGCCTGATCGCGATCGAGTGGGAGGTGGCCCGGATCGTCGAGGAGCTGCGAGAGCGGGGTTTCCGCTCGCCCTACCTGCGAAACCTGGTGGTGGCGCGCATCAACCCGGTGCGCTTCCACCGGGCCAAGAAGGGTGTGACAAAGCCGCCGATGGAGATCGGCGCCGCGCTCACGCGCATGGCGGCCTCGGCCAGGGGCTTCAAGACGGCATCGGTGCGAGAGCGCGATCTGGCGCTGGTGGCCGCGGTCGCGGGAGATGGCGAGGATTGAAGCGCGTTCGCGCCCACGTCCAGGTGGAGGGACTTGTTCAGGGCGTGTTCTTTCGCGACTCGACGCGCCGGCGCGCCCGCGAGCTGGGGCTGACGGGCTGGGTTCGCAATCTCCCGGATGGAAGGGTGGAGGCCGTGTTTGAAGGGGAGGAGCCGGCCGTAGAGGTGGCCATCTCTTTCGTGCGCGAAGGCCCGCCCCACTCGCAAGTGCGCCACGTCGAAGTTGGCTACGGCGTCTATACCGGCGAGTTTCCTGACTTCCGCGTGACCTACTGAGGAGGCGGCGTCAGAGCCGTTCCCACCCGCCTTCGTAGAAGCAGGAGCGCGCCCGAACCCGTGAGCAGTCCCAGCAGCAGCGGCATCCCCCAGCGGGGCAGTACGGGAATGTTCGGCTCGACCGGGCAGGGAGTCGTGGCCGGGAGGCTCGCCGTCTCCTCGTTCTCGTTCTCGGGGCCCGCGGGGTCGCCGCAGCTGAAGTCGGTCTCGTTATCGTCGGTGTTGGAGATGCGTACCAGGCTGTGCCCGTCCCCGTCGAGCGGGGTCGGATTGCCGATGTGAATGTTGGCCGGCCCGCTGTAGGTGCCATACGCCACGCAGTCGGTGTAGTTATTGGGATTGCTGTGGTCCCAGCTATTGGGGTCGGGGACAAAGGAGCCCAAGCCGGGCGCTCCCCAGCAGATCATCCCGCCCCCTGTGGGGAGCTCGGGCGGGATGCTGAACTCGGGTGTCAGCCCGGTAAGCGTCTCGAACGCCTGGGTGGCCATCAGCCAGCGGCGGTCCAAGGCTCCCGGTGCGGTGATGTCGTTGGGAAGCACAAGCACGTCGCCCAGGTAGGTTCCGTTCGAGTCGAAGGCCCCCAGTACGGTTCCCGTTAGGAACGACTGTACGATCGCGAGCATCTTGCACTCGACGAACTGCACATTAGGATCGCCGCCGTAGCTTGTCATGACCTCGTCGATCACCATGAGGTGGAAGATCGCGTGGGCAGGTCGCGGCGTCGAGAGCAGGATCAGCGCGCTGCAGACCAATATTAGATTGCCAAGGCGTTTCATCGTCTCCTCCATTGCGTCATGGACGCTCTTCACTTACCTCGCCGATCGGGGTGTACTCGAATGCGTATTGCTTCGTCTCGTTGATCTTGAGCACTCCGCTGACTTCAGCGGAGATGGGAACCCGCTGGATGACCAGTCGCCGCTGCGTCTCTCGCTGTGTTAGCAGCGTAGCGGGATCCACCAGGCGGTCGATCTCACTCGAGCTCTCGAACCCCTCGGGGCTCTCGGCAGCGCCCAGATCATCGAATAGGCCCGCGGCTCGCTCACCGACCACCTGCGCCAGACGTTCCTTCAACGCCTCCAGGTTCGTATTTCGGAAGATGCGAATGCGCACGCAGTCTCTTCCGCCGCACCTCACGTTCTCGGGAAACCAGGTTGCTGTGTATTCGACGGCGTTCACGCCTCCGGCGAACTCGGTGCTCTTCGAGGAAGGGACGATGTCGCCGATACGGATGGTCTGGCCGATGAGATCGCCGTAGCGCCCGTTCCACTCGTCTACGCCTTGTTTGGTCAGGGCCTCCTCGGTGATGACCGAAGCCAGGAGCGAGCTCAGCTCCGATGGCAGCTCGCTGGCGATGCGTTCAGAGACCTCCTCGAAGCCTCGGATGGCCACCAGCCTGCCGTCGGGGTCCGTCTGGTAGGTGGCA
>SMWZ01000147.1 GCA_004356455.1 Deltaproteobacteria bacterium
TCCATCTTCCTGCGCGAGCTGGTAGAAGAGCTCCGGTGCGCTGGCCATGAGAACCCAGGCGCCGCCAGCGACAGCGATCACGATCCCATTCGCCAGACACATCCCCGCCATATCGGCTGCATTACGTCAATCGGCCTCGGGGTCTTGAGTTCCCTAATCGCGCTCGATCGTTCAGACTCGGGTTCCCGATGGCGCGCCTGGACACATTCCCCGACGGCTATCGCCAGCACCTGCTGGAGGTGGCCTGCCCGAGCTTCGATGAGACGCCGTTCGTGCCCGGCCCGTCCCTGGCGGAGCGCCGTGTAGCCATCATCTCCACCGCGGGGCTCTACGTGCGCGGGGACCGTCCCTTCACCAGCATCGCCAGCGATTACCGCATCGTGCCGGGCGACGTGAAGGCCAACGATCTGCTGATGAGCCACATCTCGGTCAACTACGATCGCAGCGGCTTTCAGCAGGACTGGAACGTGGTCTTCCCGATCGACCGTCTGCGCGAGCTGGCCGAGCGCGGCCAGATCGGCTCGGTCGCCGACTTCCACTACTCGTTCATGGGTGCGGTCGGTCCGGAGCAGCTGGAGCCGAGCGCGGGGGAGCTGGCCGGACTGCTGCGGCGCGATGGCGTGACCGCGGCGCTCTTGATTCCGGTCTGACCCATGTGCACGCGCGCCGTGGGCGCGCTCGGACACTACCTGGAGCGGGGCGGCGTGCCCACGACCCAGATCAGCCTCATCCGCGAGCACAGCGAACGCATTCGCCCGCCGCGCGCGCTCTGGGTGCCGTTCGAGCTGGGGCGTCCCTTCGGCGTGCCCCACGATGCCGCCTTCCAGACGCGCGTGCTCGAGGCCGCGTTGCGCTTGCTCGCGGCCGCTTCGGGTCCGGTGCTGGCCGACTTTCCCGAAGACGCGCCCGATGTGCAGGCCGATTCCGGGCCCTGGGCCTGCCCGCTTCCGCTCCCCGCACCGGTGCCACAGGAAGGTGACGCCGGTAAGCTGCAGCAGGCCTTCGCGCGCGAGTTCGCGCAGCTGCTTCCCTGGTACACGCTGGCCCGCCAGAGCCGGAAGCGCACCACGCTGGGCCTCTCGGGCCTGCCGCCGGAGGAGATCGGCCCGTTTGTGGCGCGCTTCCTGGAGGATCCGCTGCCGTCGAGTCCGCGCGACGATCTCCCGCTCGGCGCGATCTTCAAGCTCGCGGCGGAGGACCTGAAGGCGCTCTACATCGAGGCGGTGACGGCGCAGCCGGCCGGCCCGACGGAGCTCGCGCGCTGGTTCTGGAACGAGACCCATGCTGGGGAGCTGCTGCGGGCTCTGCGCACCAAGCTCGCGCAGAGCGATGATCCGATGCTCAAGCTGGTCGCGAACATCGCCCTCGTGCCCGCGCTGCTCCCACCCTGAGTGCTTACGACGTTTTCTCTAGCAGGCCCGTCCCGGTCCGTAGTCCATCTGGGTTCCGCTTTGCTCGAGTCGGGTCAGCCCACGAGCTCGAAGATGCGCTCGGGCGGGCGACCGACTACGGCCCGAGCCTTCGTCACCAGGATGGGGCGCTCGATCAGGATAGGGGAGCCTGCCATCGCCGCGAGGATCTCTGCTTCGCTCGAGTCGGGGTCCAGCCCCACCTCCTTGTAGGCGGACTCCGCGCGGCGTACCCACTCTCGCGCGGGAAGGCCGAGCCGCTGGGCCAGCTCGTGCAGCTCGTCGGGCGAGAGCGGCTCGTCCAGATAACGGCGCTCCCGGTATGCGATGTCGTTCTTTTCGAGCAGTGCGCCCGCCGCACGGCTCTTGGAGCAGCGCGGGTTGTGCAGCAGCGTGAGCTCGTCGGGAAAGAGGTTCGTCGTCAGGCTTTCACCGGCGGGTGGCGTTTGATCGAGAGCGGGCGGTCCGGAGGCAGAAACACGCGGTCGTCGTGATCCTCGCGGATGATCTGCATCATGGGTAAAAGGATCCGTGCCAGGATCTTAACGTCGTCAAGCGCGTCGTGGCGGCGCAGACCCTCGATGTTGACCTGGAAGCGCTGGATCAGCGCGCTCGTGCTCCAGCGTCCCTCCGGCTCGCCCAAGAGTGCCGTGGCCAGCACCACCGAATCCAGTGTGGCGGGGAGGGTGGTGGGCAGGCCGTGGCGTGCCAGCTCGGTCTCGAGCAGCGGTATGTCGAACTCGAACACGCTCTGACCGATCCAGAAGGCCGAGCCCCGGGCCGCCGCCTGGCAGTCCCTCCACGCATCAGGAAAGGGAGGTGCGTCCTTCAGCTTCTCGAGCGTAATGCCGGTGAGCTCCTCGACCTCCTTCGAGATCTCGACACCCTCCCCGGGATGGACGAGCTGCACGAAGGCCTCCTCCTCGAGGATCTTACCGCCCTCGATGGGAAGGCCGGCGATCTGGGTGACACGCTCTCGCGTGGTATCCAGACCGGTGGCCTCGAGATCGTAAACCCAGATCCGCAGCGAGGAGAAGGCGCGGATCTCGAGGTCGGACACCTCGTAGAGGTCATCCGAGACGGGCTGAATGCGCAGCATGGGGTGCGTCAACGGGACGCGCTCCGCTCGCGAAAGGCATCCACCAGCCTCTGGGGTCCCGCGGCCATCAGAGGCTGGAGCAGCACGTCGGCCTGATTGTAGCGGCGTGGCCCTGTGGCCAGCGTGACGAACGTACCTCCGGCCTCGCGCAGCAGCAGGTCGCCTCCGCACACGTCCCACTCGCTCTTGGGCGCGGCCGAGATCCAGAAGTCCGCCCGCCCCGCGGCCACGAGCGCGAGCTTGAGGGCCACCGAGCCCAGCGGCCGCACCTCCTTGAAGAGTTCCTTGTAGGGATCCATCTGCCCCCGGCTCAGTTCGCTGCGACTCGACAGCACGACGGCCTGATCGAGTCGTCCCACTCCCGAGACCTGGGTGGGCGCATCATCCAGGTACGTCCCCGCGCCTCGGCAGCCCCAGTAGCACTCACGCGTGAGCGGCTGGTAAACGACGCCCAGCACGGGCTCGCCGCCGAGAGCGAGGCCGATCGAGACCGCGAACTCGGGGATCCCCTGGATGAACTCCTTGGTTCCATCCAGCGGATCGATGATCCAGAGGCGCTCGGCGTCCAGGCGTCCGGGCGCATCACGCGTCTCCTCTGACAGGATCGCGTCCTCGGGAAAGCTCTCATGCAGCACCGCGCATATGGCCTCGTTCGCCTCCAGATCGGCGCGGGTCACGGGGCTGTCCTCGGCCTTGTCCCAGCTCTCGCGGTCGGTCTGACAGTGGCGCGCGATGATCTCGCCCGCGGCTCGAGCCGCTTTGCGGGCGGCGGCTACTTCGCGCTCGAACTCGAGCTTCATCATTCGCGCGAGTTCGGCCGGCTCGGACGGTTCTTAGAGCGGCGACGCCGACGGCGCAGCTTGGGCTCGCAGATGTCGCACACGCCGCAGGGGGTGGGCTCGGCGTCCTCGAAGTAGCGGCGGATCGCCATCACGTGGCACTCCTCCCCTTCCGCGTAGTTGACCATTCCGTCGAGCCGGCGGCGGTCCGTTGTGCGGCGCTCTTCGTTGCGACGACTCAGCAGCTTGACCGCGTCCTGCACCCGAAGTTCGCCTGCGAGCATGAACCCAGCATCATCGTGCGTCACCACTCCCGCTTCGCGCAGGCCCTCGAGCACGGCCTTGGTGCGTGTCACGCCGACCTCGGTCGACATGGCCAGTACCGCGGCGTCCACGGGCCGGTTGTCCGCGCTCCAGGCGGAGAGCCCGGTAACCACCTTATGGATCTGCGAACGGCTGGCGGGACCGTCGGACAGGAAGTGGCGCTGAACCGCGAGGTCTTCGGGGTAATAGAGCAGGATGCAGCGTGCGGGCAGGCCGTCGCGTCCGCCCCGGCCCGCCTCCTGCACGTAGGCCTCGAGCGAGCCGGGGACCTGATAGTGGATCACGTAGCGGATATCGGGCTTGTCCACCCCCAGACCGAAGGCGCTGGTCGCGATCATCACGATGCGCTTGCCCGAAGACATGAAGCGCTTGTGGGCGTGGTCGCGCTCGGACTTGGTGAGCCGTCCGTGATAGATCTCGGCAGGAATGCGCGCCAGCTTGCACAGCGCGCCCAGGTCCTCAACCTCCTTCACCGTCGCGCAGTAAACGATTCCCGGCCGGCGCAGCCGTCGCAGGTGCTGAATCAGCTCGCGCCGCTTCATGTCCTCCGAGTCGCAGTCCACGACCTCGAAGCGCAGATTGGGCCGCGCCACCGGCCGCACCACTATTACCGCATCGCGCAGGCCCAGGCGCTTGACGATCTCCTCACGCACCAGCGGCGGGGCGGTGGCCGTGAGCGCCAGCACGGGCGGACGTCCGAGGTCCTTCGCTAAGGCGCCGAGCGCGAGGTACGAGGGACGGAAATCATGCCCCCACTCGGATACGCAGTGCGCCTCGTCCACGACCAGCAGCGAGACGCTGTTGTCGCTCAGTCGCTGCTTGAAGCGCGACCCTGTGGCACCCTCGGGCGTGATCAGGACGATCTTCTGCTCCCCCTCCTCGAGCAGCGTGAGTGCCTCTTCGCGCTGCGTTCCCGTGAGCGAGCTGTCGAGACGCACAGTCTCGATGCCCTGCGCGCGCAGCTTCTCGAACTGATCCCGAATCAGCGCGATCAGCGGCGAGACCACCACGGTCAGGCCCGGGAGCAGCAGGCTTGGGAGCTGGTAGGTGAGCGATTTGCCGCCACCCGTGGGTAGCACCGCCAGCGTGTCGCGGGCGTCCAGAACCGCGCGCATGGTTTGCTCCTGGCCGGGTCGGAAGTGACGCAGCCCGAACTCGCGCCGCAGCAGGTCCAGCATCTGTGCGCGGCGTTGGTCCGGGACGCCGCCGCGCCGCCGGCGGCGACGGTTTCGCGAGCGGGGGCGATCCGAGGGGGCCGGGGCCGGCGTGGCTTCATTGGTCTGCGCCGGCTCACTCGCTGCCATCGGCTCTGCGTCGGCGCGCAGCTCACCCGGGTCGGACGAGTCCGACGTCATCGCCGTCTCCCCGTTAGGGGAGCGCGCTGGGTTCGGTCCGCGGCGCGGCCGCCGCCGCCTCGACCGCTTTGTTTTCGCCATCTGCGGCTGCTCTAAGTGGCCCGTATCCAGGACGCACCTCCGGTAAAAGGGCGCGCACCCCATTATATGACTTGGGGCGCCGAGCGCCCGTCTAAGCCTGGGCGCGCTTCGCCGCTACCCCCGCCCCTTGCGCGGAGCTTGAGTGTACAGCAAAATGCTGTACAAATGCGGCGGCCGCCTCAGAAGAAGACCCCAAAGCAGAGAGCCACGTTTCGCTTGGAGCCGGTACTTGCCGCCGCCCTGCGCCAGGTCCCTAACCAGACTGCCTTCGTGGAGTCGGCCCTGCGGGAGGCCCTGGGCCGGCTCTGTCCCCTCTGCCACGGCACGGGGCACGCCTCGGGGGTCCATCTCAACGTCTCGAACTTCAAGGGGCTTCCGATCCGGCGCCTGGACCGCTCGACCGCGGCCCAGCTCAAGGCCTTGGTGCAGCTGGGGCGCCAGCTCCTGGCCACACAGCTCAAGCTCGAGGTCTGCGAAGAAGAGGGGCTGGCCTTCGAGCTGGCTCGCGAGGACCAGCTGCTGCTAAGCGGAGAGATCCCGCGCGGGAAGCGCGAGGTGCGGCTGACTCACTGAGGCCGGCCGCGCCCGGAGATCCCACGAGGAGGTTTCCATGGCCACGATGATCACAGAGGAATGCATCAACTGCGGCGTGTGCGAGCCGGAGTGCCCGAACGAGGCCATCAGCGAGGGCGAGGATACCTTCATCATCGATCCCAAGCTCTGCACCGAGTGCGTGGGCTTTCACGAGACGGAGCAATGTGCGGCGGTCTGCCCGGTCGACTGCTGCGTGCCCGATCCGAACAACCTCGAGACCGAGGAGCTGCTGTTCGAGCGCGCCAAACAGATCCATCCGGATAAGGCCGACGGGCTCACGCTCAGCTCCGAGACCTCCCGCTTCCGCGCCGCGAGCTAGCTCGAGCTGAGCTTGCGGCTCTGGGTGCGTGCGCGCTTGCCAACTCCGATCAGCTCGAGCGCCTGCTGCGATCGCTCGCGTGCGATCCGGAGCCAGCGCCGGGCCCAGGCGAACTCCAGGGCCAGAATCGCGAGTCCGGCCGGGATTACGATCAGGGCGGGTCCGGGCAATACGAGCAGCGCCACCCCCAGCAGCACCACGGTCGTGCCCACCACGCCGACCGCGATTCGACGCGCCACCTTGTAGGTCACCCGGATCGTCCGGCGAAGCATCTGAAGAAGTTGTCAGCTGAACGGGTGCCGCGCAAGCTGATAGGATTGCGCGTGGTGGCGGTGCTCGGCTAGGGTCCCGGGCCGGATCCGGGCCAGACGTCGCCCAGACGGCGGCCGGCGGTGTAGCCGCCGTCGACGACGAGCGAGGCGCCCGTCACGAAGGAGGCATCGTCCGAGGCCAGGAACAGCGCTGCGCTCGCGACCTCCTCCGGCCGACCGGGGCGGCGCAGCATGTGCATCCTGATGAACTCGTCTCGGAGCGGCTTCAGGGCCTCCGTCTGAAGCACCTCGGTCATGGGCGTTTCGATGTAGCCCGGACAGAGGCAGTTCACGCGGATGCCGAGGCCCCCGTAGTCGATGGCCATGTTGCGTGTGAGGAGGACCACGCCGCCCTTGGAAGCGTTGTACGCGGCCTGGGCCTGGATGGCCTCGAGGCCCTCGATGCTCGCCAGGTTGATGACATTCCCTGAACCCTGCTCCAGCATCCGCTTGAGCACGTGCTTCGAGAGCAGGAACGTGCCCTTGAGATTGATGTCGAGCACGCGATCCCAGTCCGCCGCATCGAGCGCATCCACGGTGCCGGCTCCCGACACGCCGGCGGCGTTTACCAGCACGTCGATGCGACCGAAACGCTCGTTCACGAAGCTGACCGCTTCTTTGATTGCGTCCTCGTCACGCACGTCGACGTCGCGGAACACCGTCTCAGAAGCCGCAGCGCGGACCGGCCCCCAGGTCTCCTCGGACGGCTTGGCGATGTCGAAGCCGGCGATGCGCGCGCCCTCCTGGGCGAAGCGCAGCGCACACGCTGCGCCGATGCCCGAAGCGGCCCCGCTGATCAATGCAACCCTGCCCTCGAGTCGGCTCATGCCTTACCTCCAGCACGAGTCTGCCATAAGCGGAGCGTGAGCAACGCTGCGGGTGGGCTCAGGAGGCGCAGTCGTCGGACGGAGGCCAGTGGAGCAGGACGTGGGCGTAGCGGCTCGAATCCAGGTCGGCGTGGCTGCGGTCGAAGTAATCCTGCCAGAAGCCACTGATCTGTCTGGCCATCTCCGCCGACTCCGCCGTCACCGCCGACACGTAGACGCATACGCCGGAGAGGTCGGGGATCAGGCCCTTTAGCTGCAGCTCTGCCAGCAGCTCCTGCTTCTTCTCCGGGGTCCAGGAAATCCGGTCAAAGCGATAGGGCGGATAGTCGACGATCATGTCCGACATCAGGATCAGAATCTTGCGTCGCTCCGTGGCTTGGAAGAGCTTCTTGGCCATGAGCAGCGAGCTGAAGATGTCGGTCTTGTTGCTGGAGCCAGCCTTCAGCAGCATCTCCGGCAGCTGGGCTCGGATCTTCTCCCTGAGCTCGTCTGCCTTCCTCTCGCTCGCCTTCAGCTCGCGTTCGTGGCGCATGGTGTTGTCCAGCCATCTGTTGAACTCGGGCTGCGGCGGAAAGGTCTCATCCAGCAGAGCATGGAAGCTCGTGAGGGTCTCCTCGTTGATGGGGGCGACCAGGATGCGATCTCCGGCCGCGAGCGAGGGGATGATCGTGTCTGCGAAGTCATGCTCGATCAGGGCCCGATTCTCGGCGCCCATGCTCCCCGAGAAGTCCACGAAGATGATGATCTCGTTGCCAACATTCCTCGTGGACTCCGCGGACACGAAGCAGCCCGTCAGGAGAGCCCCTGCCAGCGCCAGCACGGAAACGCCGGCTACGAGCTGCTTGAGCGCAAGGGACGTGGACGTCATCCGCTTGACTGACTCCCGGAGCTGATGTCGACCTCAGGCCACCACTCCAGCGACTTGTACTCCGGATCCTTCCTGAAGGCGGGCGGCGGCAAGAAGCTGCGGAAGCGCACGTTGGTGCTGCGGTACAGGGCGATGCGTTGACTGGAGAGCGCTCTCGCCCGCTCAATCCGGCTCTTCGCTCCCTGGATCTCCCCGTTGAGCTTGGTTCCGAGCAGCAAGCGCTGCTTGCGAACCTTGTTGGCGTGCTTATCCAGGAACATGAGGGAGCTGTGGCTGGAGTCCAGCTTCTCGTCCTGATCATGGGACAGGTAGGAGCTCACCGTCGCTGCGCAGAACACCAGGGCGTTGAGAGCGAAGAGGGCGTAAGCCAATCCGTCCGCGCTCGCCAACATGGGATCTGCCCCGGTGGCCGCTTGAGCCTCGATATAGCCCTGGCGCATGCTGCTGATCGCAATCAGGGCCGCAGCCGCAGAAACTGGAGTGATGAATCCGACCACGATGTTTCCGGCTCTTGGCGGAACCGACTGCCTCAGGTGAATGCCGATGAAGAGCCCGAGCAGGGGGATGGTGATGGCGAGGGTGGATGCCATGATATAGGTCAGGAATTCCGACTCGCCGAAGAGCCGGAACACGATGGTGTTCAGGGGGAATTCGCCGATCGCCAGGAAGATGATCAGCGCCACGTGATACTTGTAAGGGAATCGACTGTTGAAGTCCCGCCCCAGCTCGGCTTTTCTCGCCTTGTAGATCTTGCCCGCCGCCTGAAGGCGGCTCTCGAGATCGTTGTAGCGTCCCTGATAGGCCTCGTAGAACGGGCGCAGCTTGGCGATCCGCAGCGAGGCTTTCTCGTAGATCAGCTGGACTGCCTGCTCCCCGTGGGCGACCAAGGCCTGCTCGAACTGGGCCGGCTGGTACGACCCCATGTCGGGGATATTCTTCTCGCCGTCCATCTGGCCTTCGAGCTCGATCCGGCGCTCGTTGGTGAACGGACTGGAGCCCTTTCCGAACATCGCTTCTCCCTGCCGCCGACGGCCTAGGTATCTACTTCGTGCTTCTTGAGCGTGGAGGCAAGCTCGTCAATCAGGAACTTCACGCTGTCCAGCACCGCGTCCTCCGTCGAGGAAATGTCACCCACCCGTCTCATCATGACCTGATAGTCGGCCTTCAGCTGCGACATCGTCTGGTGGATGCGATCCAGTGTCTGCCGCAGCTCGTCCCGCTCTGACTTGAGAGAGCCCCAGCGTTTGAGCAGCGCCTCCAGCTGCTTGCGCATCTCTCCCGAGTGCTCGACCAGCTCCCGGTACTCAGTGATCGCCTCGAGGATTCGTTTGACCTCGCCATCGTTCAGCATCTCCCACCCTCCTAAGTTCGCGGGCCGCATGAGCTGCATCTGTTCGGGGAACTCGATGCCGTCGGCGCCCCTAGAAGATCAGCTCTCCGGGGGGTTATCGACGCGAGATGCGAGCGACTTGACGCTCGTCCCGGGCCCGGCAGAGCCCTCGCCGTTGCAGGTCGATGCAAGGCTCAGCTGGGTCGACTTTGGGACAGGAGCGGAAGCCAGCGCGCTGCTGCGCG
This sequence comes from Deltaproteobacteria bacterium, assembly GCA_004356455.1. Lineage (GTDB taxonomy): Bacteria > Myxococcota_A > UBA9160 > SZUA-336 > SZUA-336 > SMWZ01. The sequence continues at coordinate 9,542 of SMWZ01000147.1, forward strand.
CACAGGGCTACTGGCGGATGTCGGTGAGGATGCCGACGTCGCGCCAGCTCTGCTCGGTGCGCTCGGTGATCAGGCCCAGGCGCATCAGGTTCGGCACGACAGTGTGCATGTAGGCCTCGCTGTTGAGTTCGGTCCAGTTGGGGAGCTTGTGCGCGGTGCGCAGCAGCTCGTCGGGATCGATGTCGTACTTGGGCCCCAGCGTCTGGAGCATGTCGAGCTGCTGATTCGCGTTCAGGGCTTCTAGTACAGCGAAGGCCCAGTCCTCCATCTGGTGCATCTTCTCCTCGCTCGCTTCGCGCACGCAGCGTCGCATGGTCAGGACGCCAAAGGCGGCGTGACGCGACTCGTCCTGCTCGACGCGTTTGAGGATCTCTCTGAACAGCGGGTTGAGCGTGTTCGAGCGCATGAAATCCATGATGCCAACGGCTATGCCCTCGAAGATCGTTTGCATCCCCAGGCACTTCATGTGGTAGCCCTTGACGCTCAGCAGCTCGTCCAGCAGGGTCTTCAAGGTTGCGCCGATGGGGTAGATCGTTCCCATCTTGCTGCTCAGGAAACGCGCAAACACCTCGTTGTGGCGCGCCTCATCGTAGACCTGGTTGGAGGCGTACCACTTCTCGTCGGTCGTGGGGCAGAGGTTGGTAAGCTGGCCGCAGAGCTGCAGCGCCGCCTGCTCGCCGTGCAGCAGCTGCGAGATCACATAGCAGACCTCGTCGAACACGGCGGCCTTCTGCGTTGCCTCGTCCTTGCCCAGCATGCGGCAGGCGCTGCCGAGCAGGGTTGCTTCCGGTCGCATCAGCCAATCGTCTTTGGAGACGGGCGTATCCCAGTCGAGATCGGTCGCGGCGTTCCACTGGTGCTGCTTGCCCTTCTCGTAGAGTGCGCGCAGCTCCGCTACCTCGCTCCCGTACTCCCACTGCCAGTTGACGTTCGTGGCAGCGTCCACCTCCAGGTGATTGCGCAGACGCTCGATCTCGTCGGTATCGACGAAATCGATCAGCTCGAATCCATCCAGCATGCGACGGTGGTCCGGGATCAGCTTCTCCATCGGAAAGACCTCCCTAGGCGGGCTCGGCCGCGAGCCCATGCTCGAGAAACAGAAAGATGTGCTGTTTGCGACGGCGTACCTCCGCCGCTGAGTACACGGGGTGCTGGAGCAGGTCATCTCCAAACTCCCCCGACGCGAAGTGGTAGACGCTCATGCCGATCAGCGTCTGAAGCGTGTGCGGCACCGAGACGGGGCGGATCTCGCCCGCTGCAATGCCCTCCTTCAGCGCGCGCGCCACGCGACTCAGTATGCGTTCCAGGATTCCGTTCAGATGCGCCCGGTCCTTGCGGTCGACCACGTCGCCCTCGAACAGCGTCCGCAGAAGCAGCGGTGCGTAGGTGGGGTTCTCGGCCAGGGTATCGACCACCACGTCCACCCAGTTCCGGAGCTTCGCCAGTGCCGACTCGGGGCGCTCTTGTACGGCCTCGAGGCGCTCATCCATCCGCGTCAGGATGCGCTCGAGCACCGCCACATAGAGCGAGAGCTTGGTGGGAAAGTGGTGGAAGAGGGAGGACTTTCCCAGCCCGACCTTTTGGGCCACCTCGCGCAGGCCGACGCCGCTGAAGCCGCGGGCCGCAAACAGCGCCTCGGCGCTGTCGAGGATCTTCGCGCGGCTCGAGGGACCGGCCTTGGTCACGGGCTTGGGGGTGGGATTGTCAGCGCTCATGCGGGCCCTCGGACCGACCGACCGGTCGGACGGGAAGCTTATCGGCTGCGTTTTCTGAGGTCAAGCGCCGGCTGGGCCTGCTTCCGGTATGCTCCGCGCCGCCCCATGACAGAGAAAGCCATCTCCGCCCTGGCCGCCGCGCTGGACCGCGCGCTGGTGGGGCAGGAGGACGCCAAGACCGGCGTGCTGCTGGCCCTGCTTGCGCGCGAGCACGCCTACCTCGAGGGCCCGCCGGGAGTGGGGAAGTCCCGGCTGGCCGAAGCCGGCGTGCACGCCGCCAGCGGGTCGCCGATCCAGCTCGCCCTGCACCGCGACACGCGGCTCCAGGACCTGGTGGGGCCCGTGCAGCTGCGGCGCGAGCCTTACGGGGAAGGGCAACGCCTGCGGCACCAGACCTTGCCGGGACCGCTGCTAGGGGCGGAGCTGGTGCTGCTGGATGATCTCGATCGGGCCCCGGCGCAGGCGCTGGGTCCGCTGCTCCGCATCCTTGGCGAGCGCTGCTGGCAGGGTCAGGCGTTGCCCCTCGAGTCCGTCATCGCTACCGGGGGGCCCGAGCGGATCGACGCCTATGCGGATCCACTCGAGCCCGGCTCACTCGATCGCTTCGCGATTCAGGTGCGCATGCCAGGCTTACTCTACGCGCAGCGCTGGGACTGCGCGCGCGTGCTGCTCGAGGGGAGGGTGGAGCTCTCGCCGGGACCGGTCATCGACCTCTGTACACGCAGACGGCTGCAGGAGCAGGCGCGGCGCTTACCGATGCCGCGCTCGGTCCAGCGGGCATACGTGGACCTGGTGCTACGGCTGCAACGGTTTGCGGCCGGCGGCATGCCTCTCAGTGATCGGACCTTCGGCCGTGCCGCGCTGCGCGTGCTGCGGGCGCACGCGCTGCTGCGCGGTGCCTCGCGGGTGGAGCGCACGGATCTGCGCGCGCTGCGCTACATGCTCGGGCGCCGCCTGCCCGACCTGACCCGCGACCAGTTTGAGGAGCTGCTGGCGGAGGCCGGGCGACCCGCCGCGCCATGGCTGGGGCCTTCCGCCGCCGCTGCGGGTGCGGCCTGGGGCGCGGCCGGCGCGGCCGGCGCCGAGGCCATCCGGGCCCGCGCGGGCCGGGTGCGCAGCTGGGAGCTCCAGCCGGGCGCGCGCGCTCCGGGGATGGACGAGGCGCAGGTGGAGCGGGTGCTGCGTGCGCTCGAGGGACGCTTCGAGCGTGGCTACGCGGGCCTGGAGGAGGATCCCGGGGGCTCGCCCCGCAGCTATCGGACACTGCGCGGGCTGGACGAGGTCTTCGATGCCGACCCGGTCGAGCTGATCGGCTACCTGGACGGGACGCGCCCCGGCCTGCCGCGCAGCTTCCGCCGCGAGCGCAGACGGGCGGGCGGCCAGGTCGCGCTCCTGCGTGACGTCTCGGCTTCGATGGAGGGAAGGCTCGGCCGCTGGGCGGGGCGGGTGGTCGCGGGCCTGGTGCGTGCCGGGGCGCGCCGACGCATGCGCATCGGCTACGTAGAGTTTAATCACGATGCCCGCCGCTTTCACGCCGGCGGGCGCTTCTTTCATCGCCGCTACACCAGCCTGCTCGAGCTGGCCGCGTCCTCGCGGGCGGCCGGGCGCACCAGCTACCAGGCGCCACTCCAGGTTGCGCTGAACGAGTTCCGCGCACGCGCCGGGCGCAACCGACACATTGTGCTGTTGACGGACGGGGTGCCGGTGCTGGGCGACCCCGAGGTGCGGCGCGAGCGCACGCTGGCGCGGCGCCTGGGCGTGCAGGTGCACACCGTGTTCCTGGGCTTGGGCGAGCACCCGCCCGTGCTGGACGCGATCGCACGCGAGACGGGAGGGCTCTGCTTCGTCGGGCAACCCAGGCCCGGCGGCGGCTTGCGGGTGCTCGGGCTGGGCGAGGGAACATGAACGCGGGGCTCGAGGGTCTACGAAAAGTTCTCGACGAGCACGTCGTGGGGCACGAGGAGGTGAAGCAAGCGCTGCTGCTCGGCCTGGCCTGTCGCGAACACATCTATCTGGAGGGACCTCCCGGCAGCGCCAAGACGCGCATGGCGGAGGTGGTCGCACGCAGCTCGAGCCTAAGCTTCTTCTTCTATCAGCTCCACCGGGATACGCGCCTGGCCGAGTTGCTGGGCGATGTGGTCCTCGAGCGCCGGCCGTTGGCCGAGGGCGAAGGAGAACGCATCCATCAACGCATCGAGCCCGGCGGTATCCTGACGGCGGAGATCTGTGTCCTGGATGACATCTCGCGCGCGCCCGGCGAGGCGCTCAACGTGCTGCTGAGGATCCTCAACGAGCGAAAGTTCGGCGCCGATTCGATTCCCCTCCTCAGCGCCATCGCCACCAGCAACCCCATGCGCGATGAGTACTACAACGAGCCCCTGGACCCTGCGAATCTCGACCGCTTCGCGCTGCAGCTGCGGGTGCCGGGCTTGATCCAGTCGGGCGCGAAGGAGGAGGCGCGTGCCCTGGTGAGCCGCTTTGCAGCCGGTACGGTGGTCGAGCAACCCGAGCTCCGAGCGGTGGCCAGCCGCCGGACCTTCGACGACCTCTACGCCACGCTCCGCAGGGTTCAGGTTCCGAGCGAGGTCAAGGAAGGCCTGCTGGAGATCTTGCAAGTGCTCGTGGTCGAGTATGGTTGCAATGAGACGAACTCGCTGCTCACCGATCGCAGCTTTCTGGTGAAGGCGGTCAAGCTGCTGCAGGGTCGCGCGGCGCTCGCGGGTCGGGAGCGGGTGGAGCTGGCGGACCTGGACGTGCTGCGTTGGATGACGACCTTCCGCGTCGCGGAGGAGGTCCACGAGAAGGTTCCCGAGCTGATTGCCCGCGTGGTCGGGAGTGCCGGTGCGCGCCCTGCCCGCGACAGCTAACATCGCGCGCGTCGTGGAGCGGACTCTGTCCATCATCAAGCCCGAGGTGGTTGCGCGAAACCAGATCGGGGCGATTCTGCAGCACGTCGAGCAAACGGGGCTGCGGATCGTGGCGACGCGCATGCTCCAGCTGGATCGCCGCCAGGCCGAGGGCTTCTACGACGTGCACCGCGAGCGGCCTTTCTTCCAGAGCCTGGTCCAGTTCATGACATCCGGTCCCGTCGTGGTCAGCGTGCTCGAAGGCGACGACGCGATCGCGCGCTATCGCAAGCTCATGGGGGCCACAGACCCGGAGCAGGCCGATGCGGGCACCCTGCGCAAGCTCTTCGGAACGAACGTGGAGCACAACGCTGTCCATGGCTCGGACGCCCCTGACACTGCCCGCACCGAGGTCGCCTACTTCTTCGGCGAAGCCGACCTCGTCCCCCGCTAGCGCCCAAGGCCCAAAGGCAAGCCCCACTAACGCCATCCAAGGCACGCACGAAGTCGCGTGCCGCGCGCGCAGGCCGGCTTGCCGGCCGATAACGCGCTAGTAACGCGCTAGGAGTAAGCCCCGGCGATGAGCACCATCAGGGCCAGGTAGGTCGCAACCAGGAGCAGGCTGCGGCGCAGCGACGGACGCCTCGTGTCTGAATCTACTGCTTCCCTCATGTCCCCCCCTTCGGCTAACACCCACTGGAGCTATAGCGCGTTGTGATGGAATGCGCCCTATCGGAGGCGAGAAAGTTGTCGCGTTAGCCTGAAGCCTCGGCGAACACGCGTTCGAGGTGGTCGGCCCCGCGCGCGATGGCCCACCAGAAGAACGGAAAGAACTGGTAATGCCCGAGCGGCAGATGAATCCAGCGCGGCTCGCCCAGTGCGTGCCAGAGCGCACGCGTGTGCCGGGGACGGACCACGCGATCCAGGCGTCCGGATGCGATCAGCACGGTCCGGGGGTCGGTCCGGGCCGCGTAGGTGAGCGGGTCGACGATCTCCACGAAGGGGCGCAGGTACTCCAGAAAGGCCTCTCTTGTCTCGAGCGTGTGCTGTGTCTGAAGCCGCTCGCGGAAGATGCGTACGGGCCGTTCGGAGGAGTCGTACAGGATCTCGGGCAGCCCTCCGCCGACCATCAGGAAGAAGCCGGCGTGGACCCGGGGATCGACCTGCATCAGGGTGAGCGCCAGCATGCCGCCCAGACTGACCCCGGCCGCGGCTACGCGCTCGGGGTCGAGCTGTGGATGGTTGAGTAGCCAGTCGAGCAGCCGGCGTGCATCCAGGATTGCGCTGCGGAAGTGCCGCGCCGGAACCTCGGCTCCTGGGGCCTGGTCCAGCTCGAGGTCGTGACGCTCCATGCGCGCCACGGCGAAGCGCCGCTTGACCAGCGCCTTGGCCAGCCCCTCCGAGACCACGTGGGAGCCCGCCAGGATTGGGAACACGACCACTACCGGGTGGGGGCCGGGACCGGGCGGGATCAACAGGTGCGCGGTGGCCTCATCCCCCTGGCTACCCGGGTAGAGAATCCGGAAGGCGCGATAGTCGCGCGCGTGGAACAGGGTGTAGAGATCCAGGATCCAGTTCTGCTCGACCGTCCGACCTTCGGGCTGGACACGGACCTGCGAGAGATCCAGCGGCGCGGGCTCGAGCTCGGGAACCGGCTCGGGGGGCCGAGGGACCCGCTCGGGCTGCGGCTGCCACGAAGTGGTGGTGCAGGCTAGGCAAACGAGGAGCGCCGCGCCGAGAGCGCACCAGCGCTCCCCGTTTACCACTGCTCTTCTCCCCCCCTGCCTAACCGGTCTGCTCGCGATCCTGACTCCCGCGACGAATGAACGCGGGTACGTCGTACTCCTCCTCGAAAGGCGACATGAAATCCTGGTCGTGGCGCGCGCTGGACGCGCTCAAGCCCGTGAGGCTCTGGCTCCCGGCCTCCTCCTGTCGCGCAGCGTGGATGGGCGTAACGTTGCCCGGAATGGTTTCGGAATCGCCGCGGCGACGCCGGCGCCTGGGGTCCGAGAGTCCGGTTGCGATCACCGTGACGCGGATTTCCTCTTCCATTCCCTTCTGGACGACTGAGCCGAAGATGATGTTGGCATCCGCATGCGCCTGCTCCCGCACCAGCATGGCGGCCTCGTGAATCTCGTGCAGGGTCATGTCGGGCCCGCCGGTGATGTTGATCAGGATGCCGTGTGCGCCCTCGATGGAGAGCTCCTCCAGCAGTGGGTTCGAGATGGCGGCCTGAGAGGCCAGGGTGGCCCGGTTCTCGCCGCTGGCCCGTCCCGTCCCCATGAGCGCCATCCCCATCTCGTTCATCACGGAACGTACGTCCGCGAAGTCCAGGTTGATCATACCGTGCACCGTGATCAGGTCGGAGATGCCCTGCACCGCGTTCAACAGCACCTCGTCCGCCAGCTCGAAGGCCTCTAGCAGCGAGGTATTCTTGGGCACCATCTGCAGCAGGCGATCGTTGGGGATGGTGATCAGGGTATCGACCACGTCATGCAGCACATCGATCCCTTCCTCGGCCTGCCGGCTGCGCACGGAGCCCTCGAACAGGAAGGGCTTGGTCACCACGGCGATTGTCAGCGCTCCGACCTCCTTCGCAACCTCGGCAACGACGGGCGCACCCCCGGTACCGGTGCCGCCGCCGAAGCCTGCGGTTATGAAGACCATGTCGGCATTGGCGAACTCCTCGCGCAGCCGGTCACGCGCTGCGTCCGCCGCCATCCGGCCGATGTTCGGATCGGCGCCGGCGCCGAGCCCTCGTTCCCCCAGCTGCACCTTCTTGGGAGCCAGATTCTCGGCTAGCGCCTGGGCATCGGTGTTTACGGAGAGAAAATCCATTCCGGTTAACCCCGACCTGATCATTGTATTGATGGCGTTTCCGCCGCCCCCGCCTACGCCTACTACCTTGATCCGGGCACGAGGCTCACTGTCCTGATCCAACTTAATCATCTCTTTCCCCCCCAATCGTGATTTTTTTCGCATGCTCAAAGTTCCTTCGAGCTCTTCAGCTCAGTTCACCTATGAACCACTCGCGCATACGTGCGCGAACCTTCCGGAAAGTCGAGCCGTCGTACACGCGGAAGCGCGGCTTGGCTCTTTGCTTCGAACCGTAGAGCGCGAGCCCCACGCTGGTGGCGAACTCGGGCCCCTGTACTCGGTCCACGAGTCCGCCCACCCCGCGTGGGATCCCACGTCGCACCGGTAGCTCGAATACCTCCTCCGCGAGCTCCGGCAATCGCTCCAGCGAGCTCGACCCGCCGGTTACGACCACCCCGGACGGAATCGAGTTAAGCAGGTCTGCGCGAGCCAGCTCATCGCGCACGAGCGTCAGGATCTCCTCGATACGGGGCTCGAGGAACTCGGAAAGCATCTTGCGGCTGATCTCGCGCGGCGCGCGGCCTCCGACGCTGGGCACCACGAGCAGCTCATCGGCGGCCAGGAAACGTGGAGCCGCACAGCCAAAGCGTCGCTTGATGCGCTCCGCCTGCTCGAAAGGGGTGCGTAGCCCCACAGCCGCATCGTTGGTCAGGTGGTAGCCGCCGAGCGAGAGCACGGCCGTATGCTTGATGGAGCCGTCCTGGAAGACGGCAAGATCGGTGGTGCCGCCGCCCATGTCGATCAGCGCCACGCCCAGCTGTTTTTCGTCGGGGGCGAGCACGGCTTCGCTCGAAGCCAGCGGCTCGAGTACGATATCGATTACGTTGAGTCCGGCGCGGTTGCAGCACTTGATGATGTTCTGTACCGAGGTCACCGCCGCGGTCACGATGTGTACCTTCGCTGTGAGGCGAACGCCGGACATGCCACAGGGCTGCTTGATCTCATCCTGGCCATCGATCTCGTATTCTCGGGGGATCACGTGAATGACCTCGCGGTCCGCGGGAATCGCGATCGCCTGTGCTTGCTCGATCACCCGTTTGACGTCACCCGGCTTAACCTCATCGCCCTTGATGGCGATCATGCCGATCTCGTTGCGTGCCTCGATATGTCCACCGGCGATGCCCGCGTAAACGGAGTTGATCTCGCAGCCCGCCATGAGCTCCGCTTCATCGATCGCCTTGCGAATGGAGTCCACGGTTGCGTCGATATCGATCACGACCCCTTTGCGCAGGCCTCGCGACGGGGAACCTCCGACCCCGATGATGTCGACAGTCTCGCCCGCGACCGTCGCGACCACCGCACAGATCTTGGTGGTCCCGATGTCGAGGCCTACGACCAGTTCTTCATGACGAGCCATCCTTTCCCCCCTGTTTGGTGTTCTGAAATTTTCTGAGTGAAACGCTGCCCGGGAAGCGAAGGTCCACCTCGCGGGCCTGGTAACGTTCGATCACGCCGCTCGACCGGATCCGCAGCCACGCCCGCAGACTCGCGTCGGGATCGGGCCCGACGCGAATCCGAAGGTCTCGCTCGGCCAGCTGGATACGCAGATCGGTCGGGGACCGAACCTCCACCGCGGCGACCGCGATCCCGAGCTCCTGTGCCGCCCGCAGGAGCGGGAGCGCCCATTTCACCTCGCCTCGCACGCTCGTGAGCGAGTCGCTCTCGTGGGCGACGAGCTCGAAGCGCGCTCCATCGAGTGAGATGCCCTGGCGGTGCCCGGCGAGGCGCGCGATGGGAACGTGCTCTTCGATCTCCACCACCAGCCGGTCGGGAGGGATGCGTGCCGCGACGCAGCTCGCGACCCGACTGTGCGAGGAGAGCTTCTCGATCACGGCGTCCAGATCCAGGTCGATCAGCGGGATACTCGCATGCAGGCCCGCGCGCCGCAGCAGCTGGGCTGGAGCCAGCGTCTTGAGACCGATGAACTCGACCACCGCCAGCTGAAAACGCGGTGCGCGCGCCTTCTCCGCCAGCCAGGCCAGCGCTGCATCGCTGCTGCGGACGTGGAATACCAGGCCTCCGCTGAGCACGGCCCCGAGCGCGACCAGCGCGGTCCATCTCGGGCCGCGGCCCGACTTGCGGCTGTGCCTCATGACTCCTCCCCCAGCACCCGCACCTCGGGCTCGAGCTCGATGCCGAACTGGCGCAGCACCTCCGTGCGCGCTCGATCCACGAGTTGCAGCACGTCCACAGTCGTGGCTTCACCGCGGTTGACGATGAAGTTGGCGTGGACGGTCGAGATCTCGGCGCCGCCCGCGCGCTGGCCCTTGAGACCCGCACTCTCGATCAGGCGTCCGGCGGCGTCCCCCGGGGGGTTCTTGAAAACCGAACCGCAGGAGAGCCGGTTGAGGGGCTGGCTCTCGCGGCGTTTGGTCAGGAGCTGGCGCATCCGGGCACGAATCTCATTGGGCTCGGCGGGCTGCATACGGAAGCGCGCCGCGAGCAGCACGCTGTGCGCGGGGACCTCGAGCGCGCGGTAGCGGAACCGGATCTGCTCGGCCTCCAGCTCCTGCACGTGACCCGTGACGGGGTCCATCAGCTCGATGCGATCCACCACGTCCTTCATCTCGCGCGACCCGATGCCTGCATTCATTGCCAGCCAGCCTCCCACGCTGCCGGGGATGCCGACCGCGAACTCGAGCCCGCTGAGCCCTTGCGCCGCGCAGAAGCGGGTGACGCTGGAGTGGGACGCCCCGCTCTCCGCCCGTACGCCGCCCGCGTCATCGCGCTCGAGCGTGCGCAGTCCGGAGAGGCGCAGCACCAGAGCGCGTAGGCCGGCGTCGGGCACAATGGTGTTGAAGCCCGCGCCCAGGACGTGCAGCGGAAGCTCGTGCTCGCGGCAGAGCGCGATGACCCGTGCCAGCTCCGCGCGCGACGCGGGGCGCGCGAACGCGTCTGCGGGTCCACCCACGCGCAGGGAGGTGTGCTTCGACATGGGCTCGTCGAAGGAGACCCGCTCCCCGAGCAGGGCCACGAGCTGGTCTTTGAGAGACGCGTCAATCGTCGCATCCTCCCTCGTTCTCCTCCAGAAAGCGCGCCGCAAGCTGGCCGATGTCGCCCGCGCCCATGAAGATCAGGGCGTCTCCCGCGCGCACGAGCTGGCGCAGCTTCGATACCACCTCGCCCGCTTCGGCCACCCAGTGCACCTCGCGATGTCCGTGCCCCCGAATCGCCTCGACCAGATCGCGGGCCTCGACCCCATGGAGCTTGCTCTCGCCCGCCGCGTAGATCTCGGTCACGAGCAGAACGTCTGAATCGTGAAAGGCGTGTGCGAACTCGCCGAACAGATCGCGGGTACGCGTGTAGCGATGGGGCTGGAACGCGGCCACGATGCGGCGTCCCAGGCCTTCCCGCGCGGCCGCCAGCGTGGCGCGGATCTCGGTGGGGTGGTGCGCGTAGTCGTCGATCACCAGCACGCCTTCCCGCTCTCCTCGGATCTCGAAGCGTCGCTCGACGCCTTCGAACTCCTCCAGCGCGCGCTGGATATCCGTGAAGGCCACATCGAACTCGAGGCCGACCGCGATCGCAGCCAGGGCGTTACGCGCGTTATGGATGCCCGGCATCTGGAGCCGAATCGGGCCGAGCTTTCTTCCCTCTTGCTTGGCCACGAAACGAGTCTCTAGACCTTGAACGGAGACCTCCTCCGCGGAGATCTGCGCCTGAGCCGATAGGCCGTAGGTGCGCACGCGACGTGTGATGTCAGGCAGCAGCGCTTGCACGTTCGGATCATCCAGGCAGAGCACGCAGGCGCCGTAGAAGGGAACCCGGTTGGCAAATTGCAGGAAGGCTTCGTTCAAGCGCTCGAAGCTCTGGTAGTGATCGATGTGCTCGCGATCGATGTTTGTGACCACGACGAGCGTCGGGATCAGATGCAGGAAAGAGCCGTCGCTCTCGTCGGCCTCGGCCACGAGCACGTCGCCGCTCCCCAGCCGGGAGTTCGTGCCGAGACTCTTGACCAGCCCGCCCACGATGATGGTGGGATCCAGTCCGCCGGTCTGCAGCACTGCACCCACGAGCGAGGTGGTGGTGGTCTTACCGTGCGAGCCCGCGATGGCCACGCTGTACCGGATCCGCATCAGCTCGGCGAGCATCTCCGCACGTGGAATCACGGGGATATGGGCCTCGTGCGCCGCCTGCAGCTCGGGGTTCGTTGCGGGGACGGCCGATGAGTAGACCAGCACGTGAGCGCGGCCCACATTGGCCGCGTCGTGGCCAATCGTGACGGGAATGCCGAGACTGCCCAGGCGCCGGGTGGCCGAGCTCACGCGCAGGTCCGAGCCAGACACTGAATACCCGCTGGCGTGCAGGATCTCCGCCAGGCCGGACATGCCGATCCCGCCGATTCCCACGAAGTACACGCGTTGTATGCGACGAATCAAGCTCTCTTCTCCCTCAGAGCCAGCTGCGGCACAGCTTCCAGATGCGCTCGGCGGCGTCGGGCCGGGCGCGCTGTGCTGCCGCCTCGGCCATGCGTTGCCGCCGCGGCGCGTCCGCTGCCAGCGCCCGTACCTCGGGCGCCAGACGCCGGGCAAGCTCGGCGTCGGGAATCACCAGGCAAGCACCCGAGCGCTCGAGATCGCGCGCGTTGGCGAGCTGGTGATTGTCCGCGGCGTAGGGGTAGGGCACGAGAATCGAGGGCGCGCCCGTCATGCACAGCTCGGCCACGGTGGCGGCACCCGCGCGGGCCACGACCAGATCGGCCTGGGCCAGACGCTCGGGTAGGTCCTCGTAGAACGGTGCGAGCTCGGCCCGCACGCCGGCCTGCTCATAGGCCGCGCGTACCTCCTCGAAGTGTGCCGCACCGGTCTGATGCGTGATGCGAAAGCCGTCGCGCTCGCTGAGCTGGTCGAGCACCGCTGTGATCGCTCGGTTGAGCGAACGGGCGCCCTGACTTCCGCCCAGCACCAGCAGGCGCAGCACGTCCTCACTGGAGCCCGAGTTGCCGCGCGGCATGGCCCGCACGGGGAAGCCCAGCAGGTGCGCGCGGCCGCGCGGGAAGTAGTCCAGCGCTTCCTCGAACTGTACGAAGACGGCGCGGGCGAAGCGGCCGAGCAGGCGGTTGGCGCGACCCGCACGCGCATTCGGCTCGAGCAAGGCGGTGGGAACGCCGGCGAGCAGAGCGGCCGTGACCGTGGGGACCGACGCGTAGCCGCCGACGCCGATCACGAGGTCCGCCTGCGCCTGGCGTAGGAGGCGTCGCGCGTGCACGACGCCGCGCAGCAGCGAGATGATTCCGCGCAGCGCCGCCAGCGGGCCCTTTCCCAATACGGGCCGACTCGGAACCAGGTCGAGTGGGTAGCCCGCCGCGGGCACGTGGCGCGTCTCGAGTCCGCCCTCCGTGCCCACAAACTGGATGTGCACCCCGGGCTCGCGTTTGCGGATGGCATCCGCCAGCGCCAGGGCCGGGAAGATATGGCCGCCCGTACCGCCACCCGCGAGCACGACTGCTAGCGCCATCCCTTCCTCCCGGGTTTCTTGGGCCGCGCGACGTTGAGCACGAGCCCGATGGCCGCAAGGCTGACCACCAGGGAAGAGCGTCCGTACGAGAAGAGCGGGAGGGTCGTGCCCTTGGTCGGAAGCGCACCCATCGCCACACCGGCGTTCACCAGGCCCTGGAGCCAGATCAGCAGGCTCGCGCCCGTGGCCACGAGCATGGCGAAGGTATCGCGCGCGCGAGAGGCAATCCCGATCGCCGCCACACCCACTATGGCGAAGCAGACCAGCACCGTAAGTACACCGATCAGGCCCACCTCCTCACCCACGACGGACAGGATGAAGTCGGTGTGCGCCTCGGGTAGATAGCCGAGCTTCTGCTGTCCCGCGCCCAGACCTGTGCCCGCGATGCCGCCGGCGCCGAACGCGAGCAGGGACTGCACCAGCTGGTAGCCGTTCCCGAGCGGGTCGGCCCAGGGATCGAGGAAGCTGCGCAGCCGGTTTACGCGATAGCCCGCTCCCAGTGCCACCACGGCCAGGGCGGGAAGCGCGATCAGCCCGGTTGCGGCCAGATGCGTGATGCGCGCGCCGGCTGCGAAACAGAGCGTGCCCGCGAAGAGCAGGAGCATCAGGGCGCCGCCGAAATCGGGTTGCAGCAACAGCACCAGCGCCGGAATACCCGCTAGCAGGGCCGGCACCCCGACCGCGAAGCGGTAGTCACGCAGCCGTATTTGCTGATCGCTGAGCCAGCGCGCGAGCGCCAGCACCAGCGCCAGCTTGGCGATCTCGAGCGGCTGAAACATGAAGCCGCTGCCCAACGCAAGCCAGCGCCGCGCGTGGTTTGCCTCCACTCCCAGGGAGCTGAGCGTGGCGATCAGTGCCACCAGCGCCAGGCCCCATCCCAGATAGCTCATGCGACGGATCGCCCCCAGCGGCACACGCCAGGCGAGCAGGGCCACGAGCAGGCCCAGCGCCAGCCCCATGGTCTGGCGCCAGAAGTACACGGAGGAGCTGCCGAAGCTGATCTCTGCGCGCAGCGCGCTCGCGCTGTACACCATCACCAGCCCCGTGCCCGCGAGGAACGTCGCACTCACCAGCAGATGTGGCGTTCCGACCCGACTCAGCATGCGATCTCCCCGGGCAGCGCCCGCGCCAGCTCCGCAAAGCGCCGGCCGCGCGCCTCGAAGGATGGGAACTGGTCGAAGCTCGAGCAGGCGGGCGCGAGCAGGACGGTGTCGCCGGGGCGCGCGCGCTGGGCGGCCAGCGCGACCGCCTCGTCCAGCGATCCGACGCGCGCGATCGTCGTCCGATCGCCGAGCGCGCCGGCGAGCTCGGGCGCGGCCTCGCCGAAGAGGATCGCCGCGCGTACGTTTCCCAGGATCTCGGCCAGCGGGCCAAAGTCCAGACCCTTGCTGCGACCACCGGCGAGCCAGAGCGTGGGGGAGGGCTGGGATGCAAGGCTGAGGGCCGCGGCCGCGGGGTTGGTGGCCTTCGAATCGTCGACGTAGCGCACGCGTGCACGCGTGCAAACGAGCTGCGCCCGGTGGGGCAGTCCCTCGAAGCTCTCACTCACCGAACGGATGGCCTCCAGCTCGGCTCCCGCCGCGTGCGCGGCCAGCATGGCGGCCAGCGTATTGGTCACGGGCACGCGGCAGGCGGGGGCGAGCGCGTCCGCTGCGAGTCGCAGCAGCTCCTGTCCGCTCTCGTAGAGCACGAGGTCCTTGCCATCGATGCTGGCGCCGTGCGAGAGCTTGCTCTGCTGACTGAACCCGAGCGTGCGCGCCACGGCTCCCTCGGCCACGCTCCGCGCCCAGGTATCGTCCGCGTTGAAGATGAGGCTGCCGTCCTGCGGCTGCAGCTCCGCGATGCGGGCCTTGGCCGCGCCGTACGCCTCGAGCGTGCCATGACGATCGAGGTGGTCGGGGGCCAGGTTTAGCAGCACGCCCACGTGCACGCGGAGCTCGCGCGCGTGTTCGAGCTGAAAGCTCGAGAGCTCGGCCACCACCCGGTCCGCGGGCTCATCGACCAGCCTGCAGAGGGGCTCACCCAGGTTTCCGCCCACCGGGACCGTGAGGCCGCTCTGGCGCAGCATCGCAGCGATCAGCACGGCGGTGGTGCTCTTGCCGTTGGTGCCGGTCACTCCGATCAGCGGCGCGCGCAGGTGCGGAGCGGCCAGATCGATCTCGGGCACGAGCTTGGGGTGCGGCGGGACGGGAAAGCCGGGACTCGTCACCACGCGCTCGAAGCGGTCGAAGGCAGGAAGCTCCGCGCCCGAGAGTCCCTCGACAGCGGGCTCGAGCGCGTCGAGACGGTTACGGTCACGGTCGTAGGCGCTCACGGCTGCGCCCTGTCGCCGCAGCAGCTGCACCGCGGCCATGCCCGAGCGTCCCAGGCCCAGAACCAGAATATTTTGCCCCGCGTAGCTCATCGTAGCTTCAGGAGCGACAGGGCGACCAGGCCCAGAATCACCGAGATAATCCAGAAGCGCACGATGATCTGGGGCTCGGGCCAGCCCTTGAGCTCGTAGTGGTGATGGATCGGTGCCATGCGGAAGACGCGTCGCCCGCGCAGCTTGAAGGAGGCGACCTGCACGATCACCGAGAACATCTCGACCATGAAAATGCCGCCGGCGATGATGAGAACGATCTCCTGTCGAATCACGATCGCCATCACGCCCAGAGCACCGCCCAGCGCCAGTGAGCCCGTATCTCCCATGAAGAGCGATGCGGGATAGGTGTTGAACCAGAGGAAGCCGAGCCCCGCCCCCAGCATCGAGGTACAGAAGATGGCCAGGGTGCCCGCGCCCGGAATGTATTTGAGCTCCAGGTAGTCGGCGAGCACGCGGTGGCCGCAGACGTAGGCGAAGAGACCGATCACCGCGGCGGTGATCAGCACCGGACCGATCGCGAGCCCGTCCAGTCCGTCGGTCAGGTTGACCGCGTTGGAGAAGCCGACGATCAGCAAAACCGTGACCGGGATGTACGCCGCCCCAAGCGAGGGGTGGAAGTCCTTGAGCAGCGGCAGCGAGATCTCGGCGTCGAAGGCGGGCAGGAGGTAGAGGGCGATCGCCGCGGCGCTGGCGATCGCGAACTGCCAGAACAGCTTGGTGCGGGCCCGGATGCCCGAGGGGATCTTGCGCACGGCCTTGCGGTAATCGTCGCAGAAGCCGAGCACGCCGCAGCCCAGCGTCACGCCCAGAACGATCCATATATAGGGGTTCGTCCACTCCGCCCAGAGCAGCGTGCTGGTGATCAACGCGAGCAGAATCAGCACGCCGCCCATGGTCGGGGTGCCCGCTTTTTCCTGGTGCCGATCCGGAGGATCGTCGCGCACGGTCTGGCCCAGCTGGCGATCCTCGAGCAGTCCGATCAGGGCTGGTCCCACGATGAACGCGATCAGGAGCGCGGTCAGCGCCGCGCCGATCGAGCGAAAGGTCAGATAGCGGAAGACGTTGAAGGCCGAGATCTGCTCCGCGAGCGGAAACAGCAGGTGGTAGAGCATCAGGTGCCCTCCAGTAGCGCGGCCACCACGCGCTCCATGTGCATCGAGTGAGATCCCTTCACGAGCACGGTGCCCCCCGCCACTGCAAGCCGTCGTACCTCAGCCGCGGCGGCTGCGGTGTCGGGAACCTCGAGCGCGTTCTCCACGCCCGCCGCGTGAGCGGCGCGCACCGCATGCGCAGCCAGTGGACCCACGCCGATCACAACCTCGACGCCCAGCCGCGCTGCGAGCTCTCCCACGTCGGCATGGAGCTGTTCGGCCTCGGGCCCGAGCTCCAGCATGTCGCCGAGTACGGTGATGGCTCGACCGCCTGTGTGAAGCGCGTGCAGTGTATGCAGCGCGGCCTCCATCGACCCGGGGTTGGCGTTGTAGCTGTCGTCGAGCACCGTGAGTCCGCCCGACGCCTGCACTACGCGCAGGCGGCCGGGTAGGGCCTCGAAGCTCTCGAGGCCCACCCGTACGGCATCCAGTGCTTGTCCTTTGAGGAGCCCCGTGGCCCAGGCCGCGGCGGCTGCGCAGAGCGCGTTCTCCACCACGTGCCGGCCCGGCACGCGCAGGCGGACCCGGCAGCTCCCCGCGGGCGTCTTCAGGCGGAACGCGCTCTGGGGCGCGTCCTCTGCCTCGAGCTCCGCCTGAAACTCGGCGTTCGGGGTCAGGCCGAAGTACAGATGCCGGCCTTTGAAGCGATGGGCCTGCGCACACACGTGCGGATCGTCGGCATTGATCACCGCGGTGCCGTTCGCACGGATATGATCGAAGAGCTCACCCTTGGCGCGTGCGATGGCTTCGAGCGAGCCGAGCGGGCCGAGGTGGGCCGGCGCCACCTGGATGATCGCGCCCACATCGGGTGAGGCGATGCGCGCCAGCGCATCGATCTCTCCGGCGTGGTTCATCCCCAGCTCCACCACCAGCGCCTGATCCGTATCCTCGAGCGCGAGCACCGAGAGCGGAAGCCCGATGTGATTGTTCAGGTTGCCGGGGCTGCGGCGCACCCGCAGCCCGGCCTGCGCCAGGATCTGTGCGCACAGCTCCTTGGTGGTGGTCTTTCCGTTGGAGCCGGTGATCGCGACCACGGGACCGGCAAAGGCTTGGCGCCGGACCGCGGCGAGCGCACCCATGGCGCGCACGGTGTCATCGACACGGATCGTGGGGACGGACAGCGGAGCGTGGCCATTCTGCGAGATCAGGGCCGCGGCAGCGCCGCGTGCAACAGCCTCCTCCAGAAAGTCGTGTCCGTTGTAGCGCTCGCCCCGCAGCGCGATGAAGAGCTGCCCGGGCTGGATGCTGCGCGTGTCGGTCGAGACTCCGACCAGTGCGGGGTTCCCGTCGCCTCGTACCTCGCCCCCACAGGCACGGGCGATTTCTTCGACGCGCCAGCTCAACTCGTAGCCCCCCGCGCACTCAGCGCCGCGCGGGCCTCGCTGCGGTCGTCGAAGGGCCGCCGTTCCTGTCCCACGATCTGGTAATCCTCATGGCCCTTACCGGCGATCACCACCACGTCTTGCTTTGCGGCCGTGGCGATGGCGTGGCGGATGGCCTGGCGTCGGTCTGCGATCACCTCGTAGGAGCCCCTGAGCCCCACGGCCACGTCGCGTAGGATGGCGTCGGGATCCTCGGTGCGCGGGTTATCACTGGTGGCCACGACGTGGTCGCTGTGACGGCAGGCGGCCTCAGCCATGGGCGCGCGCTTGGTCCGGTCCCGATCGCCGCCGCAGCCGAAGACCGTGATCAGACGCCCCGCTATGAGCGGGCGCACGCTCCCGAGCACGCGCTCGAGCGCATCAGGCGTGTGCGCGTAGTCGATCAGCACGACCGGCTCCACGCTTGCCGCCCGCTCGAGTCGTCCGGGGATGGCGGCACACGCGCCCAGGCCCTCGCTGATGTGCGCCCAGCTCATGTCGAGCGCACGCGCGGTCGCGATGGCTGCGAGCGCGTTGTCGACCTGGAAATCGCCGGCGAGCGGCAGCTGAATCTCGCAGCGATCGTCGCCCAGTTCGACGATAAAGCGCGAGCGGGCCAGCTCGACCTCTTCCTCGACCGTGCGCAGGTCGGCGCTGGAGCCGGCGCCGCGGCCGAAGGTCCACACGCGCTGACCATGGCTGTGGGCGAGCTCAGTCAGGCGCGGCGTGAGCGAGTCCTCCGCCTTCAGGATCGCGGGGCCGCCGAGATAGGTCGAGCTGAAGAGCTCCGCCTTGCTGGAGGCGTAGGCCTCCATGTCGCCGTGGAAGTCCAGATGGTCCTGGCTGAGGTGGGTGTACACCGCGGCGGCGAAGCGCAGCGTACGGACGCGTCCCAGGGACAAGCTGTGCGAAGAAACCTCGAGCACTCCGGTCTCGACGCCCGCGTCCCGCATGCGGGCCAGCGTGCGCTGCAAATCCAGGGACTCGGGCGTGGTCAGCCCAGCCGGCTCCTCGACGCCTGGGAAACGCACGGAGATAGTCCCGATGCTGCCCACGCGCTGATGTGCCGCGGTTAGGATCGACTCGATCATCCGCACGGTGCTGGTCTTGCCGTTGGTTCCGGTAACACCGATCAGGGTCATGCTTGCGCCGGGGGTTCCGAAGAAGCGTGCCGCCACCTCGGCCAGAGCCGGGCGCGTGTTCCGCACCACGGCCACAGGGATCGCCAGACCCTTGAGCGGCTCCTGGCTGAGCACGGCTGCGGCCCCCGCCTCCGCCGCTTGCTGCGCGAAACGATGTCCGTCGCTGCGCGCGCCGCGCAGCGCGACGAAGAGCGCGCCGGGCTTGACCTGCTGCGAATGGTAGGCGAGCTCTGAGATTACGGTGGACGCATCGCCCGTGATCCGGGCACCGAGGCCCTCCAGTAGCGCGTCGAGTCGCAGACTCACGTCTTTCCCCTTGGCCGCAGGGGCAGCTGCTCCAGCGCGAAGCCGACCAGCTCCCGGAAGACCGGCGCCGCCACCCGCCCGCCCGTGTGTGCCCCTTGCGGCTCGTCGATCACCACGACCACCACCAGGCGGGGGTTCTGTGCCGGAACCAGGCCCATGAAGGATGCCACGAACCGGTCTTTCGAGTAGCTGCCGTTTACGATCTTCTGAGCGGTCCCGGTCTTTCCGGCCACCGCATACTGCGGCAGGGCGGCCGCCTTGCCCGTGCCCCGTGCCACCGCATCCTGCAACATGGCGCGTATGCTGCGCGCCGTGGACTCGGAGAGAACGCGCTCGCCCAGGCCGCTCGGCCACTCGACCGTGCCTCCCGGTCCTTCGACCCGTAGTACCAGCCGCGGAGAGACGCGCTGCCCACCGTTGGCGAGCGTGGCTCCGGCGGCTGCGAGCTGAAGCGCTGTCACGGCGATACCCTGGCCGAAGGCAAGGTTCGCACGTTCCACCCGCTGGGACTCCCGCAGCGGACGCAGGATGCCGGGGCTCTCGCCCGGGAAGCCGCTGCCCGTGGACTGGCCGAAGCCGAACGCGCGCAGCCCCTCGACCAGGCGTGTCGCTCCGAGCTGCTCGGCGACCTTGGCCGCGCCGATATTGCTCGAGAGGGTGATGATGTCGTGCACGCTCAGCGCGCCGTAGGGCTTGAAGTCGTGGATCACGTGATCACCCACGCGCCAGGCGCCCTGCTCGCAGTCGAAGCGATCGTCGGCACGCACCACTCCCGCGTCCAGCGCCATGGCTATGCCGAAGGGTTTCAGCGTACTGCCCGGCTCGAACACGTCCACGAAGGCGCGGGCGCGGAAAGCGCTCGGCTTTTCCAGCCAGAAGCGGTTGGGATCGAAGGTCGGCCGTTCGGCCACGGCCAGCAGGTCGCCCGTCCAGGGGTCGAGGGCGACCAGCGTGGCGTGCCGTGCACGGGTGCGTTGCATCGTCTGCTCCAGCAGGTTCTCGGCGTAGTGCTGAAGCCGGGCGTCCAGGGTGAGCACCACACGCGCGCCTGCGCGCGCGTTCGTGTCTCCCTTCCAGCGAATCAGACGCTGGCCGTGGGCGTTGCGGAGCAGCGGCAGCGAGGCCGAACTTCCGCGTAGAGCCGCGTCGAACGCCAGCTCCAGACCCGAAAGACCCTCACCGTCCCGACCCGCGAAGCCCAGATAGGCGGCGGCGAGTCCGCTGGGGTAGAAGCGCTTGCGCTCCGGGTGCAGGCTCACGCCGGCGAGACCCAGGTCTCGCACCCGATCGGCCTCCTCCGGGGTCGCCCAGCGCTTGATCCACACGAAGCTGCGTCCCGAGCTCAAGCGTTTGCGCAGGTGCTTCTGAGGCAGGTCGAGCGCGCGCGCGAGCGCCGCCGCGGTGGACCGTGCATCGGAGATGCGTCGGGGCGAGGCCGCGACGGATTCCACCTCGGCGGAGCCGGCGAGCAGGGTTCCGTGCCGATCGTGGATCTCGCCGCGCAGCGGCTCGAGGCGTACGGTGCTGCGGTGCACCTGTGCGCGGGCCGCGAGCCACTCCGCATCCAGAGCCTGGAGCTGCACGGCCCGAGCGCCCAGACCCGCGTAGCCGAGCACGCCCAGTCCCGCCAGGATCATGAGCCGCCGGCGCTGGATCGCCACGTTGCGCTTTTTGCGGGCGACGCGGCGTCGGTTCACTCGCGAGCTCCGCTGGCTACGTCCGCGGCGGAGAGGTGGACCACCTGACCCGCCTTCGGGTAATCCAGACCGAGTGCGCGCGCCTTCGCCTCGATGCGTCGGGGCGAAGCGAGGGCGGCAGCCTCGAGGCGCAGCTTCTCGACGTCGCGCCGGAGCTGGGATTCCAGCTCGCCCAGACGCGTCAACTGATACTGGAGCGACACGATATGCGTGCGGGTCCATACGAGGGCGCCTGAGCCGACGCTGATGCCCACCACGGTCGCCAGCAGGATGCCCAGCCAGCGCCCGCCCCGTTTGAGACGCAGGTTCACCAACGGACCGCCCCCCGTAGGCGCGCACTGCGCGCGCGCGGATTGCGCAGAACCTCGTCCGGGTTCGGAGGCTTGCCTCGCGCCACGATCTTGAGACGCGGAGTGCGTCCACAGCCGCAGCGCGGAAGATCCGGAGGACAGATGCAGCCGCGCTCCTCCCGCGCCAGGAACTCCTTGACCCGACGGTCCTCACCCGAGTGATAGCTCAGCACTGCGAGACGCCCGCCCGGGGCCAAGAGCTCCACCGCGCTCTCGAGCGCTTGCTCGAGCTCTTGGAGCTCGTTGTTCACGGCGATACGAAGCGCCTGGAAAACCAGCGTCGCGGGGTGGTGACGCCGGCGCGGGAGTCTGACGTTGCGCAGCGCGTCGCGCAGATCCTGGGTGGTGCGAAGCGGCAGCCGTGCATGCAGGGCGCGCGCGACCCGTCGCGGCGCGGGCACACCGCCCGCGCGCAGCAGCTGCGCTAGCTCCGGCTCGTCGAGGCGCGCCAGCAGCTCGCTCGCGGTCTCGCCCTGCTCCTGATCCATGCGCATGTCGAGCGGCACCAGCCGCTCGCTCTGCCGAAAGCTGAAGCCGCGGCCGAGGTCGTCGATCTGTGCCGAGCACAGCCCGAGATCCATCAGGATGCCGTCGACGCGCTCGAGTCCGGCGCCCTTGACCACATCGCGCAGGTAGGCGAGCCGCGCATGCACCAGCGAGACCGCGCCGCCGAAGGGGCGCAGCTGCTCTTCGGCGCGACGCAACATGCGCGGGTCGCGGTCGATGCCGATCAGCTGCCCGTCAGGGCCGAGCGCGCGCAGGATGCGCTCGGCATGACCGCCCAGGCCCACGGTAGCGTCGATGATGCGTTCGCCCGGACGGGGGTTGAGGATGCGCAGGACCGGCTCCACCATGACGGGCAGGTGAGCCGCTGTCATCACAGGCCGAACTCCTTCAGGATGTCGGTGTAGTTGGAGTACTCCATCTTCGTCTGCTCGAGATCGGCATCCAGTCGAGCGCGATCCCAGACCTCGATCCGCCGCCCGACGCCGGTGAAGACGATCTCGCGGTCGAGCCCCGCCCACTTGCGCAGCCGGGGCGGGATCAGGATGCGGCCCTGGCGATCGATCGCGGCGGGCGAGGCATTGCCTAGCATTAGACGCTGCAAATGCTGAATCGACTCGATCGTGCTGGAGGCGTGCGTGAGCTTCTCTCGCAGCGCGTCGAACTCGGCCGCCGGGAAGAGCGTCAGGCACTGGGTCAACGCCGTGATCCAGGGCTCGCCCTTCAGGCTCTTGAGGGTCTCCCGGTAGGACTTGGGAAGGCTCGTGCGCCCCTTCTCGTCCAGAACGTGGTCATGACTTCCCCAGAACACGGCCTAACCCCCGGACTCAGCGCACGACCGTGGGAAGGGGTGTCTACGAACGCTGTACTTCCCCCCCTGTTCAGCACGTCGTTCGTAGACCACCCAATCCCACGGCGTCCCACTTTATTGGGTTCCGATGGATTCGTCAACCCACCTGGCCAACCCCAAATAGCGAGTGATTTCAGGGATGTCTGCAGAAACGTGCGGGTCGCTGGATGTTGGGGCGCGAGAGCGGTCGAGGCCCCAGATCCAGTGTATGAGTGGGCTCAGGCATAGGCGCGCCCGCGCAGCGAGCTCCAGCTCTGGGCGTGCGCCTCGCGCAAACCCCCGATGAGCTCGCTTCCCACCGGAGTGAGCGCTGGAAGTTTTTCGGGGCGGAGCTCGGGCTCGGCCAGCAGCCGAACCACGCCGGCTACGGATTCGCCGAGCGCCTCGAGGTCGTAGCCGCCCTCCAGCGTGAGCAGCATGCGCCCTGCGCAGACCTCTTCGGCCAGTGCGCGCAGCATGCCCGCGAGCACACGGAAGCCATCGCTGCTGACCTGCATCGAGGCCAGCGGGTCGCGCGCGTGCGCATCGAAGCCGGCTGAGATCAAGAGCAGCTCCGGGCGGAACTCGCGCAGCGTCGGAATGACGATCTGCTCGAAGGCTGCTGCGTACTCGGCGTCGCCGCAACCCGCCGGCAGCGGAAGGTTCAGCGTCGCGCCTTCGCCGGCGCCGCTGCCGCGCTCTCGCAGCGCGCCCGTGCCCGGGTAGAACGGGAACTGATGCAACGATACAAACAACACGTCTCGCTCGTGCTCGAAAAGGTGCTGGGTGCCGTTTCCGTGGTGCACGTCCCAGTCGACGATCGCGATGCGTTCGAGCCCCGCCTCCGCGCGCAGCGCCTGCGCGGCCACGGCCACGTTGTTGAGCAAGCAGAAGCCCATGGCCCGCGCTCGCTCAGCGTGATGCCCGGGTGGCCGGGTCAGCGCGAACCCGCTCCGGGCTTCGCCGCGCGCGACCCGCAAGGCCAACTCGACCGCGCTGCCGGCCGCCAGGCGCGCAACCTCGTGCGACCTCGGGGAGATATAGGTGTCGGGATCCAGCTGTGTGGTCTGCCCCTCGAGCTTCTGCAGCAACGCCAGGTGCTCGGCGCTGTGGGCCCGCAGGATCTCGTCATCGCTGGCCGCGCGGGGTGCGACTTCCAAGACCTGTTCCAAAAGGGGCGCCAGCGCCCGGTCGATGGCCTCGAGACGCTCGGCGCGCTCCGGGTGTCCCTCGGGCGAGGTGTGTGCGCGAAAGCGGGGATCGCGAACGAGCAGTGGGCGGGGATCAGGCATCAGCGTCGGGTCGCACGTTAGCAACCGATTGACACCACCGCCTGCTTGTCCGATACAACGCAATCGTGTCGACCGGGCGGCCGCCGCGAAGTCTGGCGATCAGTGGGCTGGGGTCCTACGTGGGCGGTCAGATGGCGCTGCGGCTGCTCGAGGGTCCCTCTCCGCCGCGGATCGTGGGACTCGATCTGAGCGTGCCCAAAGCGCTCGAGGGAAGGCTGCGCTTCCATCGGGTCGATCTGACGGGGCCCACCGCCGACAGCGTGCTCGCCGAGCTGCTGGAGAAGGAGCGCTGTGACGCGCTGCTTCACGCCGCCTTCTTCACCGATCCCCACCCCGACCGGGAGTACGCCCACGAGCTCGAGGTGATTGGCAGCCTTAACGTGATGAACGCGTCGGCCGCCGCGGGCGTGAGCAAGCTGGTCGTGGCCAGCACGGCCCAGGTCTACGGTCCGCATCCCGACAATCCGAACTTCCTCAGCGAGCGGCACGCCCTGCGCGCCCATCCCGACGCTCACGCTATTCGCGATCGGGCCGAGATGGAGCAACTGCTCCGCACCTTCGCCACACGGCACCCGAGCATCAGCGTCGTGTCCCTGCGCCCCTGCTGGGTCATGGGGCCCAGCTACACATCGTCCGTGACGCGCCACTTCGAGTCGGCCCGGGTGACGACGCTGCTCGGCTACGACCCGCTCATGCAGTTCCTGCACGAGGAGGACCTGCTGGACGCTGTCGGGCTGGCTCTCACGCGTGAGGTGGCCGGCCCGTTCAACCTGGCGGGCGACGGGCTGCTGCCCCTGTCCACCCTGATCCAGCTGGCCGGCAAACGCACGCGGCCGCTGCCGCATCCGCTGCTCTACCGGCTCGGCTATCTGGCCACCGTTGCGCGCACGGGCGATCCGCCTGCGGCGTTCTATGATTACCTGCGGTTCGGGTGGGTGGTCGACACCGAGCGCGCCAAGCAGGAGCTCGGATTTCGGCCTGGCTACACAACCCGGGAAGCCTGGATGAGCTGCGTGGTGGAGCGCCGGCTGAAGAGCTACCGATGAGCGAGATCGAAGCCGCTTCCGGAAACGGCGGGCCCACGCCCGAGCAGCTCGCGGAGCTGCGGAGCTCACTGGCGGAGCTGCGCGGCGAGCTCGAGGCCCGCTTCGGGCCGCAAAGGGAGCGCACCGGTGCCTCGCCCTTCCGGGTGCTGGATGAGCTGGGCAACAGCCTGCGCTCCGGCCTCGACAAGCTGGGCGTGAGCGGGCTCTACTCGGGGCTGCGGCGGCTGGTCTCGGCCTATCGCATGGATAACCGCTCACTGGAGGTGGACGAGTTCGGCTCGGACCCGCTCTATCTCGAGAAGAGCCGGGTGCTGCTCGATTTTCTGTTCGACCGCTGGTGGCGCGTGAAGGTCAGCGGCGCGGAGCATCTGCCCAGCGGGGGACGGGTTCTGCTCGTCGCGAATTGCTCCGGGATCCTTCCCTACGACGCGCTGATGATTGCGCACGCGGTCGAGCGTTTTCACCCAAGCCAGCTGCGTCCACGCTTTCTCGCGGCGGACTGGATCGCGACCTTACCATTCGCGCAGCCGCTGCTCACCCGGCTCGGTGGGGTGCGCGCGTGTCCGGAGAACGCCGAGCGGTTGCTGCGCACGGGCCACTGGGTGGTGACGTTTCCGGAGGGCCAGAAAGGAGCCGTCAAGCCGTTTCGCCAGCGCTACCAGCTGCAACGCTTCGGGCGGGGCGGGTTCGTTTCCCTGGCGTTGCGCCTGGATGCGACGGTCGTTCCGGTGGCGGTGGTTGGTGCGGAGGAGGTCCACCCCGTTCTGCTCGACCCGACGCTTCCCCGGCGCTTGCTGGGTGTTCCTCTGCCGGTGACCCCGACGTTCCCCGTCGCGGGGCCGCTGGGCCTGATCCCGCTACCGAGTCAGTGGCGCATCCGCTTCGGGGAGCCGATCCGCTGGGACGCTGCCGCGCGCGAGAAAGCCGACGACGCGCTCTACGTCAACCGTACGCGGGACCAGATCCGCAACACGATCCAGTTGCTGCTGGATGAAGAGGTACACCGCCGGACTGGAGTCTTTCGCTCTTAGTCCTAGAGGGGGCGGTCGTGGTCCCGAGCCAGCTGGGCTTCGAAGGACTCGAGCGCGCGGGTGAGCCGGTCGACCTTCTTGTTGAGCGCCTCGAGATCCCCGCGGGTGGGGAGGTCGACCATGCGCAGCACACGCTCGACCGCCTGGTGCACCGCGCGCGTGATCTCCGAAACATCGAGCTCACGCGGCGTCTTGATCCAACGCTTCATGTTGTCGCGCACGTCGGAGATGTTGCCCGGCACGTCGCCCATGGAGCGCCGGATGGCGCCATAAATGGCGTCGCCCCCGCGCTGAATCAGCTCCGAGAGCACCTGCCCGGGAACACCCGAGTTCGCATCCGGTTGCTGCTTCTGGTCGTCCACCAGGATCTGCGAAAGAACGACCGGGGTGATGTCTTTCCCCGACTCGTTGTCGATCACCTGGATGTCGCGCCCCTCTCGAACGAGCTCGGAGATGCCCTTGAGCGTGATATACCGGCTCGAGTCAGTGTTGTACAGCTTCCGGTTCGCGTAGCGTTTGATCAAGATGACCATGGGTCGGGAGTATCCCACCCGCCCACACACGGGTCAAACCGTTACCAACGGGAGATCAGGAGGAGGGGGCTCGCGAGCGGCGGGGAGCTCGGCGCGGCGCGCGGGCAGCTGTTTCGTCGGCGCGTAGCTCCGGTTCGATCACGTCCAGCAGGGCGCTGCAGAGGTCGCGCAGGCGACGCGCCGCGGCATCGCCCGCTGCTCTCCGCTCCCAGCGCTCGCGCTCGTCCCGCAGCGCCTTTTGGAGCAGTGGAAGCAGTCCTGCGGCTCCGCGCGCTTCTAAATCGGACCAAAGCTGCAGCAGTGCTTCTAGACCCGTTTCAGGCGCTCCGGCCTCGTCCGACTCCAGACGGATGCGCCAGCTGGCCAGTCCCTCGGCGCAGGCCAGAAGCAGCTCCTCCCACCCCTTAGCGAGATGCACCAGCGCTCGCTCGCGCTCAGACATCACGTGCCTCCTCGAACAGGTGCGAGGCCATGCGCCGTAAACCCTCGAGTGCATGCACGTCCTCCGAGAAGAGGGGGATCTTCCGCACGGCCTCCGGCGAGAGCCCGATCGCTTCTTCCAGGCGCGCGCCAACCTCCGCATCCCGCCGCGCCAGCAAGGCCTGCTGCGTCAGCGTGGCCACCAGCTCGCGTGCCGCCTGCTCAGGCTCGAAGCCTGGATCCCGTTTCGCCAGCTCTTTAGTCAGCTGCTCCGTTAGCTGCTTGGCCTCGGCCGTCCCGAGCTCGGGTGTCCGACCTCTTCCCGGCCAGGTCCGCACGCGGTTCATCACCAGCCCCAAGAGGTGAACTCTCTCCTGCTGCAGCCGCTTCCAGAAGTCCTCGGCTCGGCGCGCCTGCTCTGGATCGGGTCCCACCACGAGTACGAAACCGCAGATGGGATCTCGCAGCAACGCCTCGGTCGCGCGCGCGCGCTCGGTGAAGCCCTCCAGCATGCTCTCGAATGCCAGCAAGAAGTCGGAGATGGCCCTCAGGAACCCCAGTCCGGTCACCATCTCGAGTGCGCGCAGGACGGTCGCAGAGCCGAAGCGGAAGAGGCGAAAGCCGGTACGCCCGAGTGCGAGTGCGGGGCGGAATAAAAGCTTCAGTAGATCGCTCTGTAGGAAGCCTGTGAGTCGGCGTGGCGCGTCCAGAAACTCGAGCGCGTGGCTGCTGGGCGGCGTGTCGAGCACGATCAAATCATACTCGCCGGCGCTGTGAAGCTGGTGCAGGCTCTCCATCGCCGAGTACTCACGGCTCCCAGCCAGCGCATCGGTGAGATTCTGATAGATCGGGTTGGTGAGGATACGCTCGAGCGCCTCCTCGTCTGGCGAGTAGCGGCGGACCAGATCGTCGAAGGTCTGCTTCGTGTCGAGCATCATGGCGACGAACTCGCCGCTGGCTTCGATCCCGGCGGCTCGCAGCACAGCGCCCGGAATCGAGTGCGGCTCGTGTCCCAGCTCGATCCCGAGCGCGTCGCCCAGACGGCGCGCAGGATCGATCGTCAGTACCAGGACCCGCTTTCCACGGCGCGCGGCCTCGAGTCCCAGGGCGGCGCTGACGGTGGTCTTGCCCACGCCGCCGGTCCCCACGATCACCAGGATCTGGTGCTCGAGCCAGGGCGTCTCGCTCACGCCGGCATTTCCCAACCCGCGAGAGCACGCTTCAGGTGCTTGGCCAGGGGAGCCAGGCTTGCGGGGTTCTCGATGGCGCGCACGAGGTAGGGCAGGGAGACGATAGAGCTGCCGCATCCGCGCTCGAGCTGCTTCAGGAAGCCGCGCTGCAGCGACGATCGGCGCACGCGGTACTCGACACAGGTTCGCAAGAGCTCCGGATCCAGCAGAGGGGCGTCCCGGGCGGGCGGCGTAAGCCGCGCGAGCGTCGAGAGGACGGTCTCCAGCTGCGGCAGCTCGGGACCGGGCTCCACGGCGTTCGCGATCACGGGGCCGATGGTCATCCCCAGCCCTGCCATACGCGCACACAGCTCCAGCGTCTCACTTACGGGGAGCTCCTCCGCGAGCGTGACCGGCAAGACGAGCGTGCGCTGAGGGTCCTGAAGCAGGTCCTGCACCCAGTCGGTGTGTCTTCGCAGCGGTCCCAGCTGGACGCTGTCCAGCACCACCTTGGGCACGGAAAGGAAGGAGATACCGTGTCCCGTGGCTGGCCCATCCACGATCAGCAGGGGCCAGCGAGGTCGCTCACCCTGCATCCTGGACTGGAGGTACCACAGCTTGCCGAGCGTGATCAGGGCGCGCCATCCCGGCGCGGCGTCCAGCATGCGCCGGAAGCCCTTGTTACGCACGACCGCATTGACGATGCGGCGAACGCGCAGCTGGAGCTCGAGGTACTCGATCAGAGCCACTTCGGGAACGATGCGGAGCGTGAAGAGATGAGGCGCCAGCTGGATGGGATCCCGGCCACCGTCCGTCTGGAGCGTGGCCGGATCATCGCTCAGCAGCCGGGGCAGCAGTGGCGTTTCGCCCAGCTCGATGACGACCGTGTCGATACCCTGGCGGGCGCTCAGCAGGCCGAGAGCCGCGGCGATGGTGGTCTTTCCTGTACCCCCTTTTCCGGTCACGATCAGCAAGCGCCGCTGGCTGAGCGCCGCGAGCCCCTCATTCACCCGCATACCTCAAGCGCACTCCGATCTTCGCCGACGCGCAGCGTGGGAACGTGCGTGTTCGCGCGCCAAGGGATCCGTGCAGCGATGGTCGTTGTCTGCAAAAACTGTGAGACCCGCTTCAACCTGCCGGATGAAAAGATTCCGCCCGGGGGGGCCAAAGTGCGCTGCTCCCGCTGTGAGCACGCCTTTCACGTAGACCCCCCGGGGCCGCTCGAAGCTCGCCCCTCACCCGGCCGGCCCGAGGATACCGATACGGGCCGGCCCGAGGAACCGGCTCCCTTCCGGGAGGACTCAGATCTGGAGCATCCGGAGTTCCTCTTCGGGGTCGATGAGGCTGACGAGGCAGCCGGGAAGTCGGAGGAAGGGGTTCTGGGCGGCGCGGCCAGCGATGACTTCGATCTCGGCGAGATCGATGAGCCGCCGCCCGAGCTCGGCACCATCGATGCCGATCTGAGCCCGCCCGACGACGGCCTCCAGCTGGTCAGCGAGGTGGAGGCGCGAGAGCAGGAGTCGGAGGATAGCGAGCCCGGAGACTCCTGGGACCCCTTCGATGACGGCCTGGCCACCCCGCCCCCGCTGCGGGCCCGGGAGCCGATTCCCGTCCGCTCCGGCCAGGGCTTCGCCGAGCAGGAGTTCGAGCGGGCGGACGCCTCGGAGGGGGAGGAGAAAGCGGCTCCCGCCGCCCGGGCGAAGCGCAGGGGGCCTGGCCGGCTGGCGCCGTTGCTGGCTACGGTCGTGGGCGTGTTTCTGATCGTGGGTGGGCTGCGCGCGCTCAAGTTGTATGCGATCGACCATGAGCCGGGTCCGCCGAGCGTGCGGACGACTGGCTGGATCGCGACCGATATCCACGCCATGTACGTGCGCGACGCCAGTGGCCGCCGGGTCCTGGTCGTGCGCGGGAACCTTGCCTCGGATGGCTCCACACGCACCCCAAAGGTGTGGGCCACGCTGCTCGATGCGGACGGGGAGGCGCTGGGCTCCTCCGTCTCCGGGCTGATGACCCGGCTCGAGGTCGCGGAGTTGGGGCCCGGGGCTCTGAAGAGGCGCTTCGACTCGCCGGCCCGATCACGGATTATCGGCAGGATCAAGGGCTTCACCGTGCTGATCCCCGACCCCTCCGAGGAGGCACGCCGCTACCGCGTCGAGCTCACGCTCTAGGGGGCACTCCGCCCCGTCAGCGCTCCGATTCGTCCTGCTTCTGCTCCGGATCCTTGTTGGGCGTGACGTCGATCTCGGGTGGCTCACGCAGGGCCGCGCGAAAGTTCTTGATCCCCTTCCCGAGGCCCTCACCGATCTGCGGCAGTCGGGTGGCGCCGAAAATCAGTACGATGATCACGAGGATCATCAGCAGCTCTGGGATTCCCAGCCCGAACATCATGGGCAGGGTGCTGCAGCCCCGGGTTGAAGTCAACGGAGCCAGACGGAACCTTCAGGACGCATGAAGCCAGCGATTTTCAAGGCCTACGACATCCGCGGCATCTACCCCGACGAGCTGGACGCAGACGCGGCGCTCGCCATTGGAGGAGCGCTTGCAAGCTTCCTGGGTGGTGGTCCCATCGTGCTGGCCCGGGACATGCGTGTGAGTGGAGTGGCTCTGCGCGAGGCCCTCGTTTCGGGACTGCTGGCCGAGGGCGTGGAGGTGATCGACATCGGTCGGGTCGCCACCCCGATGGTCTACTTCGCGACGACGAGGTTCGAGGCGGCCGGAGGCGTGATGATCACCGCGTCCCACAATCCCGGGGCGTACAATGGATTCAAGCTATGCGGTCCGTCGGCGGTGCCCATCGGCATCGAGACGGGCATGAAGCAGATCCGCGCGCTGGCCGAAGATCGGTTCGGCCGAGCGGTCGGGCCCCCGCGTGCGCAGCTGCGCGAGCAGAGCATCGATGCGGAGTACTACACGAGTCTGCTCGAGATGTTCCCCGGCCGCCCCCGGCTGCGCGTAGCGATCGACGCCGGCAACGGCATTGCGGGCGCCGCGATCTCGGGTCTTCTGGAGCAGCTGCCTCTCGAGGTCACCCGGCTCTACTTCGAGCCCGACGGGTCATTTCCCAACCACGAGGCCGATCCGCTCAAGCTCGAGAACCTAGAGGATCTTCGCCATGCGGTGAAGTCTGTGGGGGCGGACCTGGGGATCGCCTTCGATGGAGACGGGGACCGCGCGGTGTTCGTCGATGCGAGCGGAGATCCTATCCCGGCCGACCTGATGACGGGGTTGCTTGCCGGCGTCGTGCTCGAGCACCGCCTGCTCGGAGCGGGACCGGGTGCACACGTGATCTACGATCTGCGCTGCAGTCGCGTGGTTCCCGAGTGCATCCGGGAGGGGGGAGGGATCCCGGAGCGGAGCCGCGTTGGGCACGCGTTCATGAAGCAGCTGATGCGCGAAACGGATGCGTGCTTCGGGGGCGAGCTCTCGGGGCACTACTACTTCCGTTTTCCCAGCGGCTATGTCGCAGACGACGCGGCCGCCGCGATGCTGCTGCTGCTGCAGGCGCTCGAGCTCGGGGGTCGGCCGCTGGCGGAGCTCTCAGCTCCGCTACGACGCTACTTCCAGAGCGGCGAGGTCAATCGCAGCGTGCGGGACGTGTCCGCGACCCTGGAAAGAGTGGCCCGCGCCTTTCCAGACGGGAAGGCGGACGGGCTCGATGGGCTCACCATCTCCTTTCCCGACTGGTGGTTCAACCTGCGTCCATCGAACACCGAGCCGCTGCTGCGGCTCAATGTCGAAGCGTCGAGCGAGGAAGAGATGGTGGCGCGTCGCGACGCGGTCCTCGCCTTGATCGACGCGTAGGCTGCAACGGTGGCCGTGCGTCGCTCCGGTTTCTTTGCTGGCGCTGCCAGCCTGAGCACTGCCCTGCGCTTGCTTCGCTCGCACTCCGAGCTCTGGGTCTGGTGTGCGCTCCCGTTTCTGGTGAACCTCGCCGCCTTCGCGCTGGCCGTGTCCGTCTTTTGGACCTACTGGGAGCCGCTCAGCGAGAGCGCGGCGGCGCTTCTCCCCACGGCGGATCCAAAAGTCTGGTACGGCTGGCTCTGGGCGGGGCCCCTGCGCGTGCTGGCCTGGTTGCTGAAGTGGATTCTGATGGGGCTCTTCGGGGTTGTGCTCTATTTTTTGTTCACGCTGCTCGGGGGCGTGGCTGCCTCGCCCTTCCTCGACGTGCTCTCGCGACGGGTGGAGCGGCTGCGAAGTGGAGCCGTGCTGGAGGAGTCGCAGACGGGCCTGCGGGCTGCGCTCACGGGGTCGCTGCGGGTGGTGATCGAGGAAGGTCGGCGCACGCTCTTTTTGCTCGGCGGCTGGCTCGCCTTCTTCCTGCTCGGCTGGGTGCCGGGTCTGCAGCCGCTCGCCTTCCTGGGAGCGCTGCTCTTCGCCATGTTCTTTGCGCCCCTCGACTACACCGGCTACCTGCTGGACCGGCGCGGCATCCCCTTCCGTGAGCGCCGTCGCTGGCTCTGGCAGCACCGGCGCGCGATGCTTGGCTTCGGCGCGACCGCACTCGGTACCTTTCTCGTTCCGGGGCTGAACTTCCTGTGTCTACCCTGGCTCGTGTGCGCGGGCACACTGCTCGCGCTCGACCTCGGCCCGCCTACTCCGGCGGAGCCCTCCTGAATCAGGCGCTCAGGCGCAACGCCAGGTCGCGTACGCTTCGAGCCGTGCTCCCCTCCTCATCCACGTCGAGCACCGAGAGTCCGTGGAGCAGGGAACGGAAGATGGCCGGACCCCGGTGCAGCTCGCCCAGGTCTTCGAGCTCGAGCCCGAGCTGGCGCTGCGCCGCCCGTGCCAGTTTTCCGAGCGTGTCCTGGACCTCGGAGCTGCTGTTCGCGCCCACCCGCACCGCGCCCACCCGCAGCTCGGGCATGAGCGGGCCGAGCTGGCGCAACAGACCCAGCGCCTGCCCCGGTCCCAAAGGCGTGGCCTCGAGCGGCACCAGCACACCATCCACCGAGCCCGGTGCAAGCTGCTGGAGCAGGGTCCCGAGCGTGGCGGGAGGTAGCAGGACGAAGCTGCGCGTTCCGGGCGGCCGCTGCTGCAGGCTACGCTCCAGCCCTTCGGCACCTGCGTCTGCGAGGTCGATCTCCTGCCAGGAAACCTCGGGTGCGCGAGGCAGCAGGCGATGGCGCGGAAACGGGGCCAGGATCTCGGCGCGCGCTCCGTCCCGGGCGGTCGCTACCGCCAGATCGATCGCGAGCGCGCAGCTCAGCAGTCGTTCAGCACTGGCCGGAAGACACCAGACTATGGCGGAGGTGGGAAGTTGCGCCCGCGTGGTCTGCACCTGCGCGCGCGCCTCGCACTGCTCGTCTTCGGGGATGAAATAGTGAAGTACGTCACCCAGGCCCCTGCGCCGCACGTCCCGACCTCCGGTAGACGCGGCGCGCCCCAGCGCCGCGCTCAGCTGATGATGATCACCGAGTTTATACCACCCGCCGGTCCCTCGACGGAGCGAGGGTTACTTGGATCGGGCATCCAATCCCCGTCGACCTTGTAGCGGTACTGGTATACGCCGGGTCCGAGTCGGACGATCATCTCCCAGGTGCCGTTCGGCCCGCGGCGTGTCTCCACGTCCTTGTTTGCCACCCAGTCGTTGAAGTCCCCCGCGAGCTGTACCTCCCCTGCGCTGGTGCTCTTGTAGGTGAAGACGACGCCCTTGGCCCCCGCCGCCTTGGGCTGAGGCATCTCCTCCTCCTCTTCCGCGTGCTGGATGCGGTCGAAGAGCAGCTCCAACGCGAGTGACATGTAGTCGACGAAGCCGTAGCAGCGCCGGTCGAGCTTGCTGATCGGGAGCCCGCGCTGGGCCGCCTCGCGTAGCCGCACGTTCTGCCGAATCACGGTGTCGAAGACCAGGTCCTTATAGGTCTCCCGGATCTCGGCCAGGGCACGCTTGGCGAAGCGCGTGCGGCCATCGAAGAGCGTGGGCAGGATGCGGATGGAGAGCTGGTGACCGACCCGGTCCTCCAGCAGGCCGATCGTCTCGAGCAGCTTCCCGACTCCGTGCATGGCGTAGTAGCTGGTCTCGAGCGGAATGATGACCTCCTGGGCCGCCCGCAGGGCGTTGAAGGTGAGGATCCCCACGTTCGGGGGACAGTCGATCAGGACGAAGTCATAGGGTTTGGGGAGCAGCTCCAGGGCCTTGGCCAGACGCTCCGTACGTCCCTTGGCTCCCTCGGCGGCGAGCTTCTGCTCGAGGGCCGAGAGGATCACGCCCGAGGGCGCGACATCGAGGTTCTCGTCGGCGGGCACGGTCACCTCGTCCAGGCGGGCGCTGGGGGCGCCGTCCTCCGCCAGCACCTCGTACAGGTTCTCCTCAAGCTGCTCGGGGTCCAGGCCTAGCCCGAGCGTGGCGTGTGCCTGGGGGTCGATGTCGATCACGAGCACACGGTGTCCCTCGCTGGCGAGGCAGCCCGCAAGGTTGACGACCGTCGTGGTTTTGCCACACCCCCCCTTTTGGTTCATCACCGCTATGGTGCGCATAATGTCTCTCCTCCGCGTCCGGCATGGTAGGGAGGAACGAGGCGTAGACCGCGCATGCAAGCGGGGCTGCCCCACGGGGTCGGCTGCGGATTTCTTGGCTTTTTAGGGTTAACTGAGCGCAGAGGAGGGGAAGCAGGGGGAGGCTGGCTGCGCGGAGGTGAGGCACGTGCCCGCCAGGATCGCGTCATCCCCGGCTGCACTGACGAAGCCCGAGCGCTACTGAAATAGAGCGCCTTCAATCCTCCCACCCCTACGTAACATTTAACAGTAGCCAAAATTCGAGATGGTCAACAGCGCCACCCGCACCAGCGCCCCGGTCGCGGTGATCGATTTGGGGTCCAATACGGTCCTGCTGCTCGTAATCGAGCCTGGGGGGAAAGTGCTACGCGACGAGGCGCGAATTACACGCTTGGGCGAGGGTGTTTTCGCAACGGGGGTTTTAGACCCGGCAGCGGAGCTGCGCACGCGCAAGGTCGTGCGCGAGTTCGCCTCGCGCGCGCGTGCGCTTGGTGCGCAGCGGGTCGTGGGGGTCGGCACCGCGGCGCTGCGCCGCGCCCGTGACGGAGAGCGCGTGCTGCAAGAGCTGTGTGCCGAGGGAGCGCTCGATGCCGGCCACCTGCTGGATGGCCAGCAGGAGGCAGAGCTGTCGATCGCAGCCAGCCTCCGCGCCCGGGACCCGAGCCAGGGCCCTTTGCTGGTGATCGATGTGGGGGGAGGGAGCACCGAGCTGGCCTGGACCAGGGGCCGGGACGAGGTACAGGGGGCGAGCCTGGCGCTGGGATCCGTGCGCCTGACCGAAGCTCACGTGAGCCGCCACCCGATCCCGGCCGCGGAGCTGGCCGAGCTGCGGAACGCGGTGGAGCGCGGCAGCGCCGAGCTCGCGCACGCTCGCGGTCTGGACGGCAGCGGCGAGGTGGTGGCCGTGGCCGGTACCGCCACCACCCTGGCGGCGATGGAGCTACGCCTCTCTCGCTACGTCGCGGAGGCGGTCGAGGGTCTGGTGCTCGAGCGCCAGACGCTGTCGCGCTGGATCGCGGAGCTCTCACGGATGAGTGTAGGGGAGCGACGTCGCCTGCCGGGCTTGGAGCCCGGCCGGGCCGACGTGATTGTGGCCGGCCTCGTGATTCTGGAGGGGATGCTCGGAGCCATCGGCGCGGAACGCTTCCGCGTGAGCGGTCGTGGCCTGCGTTTCGGCGTCGCCTTCCGGCTTCTCGAAGGCCGCAACCTGGTTTGATAGGCTTGGAGTGTCGTGGCCAACTCAGCTCTCGTCGTCGTCGGGTCGGATGAACCGCGTCCGTTCATGC
Source organism: Deltaproteobacteria bacterium (assembly GCA_004356455.1). Lineage (GTDB taxonomy): Bacteria > Myxococcota_A > UBA9160 > SZUA-336 > SZUA-336 > SMWZ01. The sequence continues at coordinate 45,411 of SMWZ01000147.1, forward strand.
GGGGCATCCTGGTGCAGTCCCTCGTCTCGCGGGGTGTGCCGTTCGATGTGGCCCTCGAGACCGCGAACGAGATCCGTGGGCGCCTGGCGAACCAGGAGGAGGTCGCGCTCCACGATCTCTCCAAGCTCGTAGAGGAGCTGCTGGGGGATCGCTACGATCTCGAGGCGCTGCCCCTGCCGCCGGCGCAGGAGCCGCCGCAGGTGAGCGGTCCGCGCGGGACGTCCAGCCCCTTCTCGAAGGGCGTACTCGCGGTCTCACTTCAGGGCGCGGGTCTGGACCCGAATGACGCTTACGACGTGGCGCGCGAGCTCGAGGTTCGCCTGCTGCGCGAGGCGCGTCGCTCCATCGACCGCGTCGCGCTGCGCGACCTGGTGAGCGAGACCATCGAGCGCACGCACGGCTCCAAGGCTGCCGAGCGCTATCGCGTCTGGCGGCAGGCGCTCGAGGACGGTCGCCCGATCTTCTTGCTGCTGGGCGGTTCCACCGGCGTCGGCAAGACCTCGATCGCGGTCGAGGTCGCGCGCCGGCTGGAGATTTCGCGCGTGATTGGGACCGACTCCATCCGCCAGATCATGCGACTCATGTTCTCCGCTGACCTGATGCCCGAGATCCACTGCTCCACCTACGATGCCTACCGCGCGCTCCACCTGGAGTGGCCGGTCGAGGGGGGCGACGTCATCGTCGGCTTCCGAGAGCAGGCGCAGAAGATCGTGGTGGGGGTACACGCGCTTCTCGACCGGGCGGTCGAGGAGAATGTGAGCATGATGGTGGAGGGCGTGAACCTGCTGCCGGGCGTGCTACACCTCGACCGCTACCGCGAGAACGCGCACGTGATCTTCCTGGTCGTGGCCACGCTGGACAGCAAGGCGTACGCGGCCCGCTTCCAGTCGCGAGCAGCGACGGCGCGAGAGCGCGGGGCGGATCGCTACCTGAGATTCATGGACGAGATCCGCTCCATCCAGGATCATGTGCTGGCGGAAGCGGAGCAGCTTGGTCTGCCCATCATCGACAACGTGCGGCTCGATGACGCCGTGCTCTCGGTGACTCGCTCTGTCATCTCCACGCTCAAGAAGTCGATGTCGGACGCCGTCGATGAAGGTGCGTCCTAGTGTCCTGTTCCGGGCGCTGCTAGAGGAAAATCAGCGATATGGAGAGATGGACCCGGCCTGCTCTCAGCTGCCTCGCGTTCTGCGCCGTGTTTGCGGCTTGCAGCACGCTCACGGTGCAGGAGGAGAAGAAACTCGGCTATCAGGTCCAGCGTCAGGTGCGGGAGGAGTACCAGTTCCTCCGTGAGCCGATCATCGTCAATTACGTGCGCAGTATCGGCCAGGAGCTGGTCCGGGCCGCGCCTCCCTCGCCCTTCGAGTTCCGCTTCTATGTCGTGGAAGATGAGCAGATCAACGCCTTCGCCATCCCCGGAGGTGCGGTTTACGTCCATACGGGGCTGATTACCACCGCCAAGAATGCCGGGGAGCTCGCAGGTGTCCTCGCCCACGAGATCGGACACGTAACGGCGCGCCACGTGGCCCAGATGTACCGCCGGCAGCGCAACACGGGCTTCGCCGCGAACATAGTGTCCATATTGCTTGCTATCCTGACCGGGAATAGCTACGTGGCGCAGGGGGGCCAGGCGGCGACGGGACTCGCGGCCCAGGCCTATATCAACACCTACACTCAGGACGCCGAGGAAGCGGCCGACGCCCAGGCGGTGAAGACGATGGTGAAGGCGGGCTACGACCCGAACGCGCTGATCACGATGCTCCAGACCCTGCAGGCGGAGGCCGCGGGCGGCCTCCAGGTGCCGCAGTTTCTGCTCAGTCACCCGGCGACCTCCGAGCGCATCCAGGATGTCTCCTACCTGATCCGCCAGCAGGGTCCGCTCTCTGGACTCCGCACCAACGACCGCAAGTTCGAAATCATCAAAGCTCGGATTCGACTGGTCGTAGGGACGGATGTGGATCCGGAGCCCGAGTAGCCTGCTGCGAGAGAGCCCATGATGAGCGTCCCCCCCCAGCTTCCGTCTCCCGGTGTCGTGTTGCGCCGCCTCTTGCAGAACCTCGGGGGGGGTCTGCGCGACCTGGTGTTGCTTCCGTTCCTGAGCCGGATCCCTCGCGAGTGGGTGGTGCTGCGCCTGGATCGAGGCCTGGCCGAAGCCAGCACCCCCTCGCCCTGGCTCGAGCAGCTGATGCAGCGGCCGCCGCTGCTCGCCAACGTGCTGGAAGTCATGCGTTACGCGCAGCGAGATGAGCAGGTACAGGGCGTGCTGCTCAAGCTCGGCCCCGGGTCGCTGGGCTGGGCCAAGGTGAGCGCGCTTGCTCGTGCCCTGGGCCGGCTGCGTGAAGCGGGCAAGCGCGTTGTGGCGTACGCCGAGAACACGGGCAACGCGGGCGCGTGGCTCGGTGCAATGGCCGATCATTTCTGGATGGCGCCCGAGGGACGGCTGGATCTGCTGGGCGTACGCATGGAAGTTCCGTTCCTGCGGCGCGCGTTGGAGAAGCTCCAGATCGAGCCGGACGTGATTTCCGCCGGCCGCTACAAGTCGGCGGCGGAGACGCTGGAACGCAGCTCGATGAGCCGCGCCGCGCGGGAGGCGCTGGAGGCCGTGGTCGAAAGACTCTACGAGGCACTCATCGATGGGCTGGCCAGCGGGAGCGCGGGCAGCGCTGAGCGGGCGCGTGAGTGGATCGACAACGGACCCTACCTGGCGGTGCAGGCGCACGAGATCGGGCTGGTCGACGAGCTCGTCTACGCGGACGAGGTGCCGCAGCGTCTGGCGGCGCTGGCCCCCGGGAACGGGGAGCCCGAAGCAGGGCACGAGGCGCGGCTGGTGAGCGCGGCGAGCTACGCGCGCGTGGCGCGCCCACGCTTCCAGTGGCAGCCGGTCCTGGGCGAGGCCAACGAGCTTGCGGTCGTCGTGCTGCAGGGCCTGATTCTGCCGGGCGCGGGCTCCTCCCGCGGTATCGTGGGTCTGCTGGGTCGCCTGGCACAGAGCGATAACGTGCGCGCGGTCGTGCTGCGCATCGATAGCCCCGGCGGCGATCCGCTGGCGTCCGATCTCATCTGGCGTGCCGTGGGCAAGCTGGCGGAGAAGAAACCCGTGGTGGCCAGCCTGGGAGACACGGGGGCTTCGGGCGGCTACTACGTCGCGATGGCGGCCAATGAGATCATCGCCGAGCCCACCACGCTCACCGGCTCGATTGGCGTGGTCATGGCCAGCCTCAAGTTCGACGCCTTCCTCGAGCAGCTGGGCGTGAGCTTCGATGCGGTCGAGCGGGGGCGCCACGCGGGCATCTACGATCCGGTACGGGCGCGCACCGAAGAGGAGCGCGCGCTGCTTCGTCGTCAGATCGAGCTCCTCTACACGGACTTCGTACGCAAGGCGGCGAAGGATCGCGGGCTTTCGGAGGAAGTGTTGGACCGGGTCGCGCAGGGACGGGTCTGGACCGGGTCGCATGCCAAGGAGCATGCGCTCGTGGATCAGCTGGGCGGTCTCGACGTGGCACTGGCCCGGGTGCGCGAGCTCTCCGGACTCGAGCCCGAGGCGGGGCGCGTGGTGCAGTATGCGGTTTCGCCGGTTGCGGCGAGGTTTCTGCGGTCGAGTCCGCTCGAACGCGCTCGGGGGGCGCAGTTTCTATGCCCGGTTCAAGTGCGCCTGGACTGACGGTGGTGCTCGAGGTGGAGGAACTGCGGGTACGTGGGCTCGAGACCTGCGTGGGGCTCCGACCGGTCGTGCTGGAGATCGGATTCGGACGAGCCGACCTCATGCTGAAGCTGGCCGAAGCCCAGCCGGAGCGGCGCTTCCTGGGTGTGGAGGTCTCGCGCAAGCGCGTCGAAAAGAGCGCACGCCGCGTTGCGGCCAAAGCCCTGCAGAACATCAAGCTGGTGCACGCGCCCGCGGAGTACCTGCTCGAACGCGTGCTGCCCGAGGCCTCGGTTGCGGAGTGCTGGGTCAACTGTCCCGATCCCTGGCCCAAGAAGCGCCATCACCGTCGCCGTCTCGTGAACCGGGAGTTTGCGCTGCGCATGGCGCGAGTGTTGGAGCCCGGAGGTGTGCTGCACATCTCCACCGATCACACCGGCTATGCCGAGAGGATCCACGAGGTCATGTCGAAGGCGCCGGGGTTGCGAAACCTGCACGCGCCGGCGCCGCTCTCGACCGATCGCCCCGCGCGACCCGAAACCGCCTACGAGGCTGAATGGATTGCCGAGGGACGCGACATCGTTTACTTCGATTACGTGAGAGAGGCGGGAGCGTGAGTCGAAACACGAACTCCGTGCTGGACCACACATCCGAAGAGCTCAGGCAGGCCTTCGCACGCGAGGGGCTCGAACGCTTCAGGGCCGATCAGGTGCTGCGCTGGGTGTATGGGCAGCGAGTCCGCGATTTCCGCCTGATGTCCGATCTCGCTCGTCCCCTGCGCGAGCGGCTGTATGAGACGTGGAGCCTCGGCTGCCTGGAGCGAGAGTCGAGCTTCGAGTCCACCGATGGCACCCGCAAGCTGGTGCTGCGCACGCACGACGGAGCGAAGATCGAGTCGGTGCTGATTCCCGAGCCCAGGCGTCAAACGCTCTGCGTCTCCTCGCAGGTGGGCTGCAGCCTGGACTGCTCCTTTTGCGCGACGGGGCGACTGGGGCTGGGCCGCAACCTGCGCGCGGGCGAGATCGTAGACCAGGTTCTCCACGGGGCGGAGGTTCTGGCGCGCTCTGGCAAGGAGATCACGCACGTGGTCTTTATGGGCATGGGAGAACCGCTGCTCAACCTCGACAACGTGATCCGCTCGATCCGAATCCTGGCGGATCCCCGAGGGATGGGGCTCTCCCCTCGCCGGGTCACCGTCTCCACGGCGGGCGTCGTTCCTCGCATGGCGGAGCTCGGTCGGGCGCTGCCGGTGCGGCTCACGGTCTCGCTGCATGCTACGACCGATGAGGTGCGCAATGAGCTGGTGCCGCTGAATCGTCGTTTTCCGATCGCGACCCTGCTGGAGGCCTGCCGGCGCTATCCGGCTTCGCGGCGCGACCGCCTCTCGTTCGAGTACACGCTGATCCGGGGGGTGAACGATTCGCCCGACGATGCCCGCCGGCTGGTAAAGCTCCTGCACGGGCTGCGCGCCAAGGTCAACCTGATCCCCATGAACGAGCATCCGGGCAGCGCCTACCGCCGACCCGAAGCGCCTCAGATCGAGGCTTTTGCCGGGACGCTGGCGGCCGCGCGCCTACCGGTGACGGTGCGTCGCAGTCGGGGGGATGACATCTTCGCTGCCTGCGGACAGCTGGGTGCACCTGCGCCCAGCCATGAGGGGCAAACTCGGCTGATTCTGTCCGATAAGCAGAAGGGAAATGCTCTACGCCATCGGTGACATTCACGGAATGGGCGACAAGCTCAAGCAGCTGATCGAGAAGCTTCCGCTCCAGCTGGGCGACCAGCTCCTTTTCATCGGAGACTACGTGGACCGGGGTCCGGATCCGGCGGGGACCGTGGAGTTCCTGGTCCGGCTCCAGAAGCGGCAGCGCTGCACGTTTCTGATGGGCAATCACGAGGCGATGTTCCTGTCCTTTCTGGGCTGGAACGGAGCGGCGTATTTCGGTGCCGAGGCCTTCCTGGAGAATGGCGGAGATACGACGCTCCAGAGCTACGGCTTCTTCAACTCAGAGGATGATTTCCAGTTGCCCAAGCAGCACGAGGAGTTCTACCGCAACCTCAAGCTGTGGCATGTGGACGGGGAGTACCTGTTCGTGCACGCGGGTCTGTCGAAAGAGGCGCTGCGGCTTTCCGACGTCGAGTACGCGCTGGCGCGAGAGCAGCCGCGCGACCTGCTCTGGCAACGCGGAACGGCCGACCTGCCGCATAGCCTGGGCGCGACCGTTGTGTACGGCCATACCCCCATGCCCGACCTGCAGGTGCGCTGGAACCTGCCCTATTCGATCGGGATCGACACGGGCTGCGTCTATGGCGGTATGCTGACCGCGATCCGGCTACCCGATGAGACCCTCTTCCAGGTATGAGATGCTGGAACTCAGTGCAGAACAGGAGCTGATCCGCGCCACGGTACGGCGTCTGGCGCAGGAGGAGCTGGCTCCACTCGCCGGACGGATCGACGCCGAGGATTGGTTTCCACGCGACTTCTTCCGCAAGCTGGGCGAGATCGGGGCGCTTGGCGTGCTGGCGCCGGAGGAGTACGGCGGAAGCGGCGGGGACTACCTGAGTGCCGCGCTGATCATGGAGGAGCTGGCCAGGGTGTCTGGCTCGGTCGCGCTGTCCTACGGCGCGCACGCTGTGCTCGCAGTGGGCGCGATCGTGCGCGATTGCAGCCCTGAGCAGAAGGCGCGCGTGCTACCGGCGCTGTGCACGGGCGAGGCGCTCGGTGCCTGGGCCCTGACCGAGCCCGGCGCGGGCTCGGACGCCCTGGGCATGCGGACTCGGGCGAAACGCGACGGCGATGACTACGTAATCGATGGATCGAAGACCTTCATCACCAATGGCTCCGAGGCGAAGACTCTGGTCATTTATGTGAAGACGGATCCCGATCTTGAAGCCCAGGGCGTCTCGGTCTTCCTGGTGGACGCCAGCTTGCCCGGCTTCTCCGTCGGCCGCACCGTTGAGAAGATGGGGATGCGAGGCAGCCCTACGGCCGAGCTACGCCTGGACGGGGTGCGCGTTTCCGTCGAGGATCGTATCGGAGAGGAGAACAAGGGCGTCAGCATGATGATGCGCGGACTCGATGTGGAACGAGCCACCCTGAGTTTCATCTCGCTGGGTCTAGCAGAGGCGGCGCTCGAGCACTCGCTCGCGTACGCGAAGGAGCGGAAGCAGTTCGGCAAGCCGATCGGCGAGTTTCAGATGGTCCAGAAGATGCTGGCCGATATGTATACGGAGCTTACGGCCGCGCGTCTGCTCTCGTACGAGGCCGCGCAGCGCTGCATTCACGAGCAGAACTGCTCGAAGCTCGCTTCCGCGGCCAAGCTCTTCTCTTCCGAGGTCGCCACGCGCGCGGGCATGGCCGCCGTTCAGATCCTGGGGGGCTACGGGTATACGCGCGACTATCCCGTCGAGCGCATCGCGCGCGACGCCAAGCTGATGGAGATCGGTGCGGGGACCTCCGAGATCCAGCGCGTGATCATCGCCCGCGAGCTGCTCGGCCAGTAGCTGGCTCTAGCCCCCGATGTGCTCCACCACGGGGATCTTGAGAGCGCTGCCGGGCGTCAGCTCCGTAAGGTCGACGTCCGGGTTATAGCGCTGAATCAGCCACGTTGGCACGCTGTAGGTCTGGTGCGCCAGCACCCACAAACTATCTCCCCGCCGCAGCTTGTGGTCGAGCGTTCCGGTGACCTGGTAGGAGCCGAAGAAGTCCTCCTCGATCCCCTTGTGGAACTCGAGTCGGCGTTGCAGGAAGGTGTCGCGCTCGACGCGTGAGAAGTCGAGCTTCAGTCGCGTGCCCATGCGCAGCGTGCGGCGCGAGGAGAGTCGGTTCAGTCTCCGTAGCTTCGAAACCGGGAGCTGCAGCCACTCGGCAAAATGCCCCAGTGTCTCGAGCGCATCTACGAGCACGTAGTCTCCCTGGAGTCGACGCCAGGGTGAGTCGTAGGACGCGGGAGCCGGCGGTCCATACAGAGGTTCGACCTCCTCCCTGGGAATCGCTTTGGGCTTGGGGCTCGCCTTGGCCGACTTCACGAGGTTGAAGCTGCGCTTGCCACGCGAGCGCCTGCCCTCCGGGAGCTGGAGCACTTGGCCGGGAAAAATACGATGGCGGCTGGGCAGGTTGTTGAGCACCACGAGCGTGCTCACGGAGGTTCTGTAGCGCCCTGCGATCCGGCCGAGCGTATCCCCGCGCCGAACCTGGTGGTAGCGCGAGCGGTGCTGCGCATCGTGGCGAAACTCCTCGGGAATTGCGGCCAGCCATGCTTCGGCGTTCGGCACCACGGTGCCCGCGGGCAGTCGCAGCACGTAACTCTTCGGAATGAGCTTCCCGGAGCGATAGATCGGAGGGCGCAGCGCATGGTTGTAGTGGCGCACGACCTCCGGCGAGACTCCCAGGTAGGTCTGCAGGTCCTTCACGTCCAGGAAGAAGGGCAGCCTGATCTCGTCGACGACCTCAGGGTCGTCCCGCTTCACGGGTCCAAAGTAAGTCTCGTGAGCGTGCAGAATTTTCCGGGCAGCCAAGAACTGGGCGTAGAAGTTACGCGAAGCGAAGCCGAAGCTGCGGCTGCGGTACTTCTTGATGAGGATCGCCAGATCGTCCGTCCCGAGCCTTCGCTTGGCTCGGCGCATCCCGGCCACCCCGTGGTTATAGGCGGTGATGGCGAGCGGCCAGTTGCCGAGCGACTTGTAGTTGTGACTGAGCAGGCGAGCGGCCGCGCGCGTCGCCAGGATGGGGTCGAGGCGTTGGTCCATGACGTAGTCGATCTTGAGGTAACGCTTGCCGGTAGAGCGTATGAACTGCCACACGCCTGCGGCCCCGTCCTTGGAGTACGCCTTCAGGTTGAAAGACGACTCGACGTGCGGCAGATAGGCCAGGTCCTCGGGAACCCCCTCCTCACGCAGGATGGCCCGCATGGCGTTCTCGTAGGCCCCCGACCGGAGCAAGCCCTCATAGAACTTGTCTCGCTGTCCGAGCTGGAAGCGCACCCTGCGTGCCGCGACGTGGTAGTCCGAGCGCTTGGGTGGGTGTCCCAGCTCCAGCTCGAGCAGGCGCACCACGGTTTCCTCCGCCTCGCTGCGCGGCGGCTTGCCCGTGGCCAGGCGTCGCAACGCGGATCGCCAGAAGCGTTTGCGCTGGTCGACTCGTCGCTGGCGCGCCCGCGGGCTCTTCTCGTTCTGGAAGTGGATCGTCTCGTAGACGACGCCAAGGTGGCGCGAGTGATGCAGTAGCCCGCTTTTTGTCGTGACCTCGAGGTAGATGCGCATCCAGAAGGCGACCGCTGTGCGCATCGCTTCCGGCTGCGGAAAGTCTTCGACGTCCGGCGCGGACGCCTTGGGGACGGCCAGCCCCAGGCTGAAAAAGAGAACCGCAACCAGTGGAGCTACGCGCGCTCGTCTGCTCAAGTATCCCCCCATTTTCTGTATCGTGGCGTGGGCCCATAGCTTGAGCCGGAACCGTGCTACATCACACGTTGAAACGGAAGTGCACGACCTCGCCGTCCTGGATGACGTAACCCTTCCCCTCGAGGCGTAACTTTCCGAGCTTGCGCGCTTCGCCGAGACCGCCCTGGAGCGGTTCCAAGTCTTCGGCAGCGATCACCTCGGCGCGAATGAAGCCGCGGGCGATGTCGGTGTGGATCTTCCCCGCTGCAGCATGTGCCGTCGTTCCTCGGCGGATGGCCCAGGCTCGGCACTCGTCATCGCCGATGGTGAAGAACGGGATGATGTCGGCGCAACGGAGTATCGCGCGCGTCACGGCCGCCCCCGCGGGCTCCGGGATGCCGTACTCGGCCAGGAACGACACCCTCTCCTCCGTGGGGAGCTCCGCCATCTCGGCCTCGAGGGCTGCGCACAGGGCCAGCGTTGGAATCCCGTACTCCTCAGCACGCTTGACCAGTGCCTCCGGCGGCGCTGCATCGGCTGCGTCCTCCGCCGTGTTGACCAGTGCGATCATGAAGCGATCGGTCACGAAGGCGTAGCCGCGCAGCGCTTCGCGCTGCGGCGTGGAGAGGGATGCTGCCGCCACGGGCCGTCCCTCCTCGAGCGCGTGCTGCGCGCGCTCGAGCGCCGCGCGCTCGGTGTCCGAATACTTCGCGTGGGCCTGGCCCAGTCGCCGCTCCACCAAGGTCAGATCCGCCAGACAGAGTTCGCTCAGTAGCCGCTCGAAGCCTTGGCCGAGGGCGGCCTCGGAGGGATCCGCGAAGGCGGGGACCGCCAGCAGCAGCTGGTCCATCTGTTTCATTGCCCCGATTTCAGCGGTCGGGAAGGATGGCTCGAGCGAGGGGCAGCAGTCGTGCACGCGGATCTCGATCGGCGTCGTTTTCTTGGGCCGAAAGCGCGCACTCAGCTGCTCCAGACGCGCGTCCTGGACGTGGATGGTTCCGATCGCACCCCCGGCGTGGCGTGCTCCCGATTCCCTGGGCGCCCGGTGAGCCAGCAGGGCTCGGAAGAGCGTCGTGCGGCCGGAGCCCGCCAGTCCAGCGATTCCCACATCCATGAGCCGGGGCAGGATAGCGCGAATGTTATGCTTCGGACCTTCGGCGATGTCAGGGAGGAGCCATGGGACCGCTACAGGGCGTGAAGGTCATCGAGCTCGCCGGCATCGGGCCCGGTCCGTTCTGCGGGATGATGCTCGCAGACATGGGCGCGGAGGTGCTGCGCATCGACCGCGCTCGGAACGTACCGGGTGCCGAGCGGCGGAACATGTCGGGGGACGTGCTCGGCCGGGGACGGCGAAGCGTCGGCGTGGATCTCAAGCATCCCAAGGGTGTGGAGACGGTGCTGCGGCTGGTGGAGCAGGCCGACGTCCTCTTTGAGGGCTTTCGTCCCGGTGTGGTGGAGCGACTGGGTCTCGGTCCCGAGGTGTGTCTGGCGCGCAACCCGCGCCTGGTTTACGGACGCATGACCGGCTGGGGTCAGGATGGACCCCTCGCCAAGGTGGCGGGACACGACATCAACTACATCGCGCTGGCCGGGGCGCTGGATGCGATCGGGCGCGCGGGGGAGGCGCCCGTTCCCCCGCTCAACCTGGTGGGGGACTTCGGAGGCGGCGGGATGCTGCTCGCGTTCGGAATCCTGGCCGCGCTGGTGGAGCGCGGCCATTCGGGGAAGGGCCAGGTGATCGATGCCGCGATGGTGGACGGCGCAGCCATCTTGATGGCGATCTTTCACGGCATGCGGGCCTCCGGCTTCTGGTCGGACGAGCGGGGCACGAACATGCTCGACACCGGGGCGCACTTCTACGATGTGTATGAGACCGCGGACGGGAAGTACGTGTCGATCGGATCCATCGAGCCCCAGTTCTACGCTGAGCTGCTGCGCTTGAGCGGGCTCGAGGGAGAGAAGCTGCCAGCTCAGATGGATCGCTCGCGCTGGCCCGAGCTGAAGGAGCGGGTGGCCAAGGTGATCAAGACCCGCACGCGCGACGAGTGGTGCGAGACCATGGAGGGATCGGACGTGTGCTTCGCCCCCGTGCTCTCGATGGCCGAGGCGCCCCAGCACCCGCACAACCGGGCGCGTGGGACCTTTGTCGAGGTGGAGGGCGTCTCCCAGGCCGCGCCTGCGCCGCGCTTCAGTCGCACTCCGCCCGACATCTCTCGGCCTCCGCCGCATGCGGGGCAGCACACCGATGAGGCCCTGGCGGACTGGGGGCTATCGGCCGATGAGATCGCGCAGCTGCGGGAACACAAGGCCATCGCCTGAGTCGGGAGGCGTGGCGGGGATCGCGCTGCTCGTAGCTTGCGTGCCCCTGGGCCTGGTCCCGACACCGGCCCGCGCGACCTGGTCTATCGTGGCCGTGGATGGCGCGACCGAAGAGGTCGGCATCGCGGCGGCGTCGTGTATCGGGGGCGTCGAGGTGACGGGCGGCCTCGCGCCCGGCCGGGGCGTGATCGCGGCTCAGGCGCTCAGCAACCCCAGCGCCCGCGACCAGGCCGTGGAGCTGCTCGCCGCTGGCGCCAGTCCGCGCGAGGTGATCGAGCAGGTCACCACAGTTGAGTTCGATCCCGAGTCGTTTCGGTCGGGCCCGAAGCTGCGGCAATACGGTGTGGCGGCGCTCGGGTTCGAGGCTGCGGCGGCCAGCTTCACGGGCTCGTGGGTCCTCGGCTGGAGCGGCAGCGCGCATGGCCAAGGGGTAGCTGTCCAAGGCAACCTGCTGTACGGGGCAACGGTCGTCGAGGCTACGCTCGCGACCTTCGAAGCGATCGCCCCCGGGACCGCCGCCACACTAAGCGATCGCTTGATGGCCGCGCTCGAGGCCGGCGCGGCCCAGGGCGGAGACAAGAGGTGCGCGAAGGAGCTATCCGCGCTGTCTGCCTTCATCGCGGTGGCGCGGCCCGGAGATGATGCCCGCCATCCGTATCTGCGGATCGTGGCTCCCTACGCCGGCGAGACGGACACCAGCCCGTGGACCTTCTTGCGCCAGCTTTTGTGGCCGCAACGAGGTGACCTGAGTGAGAACCCGGTTACGCGGCTGCGAAAGGAGTACGACCGCTGGCGTGAGCGCAACCCGCGCGCTCAGGAGCGCGGCGTGGTTCCGAAGGCTTCGCGCGCGCGCGAACGCGCCCAGCCGTAGTCGGGCTTGCCGGCGGGCGAGCGCATGACCTCGTCCACCAGCAGCAGGTTACGCGGCAGCTTGTAGCCGGCCAGCTTACTGCGGCAGAGCGCGTTGATGTCCTCGAGCTTCGGGCGGCGGCCCGCGCGCGGCTGCACCACGGCTGTCACCCGTTCGCCCCAACGCGGATCGGGCACGCCCACCACCAGCACGTCGAAGACGTCGGAATGGGACTTCATTGCGGCCTCGACCTCCTCGGGGAAGATCTTCTCACCGCCGGAGTTGATGCAGGCCGAGCCGCGGCCGAGCAGCAAGATCGTTCCCGACGCCTCCACCTGCGCGTAGTCGCCGGGGATCACCCAGCGAACGCCGTTGGCGTCCTCGCGATAGGTCTCGGCCGTCTTCGCGGGGTCTTTGTAGTAGCCCAGGGGAATGTGACCGCGCCGCGCGAGCATGCCGACGACATCGGAGCCAGGCTCCAGCGGCCGTAGATCCTCATCGAGCACGCTCGTGAAGCGGTTCATGGTGAAGCGCGGACCCGCGACCGGTCCCTGGGTGTCGAGCACCGTTCCGTTATAGCCTGTCTCCGAGGCGCCGAAGCCGTCCAGCACCATCACATTAGGCAGGTGATCGCGCAGCTCCTGCTTGACGGTCTTCGACAGGATAGCCGCGCCGGAGTGCAGGATCGTAAGCGAGCTGAGGTCGTAGCCCGCTTCAGCTGCGGCGAGCGCGTCCGCCAGGGGTCGACCCATGGCATCGCCAGTGATGGTCATCATCTGGACCCGCTCGCGCTCGATCAGACGCCAGATGCCGTCGGGGTCGAAGTGCCGGTCCGTATACACGACCACCCGGTTGCCGCTAAACAGCGAGGAGGTGACGAGCCACTGCGCCTGGCCGTGCATGAGCGGTGCGATCGCGATCGCCGTCTGGCCGCGACCCGCTTTTGCCCGCTCGCTGACCTGCTGCGGCCGCTCGATCGGTGGCTGGGCCACCGCGCCGCCCAGGCCGCCAAAGTAGAGGTCCTCGTGCCGCCACATCACGCCCTTGGGCATGCCCGTGGTGCCACCGGTGTAGAGCATGTAGAGGTCGTCACCGGAGCGCTGAGCGAAGTCGCGCTTGGGCGAGGCCGCGGCCAGCGCGTCCTCATAGGGGATCGAGCCGAGGCCGCTGTCCCCGGCTCCGCTCTCGTCTTCGAGCACCACGAAGTGGCGCAGCTGGGGCAGATCGTTGAGGACGGCTGCGATTCTGGGCGCGAAGCGCCGCTCATGTACGATCGCCACCAGGTCCGCGTTGTCGAAGAGATAGCGCAGCTCCTCCTCCACATAGCGAAAATTGATGTTGATTGGCACTACGCGCAGCTTGTAGGCAGCGAAGAGCGCTTCCACCCACTCCGCGCGGTTATAGGCGTAGATCCCGATGTGCTCCCCGGTGCGGATGCCGCTCGCGCTCAGGTGATGCGCCAGCCGGTTGGCCCGCGCCTCGAGCTCTGCGTAGGTCATGCGTCGTCCGCCGGCGACCAGGGCCTCGCGCTCGGAAACCGCATCGACTGTGGCCTCGAACAGGTCCGCCAGGTTAAACTCCATGGCTGCGAGTGGAGCATTTCTCGGCATCTCAGTGCAACCACGGTCCGCCCTGTCGGGCCCTAGCCGTAGCGGCCCCCGCAATGCGAGAATGTGCCCAGCCCTGCAGCCCTGGGAGTCAGGAGATGAAGTTCTGGCAGCCGATCTTATTTACGGAACCCGAGCAGCTGGTTGAAGTTGCCCGCATCGCGGAGGAGGTTGGCTTCGACGGCATCCTCATCTCGGATCACCTCTTCTACCCGGGGAAAATCGAGTCGGCCTATCCCTACGCGGCCGACGGCGAGCCACCCTTCGACCCCGAGACGGACTGGCCCGATGTCTGGTGCGCAATCAGCGCCATGGCCGCGGTCACCGAGCGGATCCGCTTCTGCAGCATGGTCTACATCCTGCCGCTGCGAGATCCCATCGAGGTGGCGAAGCAGGTCTCGACCGCGGCCGTGCTCTCGCGAGACCGTGTCGTTCTGGGCGCGGGCGTGGGCTGGATGAAGGAGGAGTTCGAGCAGCTCGGCCGGGACTTTCACACGCGCGGCCGCCGCTTCGACGAGATGGTGGAGGTCATGCGCAAGCTCTGGACCGGTGAGATGGTCGAGCACCACGGGAAACACTACGACCTGGACCGCCTGCTGATGAGGCCTGCGCCGGCCCGGCCCGTCCCCATCTATGTAGGGGGGCAGAGCGAGCCCGCGCTACGCCGTGCGGCGCGGCTAGGCGATGGCTGGATCGGGGCAGCGGCCTATGCGCCGAACGAGATTTCGGGGCTCACAGAGCGGCTCCAGGAGCTGCGCAAGCAGGAGGGCCGCGAGCATCTCCCCTTTGACATCATGTTCCCCATCGCTGCCACGCCCAGCCCGGATCTCTACCGGCGCCTGGAGGATCAGGGCGTGACCTCGACCACCAGCTCGCCCTTCAGCTACAGCGTGGGCCCTCGCTCGACCCTCGACCAGAAGCGCAGGCTGCTGGAGGACTACGCCGAGAACGTGATTCGCAAGATGAAGTAGGATCCCTGCCCGTGGGGCATGCGACCCAAAGAAGGGTTGACGCGGAATCGGGCCAGTCCGTCAGGATCGGCACCCTGCTGCGGCTGAGCGTGAAGCCGCTCCGAAAGCGCAAGCTGGACGTCTTCTTCATCGCCTGCTTCGCCTTCGGGGTCTTCTCCTGCCTGTTCTCGGACCTGTATGCGGTAATGGGCTGGCTGGAGGGAGAGGGATTCTGGGCGCAGGCCAACCGCTACTACCTCGAGGGGGATCCGTTCCTCGCCTCACATCCCTACTACATGCGTATCGTAATGCTGACCTCGGCCTTCGTCTGGCTACCGTTCTATCTCGTCTTCATCTACGCGCTCGTCCGTGGCTGCAACTGGGTGCGGCCGCTCGCGTTGCTCTATGTCGGCGGCATCACCGTAAACATGGTGAACTTCTTCTGGTTCGAGTTCGCGGGTCCGCTGCCGCCCACGGAACACCTGGCCTGGGTTCTGGGCTGGAACCTTCCGTATCTGATCGTGCCGCTGCTGTTCGGGCTGCGCATGTGGAGGCACGAGCCATTCGGCGCCTAGGGCTCTGCGGGTAACGCATGTTCGAATCCACGCCGGTTGTGTTTCCGGGGGTGTAGCTCTAGGCTGCGCCCGCATGAGGCTCCCATTCGCGCTCGCAGCGGCAGCGCTGATCGGCTGCTCGGGCCCCTCGCCGATCGAGTACGAAGGTCCGGTGGCCGGCTGGCCCGAGTACGGCGCGGCCAAGGGGGGCGGCCACTACTCGCCCCTCACTCAGATCCATAAGGACAACGTCGGGGAGCTCGAGATCGCGTGGGTCTATCACACCGGCGATTACGATGACGGCTCCGCCAGCCTGGCGCCAAGTTCTTTCCAAAACACGCCGATTCTCGTGGACGACACGCTTTACCTGTGTACGCCCTTCAACCGTGTGATTGCGCTCGACGCCGACACCGGTCGCGAACGCTGGAGCTTCGACCCCAAGCTGGACACGTCCCAGCGCTACCTGCAGGTGTGCCGTGGCGTCACGGCCTGGGACGATCCTCGGCGCAAGCCCGGGCGCAGCTGTGCACGGCGCATCTTCATGGGCACGCTCGACGCACGTCTGATCGCGTTGGACGCGCACAGCGGGGAGCCGTGTGAAGACTTCGGCCAGAAGGGCGAGGTCGACCTGGGCCAGGGCATTGGGCGCGTGGACCCGGGGGAGTATGGCGTCACCTCGCCGCCGGTGGTGATCCGCGACCTGGTGGTGACAGGCAGCTACGTGCTCGACAACCGCCGCAGCGATGCGCCCGCCGGGGTGGTACGCGCCTACGACGCGCGCAGCGGCGAGCTGCGCTGGAGCTGGAACCCCGTCCCGCCGGGGCAGAGCCAGATGGAGTTCGATCCAGCCACCGGCGAGCGTATCTACCGCAAAGGCACCGCGAACGTATGGTCGATAATGTCGGTCGATCCAGAGCGGGGCCTCATCTTTGCTCCGACCGGAAACACCGCGCCCGACTACTACGGCGGCGATCGCCGCGGCTTCGACTACTACTCGAGCTCGGTGGTGGCCCTGCATGCCTCGAACGGCCAGGTGATCTGGCGCTTCAAGACCGTGAACCACGACGTGTGGGACTACGACGTGCCGGCGCAGCCCACACTCTTTGATTTTCCGCATGGCCGGGGGACGATCCCGGCGCTGGTGCAGGTGACCAAGATGGGACACCTCTTCGTCCTCAACCGCGAGAGCGGCCGGCCACTCTTTCCGGTGGAGGAGCGCGCGGTGCCGATGGGCGGCGTGCCGGGTGAGGTGCTCGCGCCGACTCAGCCCTTCCCCACGCGCCCCCCTCCCCTCCACCCGGGCGAGCCGCTCACCCCCGATGACGCCTGGGGCTTCACGTTCTGGGATCGGGGAAAGTGCCGCGAGTGGATTGCCTCCCTACGCTCGGAGGGCATCTTTACCCCACCTTCGCTGCAGGGCTCGATCCACTATCCGGGCAGCTCGGGCGGGATGAATTGGGGTGGCCCCGCCGTCGACCCGGAGCGACATATCCTCGTCGTGAACACGACCCGCGTAGCCAACCACATCCGGCTGGTTCCTCGGAAGGCGGTCACGCCCGAGCAGGCCGCGGCCCAGTACGGCTTCGAGCCCGCACTCGGGAGTCCTTACGGCCTCGAGCGCCTCCCGCTGCTGTCGCCGCTGGGCGCGCCCTGTAACCGGCCGCCCTGGGGTACACTCGTGGGTGTGGACCTCGCGCGCGGCGAGATCCTGTGGGACGTGCCGTTCGGCACCACGCGCGACATGGCGCCGTTTCCGATCTGGCGCAAGCTCGGCGTGCCCAACATCGGCGGCCCCATCGTGACGGCCAGTGGGCTCGTCTTCATCGGGGCCACCACGGACGACTTCCTGCGCGCTTTCGACAGCGAGACAGGCGAGGAGCTCTGGAGGGGACGGCTCCCGGGCGGCGGCCAGGCCACGCCCATGACCTACCGCACCAGCCGCGAGACCAAGCAGTTCGTCGTGATCGCTGCGGGCGGACACGGGCTCATGCGTACGACGGGCGGCGACGCGCTGGTGGCCTTTAGCCTGCCTGAGTAGCTAGCGCGTTAGCGGCGAGCACAGCTCGCCTGCGCGCACGGCGCCGGACTTCGTCGGCGCCTCTGTAGCGCGTTAGCGGCGAGCACAGCTCGTCTGCGCGCACGGCGCCGGACTTCGTCGGCGCCTCTGTAGCGCGTTAGCGGCGAGAAAAGCTCGCCTGCGCGCATGGCGCTTGTGCCTCCTTATCGGGTGCCCGTGACGACGAGAACACGCTGAGCGAAGCAGCGGTCCCCCAGTGCTCCCCTATCGCAGCGGCCATCTCTCCCAGGGCCTCGAGCTCAATACCGATCGGATAATCGGGTGCTCGCGTCATGCGGGCGAAAGCACCGAAGGCCACGAGCGCCGTGATGCGGTCGGGATGGGTGGTGGCAAACAATGCGCTCAGGGGTCCACCCTCGGAGATGCCGAAGAGCACGGCTTGCTCACTACCCGTTGCGCTCATGACAGCGTGGATGTCGTCCATCCGCGGCTCATAGCTGGGCGCACCGGCGACCCAATCCGAGAGGCCCGTGCCGCGCTTATCGAAGGTGATCACGCGGGAGAAGGACGCGAGCCTCTGAATGAAGCGTGAGTAGCCCGGCAGCTCATGGAAGAACTCGACGTGAGATACCAAGCCTGGGACGACGATGAGGTCCCGCGGGTCCTCCCCCACAACCTGGTACGCGATGCTCAGCTCGCCGCTCTTTGCGTACCGGGTCGTGGGCAGCTCCTGCATTGCTCCTTCCAGCTAGGATGATCCCCCAGCCAGCACCGAGCTGGTCAGCAGCTCCTCGCGGTAGCGCGCGTCCCACCACTACATCTGTGTACCCGACTAGGAGGGCGGTCCGCGGCTAACTTACGGGTGGTTCGAGTAGCCCTCCCAATCGACGGCGCCGTCACGACCCTGCTCCGCTTCGTCGCCGCGGAACTCGTCGAGCTCGATCACGTTGCCATCGGGGTCTCGGATGAAGACGGCCGTGAGCCCCCCGAAGCTAAAGGAGCCCGTGGTGGGGATTCCCTTCGCGTCGAGGAAGGCCTTGGTGTCGTCCATAGAAGATATGCGGAGCGCCACGTGCGTATAGCCCGGGTGCTTCTCGTCGATGTCCATCAGGATGTTGGAGCCGCCACCGCTGGTGCTGGGTCCTAGCAGGTTGAGCGTTACCCCACTGGCCTTGTTCCGCATGATAATGGGATGGCCCTGGTCGAAGCCCGCGTCGGCGATGAGGTCGAAGCCCAGCTCTCGGTAGAAGGCGACAGAGGCCACATTGTCCGAGATTCGGATGCCCACGTGGTCAACCTTCTCAATCTTCAGCATGTGGTTCTTGATCCCCCGTCCAGCACGGAGCTGGCCACCAGCTCCTCGAGGTAGCGCGCGTCCCACCATGACATCTGCAGCTGCTTGGCGCGGCGGAAGTAGAGCTGGATGTCGTACTCGATGGTGAAGCCCACCCCGCCGTGGACCTGCTCCGCCATGGCGGTGAGCTTGCGGAAGGTGTCGCAGGCGAAGAGCTTGGCCATCGGAGCCAGGCGCTCGATCGGCTTGCCCTGAGCGCGCGCCCAGGCCGCCTCGTAGACGAGAATCCGGCCGCCGTCGACCTCGGTCGCCGCGTCGGCCATGTAGTGGGCGAGGGCCTGGAACGCTCCCAGCGGCTTGTCGAACTGCTTGCGCTCCTTGGCGAACTGCACCGTCA
>SMWZ01000148.1 GCA_004356455.1 Deltaproteobacteria bacterium
AATCAAACGTCTCCGAGCTACTAGAGGTTTAGCTCAGCCTGATAGGCGTAGAACTCTCCCTCGCTCTGAGTGCGTACGATTATCAGATCTTCGATTTCTGCTTGGAGTCGTCCACGCGTCTCGTACAGCTCTTTGATCTGCGCCAAGAGGGCGAGACGTTGTTCACTCGTGGCTTCATCACTGATGAGGGCGGCTTCCTTGGCCACGACATCCTTCTTGACCTGCTTCAACGCTCTCTTCTTGCTACTGATCTGCCGGTTCGCACTGGCAACGCTCGTCTTGAGCTGCCAAAGATGATGCCCCGAGTCGTAGGCATTTAGGAAGTCAGCCTCCAGTTCAGCCGGGCAAGCGCCTGCGTACGAAGCGCCGCTTCTGCCGAGCGCAAAGCCCTTGGTCGGCTGACAGTACTCCTTTAACCCCTCTGCCCGACCTTTTTTATAGGCAGCAAGGTCGGGCACGACTGCATGCTTCGCACAAGCTTTGCGATGCTTCGCAAGCTGCTGCGATCCGGATCCGCGCGCGCCATCTTCGTAGCCGATCATCTGCCAGTCGCTGACCAGGCACTCGGCCTTGTTCATGGATGCACAGCTAGAGAGCGCCAGACCAAAAATCCCAACAAGCACAACCCTATGCGTATTCACCCAACACCTCTCTCTCTGAGGAGAGCTACGGCATTCCGGCGCCGTTTTTAGAGTCTGTGAGGAAGTCCCGGCAGCGTCAGGGGCGAGTCTGGCGGGCACGTGACAGGGGGGGCACCCCTGTCCTTCCTCAGGCCGACTGAGCCCATGCGGCGAGTGGGGCATCTGCACCTCCAACGCGGAAGCTAAGTACCTGATTTCTTTGACTTAGTGGGTGTGCGGACGGGGGTTCGCGAGGCAGGCGCAAGTGCTTCGGCAGCAGAGCTTCCTCGCGGGCGTGCGTGCAGGTAGAATCGTTGGGTTGTCTTGCACGGCACGCCCACTCCCGCCGAGCGCACAACCTACTGGAAACGGAGAGCCCAATGGACCACAGCAGCTCCACGATCGAATCCACCACCAGCGCGGCGCTCGCGGGTGCCGCGCAGGCAGCGGCGTCGGGTGATGCGGCGGCAGGCGCCTTCGCCGAGCTAGCCGCGATGCTCGCCGAGATCGAGGCGGGTTACATCGGTCCCGATCGTCGCATGCACACGCCCCAGGATCGGGCCGCCGGCCGTTACCTCGTTGCGAATGCGCTTCAGCACGGCTTCCAGTTCTGGTTCGAGGCGGATCCCAAGCGCCCGGTATTCCATCGCTGGCTGAGTCAGACAAAGAAACTTCTCGGCGACAACCCCGACGCCGTCTACTACGGCGCCATCACCGATCCCGCGGGCACCTACCGCATTCGCGGCAACATCCAAGGCGCCGCTTACACTTCCTTCTGCGTTGAGACCGGGGCCCAGGAAGGCCATCTCTCGAAGGGTGTGATTTCGACCCTGAACGACACGGAGTTCGACGTTGCCCCGGACGGCAGCTTCGAGATCATCGCGAGCCCCGAGCCCCAGTCGCGTAACTGGCTGCGGCTCGAGCCGGGGGCCGGCAGTATCACCACCCGTCACTACTGGGAGTGGGAGCGCAGCGCCGCGGCAGACCCGACGCTCCATGTCCCCCTCTGGATCGAGCCGGTCGAGAATCCGGGGCCGGCCGCGCCGATGGACGACGCAGCGGTGGCCGCGGGAATCCACCGCGTAATCAACTTCGTTCGCGGCGCGACGATCGATTTCCCGGACCTGCCACCCGAGGTGATGCCCGCGTGGGTTTCCCGGGAGGTCAACCGCTTTTCCGGCTCCGAACCCGGCGAGAGCAACACGGAGATCGGCTACGCGGCGAAAGACATCGACTACCGGCAGACGGTCTACGAGCTCGATGCCGACCAGGCGCTCGTCATGCGCGGTCGTTTCCCGCGCTGCCGCTTCGCAAACGTAGTGCTGTGGAACCATCGCTTGCAGACACCCCCGTACCGGTACCGCCGGGTCTCGCTGAACCGCCGCCAGGTCCGCTACGAGAGGGACGGCAGCTTCCAGATCGTCGTGGCCCACCGCGACCCGGGCGTGCCGAACTGGATCGACCCGGCCGGGGTGCGTTCCGGGATGATTTTCTGGCGCTTCCTGCTGCCCGAGGAGGAGGTCCCGCCGATCGAGGCCAAAGTCGTCAACGTCGGCACGCTGGGCTAGCGCACGCCGCCAGCACGCGGAGCCGCCGCCGGAACCAGTTCACGGATCGTCAGCTGATGTCGCCGATCAAGAATCTGTCCGAGTACTACACCCGCCCCGACTGGGTGCGCCGCATTAACGCCATGGGCGATTCCGTGGGGGGCGCCGAGAAGCTGATCCCGCTCGAAGCCGATGTGCTCGTGCGCACGGCGATTGATTCGACCGGCGGGCTTACCGACTTCGGTACTTTCGACGGAGACTGGCACGCGCGCTTTACATCGCTCATCACCGAGCTCGAGGCGACCGGCAAGCTGCATACGCTGGGCCGCTTGATGACACGGCAGGAGTTGCTGCGCGGCCTGCGCACGCGGCTGCTCCTCACTCACGCCCGCAACGAGACCGCGGCCATCGCGGACGAGACGATCAAGGCGCCGCTCGTCATCACCGGCCCGCCGCGCTCGGGCACGTCCATCCTGTTCGAGCTGCTCGCCCTCGACCCGAACACGCGCGCGCCCCTCGCCTGGGAGGTGTTGCACCCGGTGCCCTTCGGCGGCGCGATCGAATCCGCGCGCCTGGCCATGAGCGAATGCGAGCAGGAGTTCTGGGCCGACGTGCAGCCGGAGTTCGCGGCGATCCACGAGCTGCGTTCGGATCTGCCGGTCGAGTGCGTGACGCTCACACTGCCGGGCTTCTCGGGCGGCCATTGGGGGATGATCGCCAACATTCCCAACTGGGAGGCGGACTACTCGGCCACGATGCACTACCACCGCGCGCTGCTCCAGACGCTCCAGTACGGCGGCCCGCCACGCAACTGGGTGTTGAAGACGCCCCTGTATCTTGTGTTCATCGACCTGCTCTTCGCCACCTATCCCGACGCCTGGGTAGTGCACACGCACCGGGATCCGCTGAAGACGGAGCCCTCGAGCTTAAGCACGCTCGGCACCGTGCGCTGGGAGCGCAGCGAAGAAGTGGAGCTTCCGGAAGCTGGGGGTGTCGGCTTGGGCGATATGATGCTCCTCCTAGCAAAGCGGCGCGCAGCCGGCGAGCTCCCGGATCGCATCGTCGATTTGCACTTCACCGAGCTGATGGCCGACCCCGCCACGGCGGTGGAGAAGCTGTACGGCCAGATGAAGCGGACCTTTCTCGCTGAGCACGCCGACGCGATCCGCCGCTATACCGCAGCAAAGCCCAAGGACAAGTTCGGCAAGCACAAGTACTCGCCCGAAGAGTGGGGCTTCGATCCCATAAAGCTGCGACAGAAGATGCTGCCGTACACCGACCACTACGGCGTAACACTCGAGGGCTAGCGCCGTCCGGGCTCAAACGACTGCATCGTGGCCCCGAGCCTCAAGAAGTTACGCCGCGGGCTGATCGCCGAGCGCGCAACGACGCGGTCCTCGATGCCTCAGACCGGGTCGTGCCGGTCGAGGAAGTCCGTCACCGCGTCCGTGAATGCGTCGTTGCGGTCGCCCGCCACCATGTGACCCGCGCCCGAGACGTCGACGAACTCCGCGTGCGGAACCACCTCCTGAAACTCCCGCACTCCATCGTGACTGATCATGTCGCTCTCGCGGCCGCGCACGAGCAGCGTCGGGACTTTCAGCTTCGCAGCCGCCCGGTGCAGGCGTTCGTGGTCCGCGACCTCGCGCGGGCCGCTCTCGCTCATGAACTTCGGATCCCAGTGCCACCGATAGCGGCCGTCCGGCTGCTCGCGCACCATGCGCAACAGCCTCTCGCGGGTCCAGGTCTGCTTGCGCTGTGGGGTGTAGGCCTCGATCGCGGCCGCGACCGCCTCGAGGCTGTCGAAGCCGTCGGAGGTCGAGACCATCCAGGTCCCGATCCGCCTCGCGCCCTCGGTCTCGATCCGCGCCGCGATGTCGACCAGTATGACCCCGCGCACGCGTGACATGTCACACGACTCCGCATAGAGGAGTGTCGTGATACCGCCGAGTGACGCGCCCACCACCACCGCAGGGCGGGGCAAGCGCGAAAGTACCACAGCGAGGTCGTCGCGGAAGTCCGCGACGCGATAGCGGCCATGCGGGCACCACGCACTCTCGCCGTGCCCCCGCATGTCGAGCGTGATCGCATAGCGCCCAGACTTCGCGAGGCGCTCCGCGGTCCCGCCCCATGACTGGCGCATCTGACCGCCACCGTGAAGCAGCAGTACGGTCGGGGCGTCCGGTTCGCCGCGCGCGGTCGCCACCAGCCGCAAGCCGTCGTGCCCCGTGAACTCGAGTGTTTCTTCGCGCATCCGATTCACCGCCTACCTGACCATCGCACATCGAAATACCGCGGCGGTCGAGGCGCTGGCGCTCCGCCGCCGCAGCTACTAGATCCCCGGAATCACACCCGTCGGGTTCTCACCTGCGGCGAGCTTCTTCGCGCGGTCGGTGAGCTGCTGCTCCATCTCCTCGCGCCGGATCATGATCACGAAGTCGCCGCTCTTGATCCCCGCGACCGCGTACTGCGCGAGTTCGTCGAGGTCCTGTACGGGCAGCTCGATCCCCGCCGCCTTCATGCCCGACATGAAGTCCTCGAAGGTCATCTCCGAACCCTCGGGCACCGGCCGCTCGCGCACCAGTTCGGCCGGCCGGTTGCGGCGCGTCGTCCAGATCCCCGTCGCGAGCATACCGCCCGACGGGTAGAAGATCGTCGCGCGTAGGTTCGTCTCAGCGGCAAGCTGCGCGTCGAGGCATTCGGTGAGGATCGAGACGGCCGCCTTGCTCGCCGCGTAGACCGACTGGCCCGCAAGCGGTGCGACGCCACCGTCGCCCGATGACGTGTTCATCACGAGGCCCTCGTGACCCGCCTCGATCATCCGCGGCACGAAGGCCTGGATGCCATGCATGACGCCATGCACGTTCACACCGTGCACCCAGGTCCAGTCGTTCGGGGTCGTCTCCCAGACATTCAGCTGCGCGACGCTTACGCCTGCGTTGTTGCACAGCAGGTGGCACGCTCCAAATGTCGAATAGGTGTGATCCGCGAGCGCCTCGAGGGACTCGAATCGGCGCACGTCCGTCACCAACGACGAAACCTCACCCAAAGCCCCGAGTTCCTCGGCGGCCGTCTTCAGCGCGGGCTCTTCGACATCAGCGAGCACAACCTGCATGCCCTCGGCCAGGAAGGCCTTCGCGAGCGCCTTGCCAACGCCGCTCGCACCGCCGGTCACCACCGCCACTCGGTCTCGTAGATCCTTCATCGCTTCCGTTCTCCCATCTTCGCGTGGAGCCGCCGGAGCCTCTCCGGGGCCCAAGAATCGTCATTTCGCGGCTGTTCGCTTCACGCCAGCGGAGCCAAACGCGACTATCGTATAGTCAAATATGACATTGCACTCGATTATACTCAGGGATCGAGCCCCCGGCTCGTGATCTCAGGCCCGACCGTTTTGGACAGAAGCTAGGGAGAGAGGATGAGCTCCGCGCAAGAGATCCCCGTACTCGTTGGGGCGGGACAGATTTTGCAACACTCGGAAGACCCGCAGGAAGCGGCCGAGCCGTTGGAGATGATGATCGCGGCGCTGCAGCAGGCGGGAGATGATTCCGGTGCCCCACGCCTGCTGCAGCGCGCGGATGCGATCTACGTGTTACGCGGGATGTGGGGCTATGGAGATCCCGGGCGGGCGATCGCTCGCAGACTCGGTGCAACGCCCAACGAAACTGTCGGGACCCCGTACGGCGGGAACTTCTCCCAAGCCTCAGTGATCGACGCGGCGCGCCAGATCCAAGCGGGCCGCCGAGGCATCGTCCTGGTGACCGGCTCGGAGAACGGCCGCAGTTTACGGCAGGCGCAGCGCCAAGGCGTAGAGCTTCGCACAACTGAAGCACCCGGCGCCCCCGATCGCATGGTCGCGGAGGACAAGCCCATATTCCATCCCGCCGAACTTGCGCGCGGGATGAATAGCGCCAGCGACATGTATGCCGTATTTGAGAGCGCGATTCGCTTTGCGAGAGGGGAGACCCTACAAGCCCACGTGGAGCGGATTTCGGAACTCTGGGCGGGCTTCAACGCGGTCGCATGCCGCAACCCCAACGCCTGGATCCGCAAGCCTTACTCCGCACAGGAGATAGGCTGCGCTTCGCCCCACAACCCAATGATCTCGTTTCCCTATACCCGGCTGATGAATTCAAACCCTCGTGTGGATATGGCGGCGGGTCTCATCCTGTGCTCATTGGAGACCGCTCGGAACGCAGGCGTACCGCAGGACAAGCTCGTCTTCCTGCACGCCGCAGCGGAAGCCAACGATAGCGACTTCGCATCCACGCGTTTGAACTTCCACAGTTCGCCCGCGATGCGGATCGCAGGAGGCCGCGCACTCGAGCTTGCGGGAAGGACGATTGAGGAAATTGAGCATACGGATCTGTACAGCTGCTTTCCATCCGCGGTACAGATCGCCGCGACGGAACTAGGCATCCCCGAGGGTCGCCCACTCACCGTCACCGGCGGACTCACTTTTGGGGGCGGACCCCTGAACAGCTACGTGCTTCACGCGATCGCGCGCATGGCGGAAGTCGTCCGGGAAGATCGCGGCTCCACGGGTCTGGTCGCCGCCAACGGCGGCTGGCTCGCCAAACACGCCTTCGTGGTCTACTCCACCGAGGCCCCGCGTCAGGGCTTTCGCTACGAAAACCTCCAGCAGCAGGTCGATGCCCTCCCGGAGCGCGAAGCCCTGGTCGACTGGGAGGGATACGTTACCGTCGAGGCCTACACCGTGTCGTTTCGAGATGGCGAACCGAAAACTGGATATGCAGCGTGTCTCACGGATGACGGTCGTCGCACCTGGGCAAAGCTGGAGGATCCGACCGTATTGAACATGATGATCCGCGAGGAATTCTGTGGCCGACGAGGGAGCCTCGACGGCAATGGCAAGCTCAGCGTGGACTAGAGTTCGCCACTCGATAACGATCCGCTACGTAAGAACCCATACATCCAGTAATCATGGGCAGATCCAGGTAAGTCTTAATGCCTGGACCATCTGCCTCACATACCAGGGGCACCGCGTTCACCAGGTGGTTCCCGGTAGTGCTCATACCTTGAGCCACATGCTCTTCCTGCGACAGTTCCGGTGGAAAATCGATATCGATAATGAGGTTCACATCGCCTTCGATCCTAATCCGCCAACCGGATGAGCGCGGAATATCCATCTTGGACTGGAGACGGGTCTGATGGATATCATCCATGTACCAGATTTGCTCCTGGATGATCTCGGTTCCCTCCCGGGTTTTCCCGATGTGCTGGTAGTGGTTTAAGGCAATCGTACCTTCGTCTATTATGCCCACCGCCGTCTCTATA
The DNA here is from genome assembly GCA_004356455.1 of Deltaproteobacteria bacterium. Classification (GTDB taxonomy): domain Bacteria; phylum Myxococcota_A; class UBA9160; order SZUA-336; family SZUA-336; genus SMWZ01. The sequence continues at coordinate 7,463 of SMWZ01000148.1, forward strand.
GGCTGGTTAGCCAAAATGAAGTCGTGTTTTGCCTCGTAGGATATGACTTCACAACCCAAACCTTCGGCAAGCATATCGATCGTCTGATACCAGCTGCGGGCCAGCATTTCTGTATAGGGGTTGTTCGCCGCTTCTTCCGCAGTTTTCCCAAGGTTCATGAATTCCCTCACCACTCCCGGCGAGCTGTACGAACGACAATCACCACATTCGGTCATGGTGATCCGATCGATTCGATTGCACCATCCGGAAAACGTCAGAGGAAAACGCTCGGCGATACCTCCAGGATTGCAGCCAGAGGCGTGCAGGTTGACATTCCCCTTCTTACAAGCAGCCTCAATCAACGTCACCTCTTCTGGACTCTGAATAAAGGGAAACCAATAAGGACAAGGTGTAATCAGGTGCTTTCCGGACACCAACAATCGGCACATCTCATCGAGATTCCAGGGCATCGGGCAATAGACCACACAATCAGCGTCGAGAGCCATGATCGCATCGACATCCTGAATCGCCAGAACACCAGTCTTATCCATACCCACGATATCACCGGCATCAAGCCCCGCTTTATCATCGCTATACACTTTCACTCCGGCCAGCTCGAGCTTTGGATGTCTGATGATCGCTCTCAGCGCAGCCCTACCCACCACACCAGTAGCCCACTGAATCACTCTGTATTTTTTCACGATCAAAGCCCCCGGGACGTTCCAAGAACGGGAAGTATAGACCTCGTGATCCGCGGCTGGACGATCTCCTCGACACAGCGAGTCGTCTCGGCGGAAGCCCCCCAACTAGTCAGAGGATTAACGTCCGCTGAGGGGCACGCCTATGCTGGATCTGTGGAAAGCAGAAACCCGCGCTTGTGGCTCGGCTGAGTTCTCTACCTGCACTGACAACCACGTAACCGACAAGCCACCGATAGGCTTTCAGGAGCCAGACTCCTTATCTTTCAAGGGGTTACGCTCCTCGGCGCAGGGTTCGACTCCGGTTAGGACCAGCAGCGGCGGGAGACAGAGCCGAGCAGCTGCGCACGGTCCACGCAATCCGCATCGAACTCCGCGTGTATTCTAGGGATCCGGGCCAGTATGGGGATCCAGGCATGCACGACTTGGTGATTCGGAGCGGTAAGAACGTCGCGCAGAGCGGTCATAGAGTCCGCGCGCTCTATCTTGCGGCGATCATCGCAGCGAGTGCCCTCGGAATTCTTCACCTGAGCCAGCTGATCGATTTGATCGCCCCGACATCCTGGATCGCTCTGCTGGCGGGACTGTGGGTCGGAGCACTGGCCGCCGATCTCGTGACCGGCCTGGTGCACTGGGGCTGTGATACCTGGGGCGACGAGGAAACCCCCTGGATCGGTTCCAGCCTGATCCGTTGGTTTCGAGCGCATCATCGCGAGCCCCAGGCGATGCTCGAGCACGATTGGATCGAGGTGAACGGAGCGCCGGCCCTCGCCGCAAGCGCGGCTTTTCTGGTGCTGCCCTGCCTGGGCTCGCAGTCTGCGTTCGGGTACGCCGTTGCCTGGTCGCTGATCGGGGCGGGGGCACTCGCCAATCAGTTCCACCAGTGGGCCCATATGGACAGCCCACCCCTACTGATTCGAAAGCTCCAGCGCTCGGGCTTGATCCTGTCCCGCGTCCGTCACGCACGACATCACGCCCTCCACACCGGCGGGTACTGCATCTCGACCGGCTGGTTGAACGGGTTGCTCGATGCGACCGGATTCTGGCGAGTCCTGGAGAGATCGATCGCCTTCGTCACGGGGGCCGAACCGCGCGCCGACGCGCGAAACCGAAGCTGATCCGGAGGGACCATGAAGTTAGTGGACTGGCTCGAAGAGCAGGTGACCAACGACCCTCGCGCCCTGCACTGGTTCGAGGAGAAGGGCTCTGACGAGCGCATCGCGGAGGCCTTCAAGGAGCTGCTCGTTGGGTACAGGATCGATCCGAGCACCATCCTCAAGACGACACGGATGCTGCGGCCCGACGAGCACCCGGGCATCGTCGAGGCCAACGATATCGCGTTCCATTCGATCTGTGCGCATCATTTCCTGCCCTTCTTCGGCCAGGTGGATCTGGCCTATGTGCCTGGTGACAGGATTCTGGGACTGGGCAAGCTGCCCCGGTTGGTCGATGCCTATGCGCGACGCTTCCAGATCCAGGAAGACCTCGTTCGCGAGGTCGCGCATGCGATGATGGAGTACGGCCATGCACGGGGTGTCCGGGTTCGCGCACGCGGTCAGCACCTCTGCGTATGCAGTCGCGGGCCCTCCAACCTCTCCACCATCATCCATACGGAATACGCGCTCGGCTCCCTGGAGGGCTGATGGGAATCGGGGCTCGAGCCCTACTACTTGTCTTAGCGGTCGGGATCGCGCTGGGGGTCGTCTCCTCAAGCCCCGGCCATGAGCCGAGAGGATTGAGCTTCGCCCGGCATTCCGAGCTTGTTGCGACCCGGGACGTCGACGAACTGCGACAGGCCCACGAGGTCAGAACCATTCGGGTCTTCGAGCCCTACGAGGAGCGCGAAGTCAGCTTCGAAGCGGTCGCGTTCGACGCGGTCCTCGATGCCATCTACTCGTCGGACTGGCGCACCCAGGAGGAGCTGCTCTTCACCTGCAGCGATGGGTATCAGCCGACGGTGCCGGTCAGGCGCGTCCTCGAGCACAAGGCGTGGCTGGCCTTCGACCGGGCGGACGAGGACGGGTTCTCGATCCTCAAGCTCGAGTCGGGCAGCTTGCGCCGCGTCACCCTCTCCCCCTTCTACCTGATCTGGGAGAACTTCGATGACCCCCAGGTACGCCAGGAGGGCGACTACGGCTGGTCGTACCAGCTGGTAGGGGTCGACCTGATTCGCACCCAGGATCGCTTCCCAAAGATGGTGCCACCCGAGGGAGCCAGCCGAGATGCGCTTGCCGGCTTCGCCGCCTTTCGGATGTACTGCAGCCGTTGTCATGCGATCAACGGCGAGGGGGGCGCCATCGGCCCCGAGCTGAACTACTCCCCGAGCCCCGTGGAGTATCGGGAGTCGGCCTGGCTGCGGCGTTGGATCGACGACCCCAGCCAGATCCTTGCGACGTCACGCATGCCGCGCCTCAACCCGGGCCTGGCCGACCGCGATCAGACGATCTCGAACCTCCTCGCCTACCTCGAGGCCATGTCGAAGACGAAGCGCAAGCTGCGCGCGGAGACGAAGGATGGATCCTGAAGCCGGGACTCTCGAGGCCTTCTATGCGAGCCCTATCCAGCACCCCGGTCTGCTGTGGCTGGCCGCCGGGATCGCCATCGCTTTCTGCCTGTCGAAGCGCGGTCTGAGCAGGAGCCTGCGCCGCTACTGCGTGACGCTGGCGATCCTCTCGTTTGCGGATGCATGGCTCACTTCGAGCCCGGTCTTCGGCCTGGGCACGCTCCAGGGCTGGCTGGCGAGCGGCGTCCCGCTCTTCTTCGTTCTCGCCGGCGACTATCGATATCTGTTCTTCGTCCTGACGGCGACAGCCGGGGGAGAGATCGAGCCCAGGGCGAAGAGTCTCCTCGTCGCAGCCGGTCTCACCTTCATCGTTCCGATTCTCTCGCAGGTCGCTCTGCTGCTCTTACCCGACTCGCTGGCCAGCGCGCGCATGCTGTTCTTGATCTATGAAGTCGGCTTCGTCGTCCTCACCCTCTCGCTGATGCGATGGCATCCGCAAATCCGAACCATCCCCTGGACCGGATCTGTGAGCCGCTTCGTCGTGCTCTACTACAGCCTGTGGGCCAGCGCAGACCTGCTCATCCTGACCACCGGCTTGGACCTGGGCTACGGGCTCCGCGTCCTCCCCAACCTCCTGTATTACGGGGGCCTCATCGCGACTTTCGCATGGTTCGCTCCCAGGGAGCCAGCACCTCAGGCGAGGTAGCACGCGAAGGCGCGGCGGAGGTCGCCGCTCCCGCCGTCTCTAGCCTCTACGTCCTACGCGCAATGAAACGACCCTGAGCGATCTTTCCCGCTCGCGAGAGCTGCAACAGGAACTTCAACTGGTCAGTCACCGCTCCCAGTAGCTCGGGATGGAAGTCGAGAATCCGCAAGGCGTCATAGGTCAGCTGCATCTCGAGCATGTTGATGAACAGATCCATGTGGCCCGGGAACCGTCCGGTATCCTCCGCCTCGAGTACCTGGCAGCCGTTCTCTCCGAGCAGACGACAATAACCTTCGACGTCCTCCACGTTGTCGAACCTCATAAAGCCCAGGAAGCGCTCGGCCTCTTCGTGGTCGAGCGCGCTCGGTCCCTCGATCCAATCCGTAAACGCGATCACGCCCCCCGGTTTCACGATCCTAGCGGCCTCGGCAATGAGCTTTCTCTTGTCGGCGACGTAGCACCAAGCGTCTTCGGACCAGACGAAGTCGGAGCTCGCATCAGGGAGCCCGCTCTCGCACGCGTCAGCGATCACGAAGCGGATCCGCTCGGCGAGGCCTTCCTCCTCGGAGCTGCGCCGTCCACGCTCCACCATCTTGCGCGATGCATCGACGCCAAGCATCGACGTAACCTCTCGGAAGCGGACGAGGAAGCGCATCCCTGCACCGTTGCCGCAGCAGAGATCCACACCGTGCTGCCCCGCAGCGAGCATGGCGCGGTCGGCGAGGTCCATGGACGACCTGAAGCCACCGATATGGATCTGCTGACCCATAAAGAGCTCAAAGAGGTCGCCTTCCCGGCCGTCATAGAGTGCCTTCGCATCGGTGGGGTCGACGGTCTTGGTAGTCTTCATTTGGGCAACGGCGCTACCCATATCGGGACGGGATCAGGGTGGCGCCGATCCAGGACGAACTCCTTTCCGATGCGGCCGAACTGCCTAAAAAGGTCCAGATCGCTCCGCCGCGCGTGCTCAATGATTACTTTGGTCGCTACACCACACCAGTAGCCCACTGCATCACTCTGTATTCTTTTTCGCTCAAAGCCCCGGGGATCTTGTCACTCCACTAGTGGACTAGGATTTAACCCGGCTCAAGCGAAACACGCGGATATTGCGATCGGTCCTTTTTTCGTAGACGTTCATCTGCGGAATCGCCCGTCGAATATCGGCCCATACCTTTTCTTTTTCTGGATCAGTCAGCACCTGCGCCCGAGCGGCGAAGCGCTCGCCGCGCATCTGTATCTGCACCTGGGGATTCGCCTCGATGTTGTAGCACCACGCCGGGTGCTTCGGCTGGCCCATGGCGCTCGCCACCACCAGATAGTCTCCCTCGTGCTCGAGACAGGCGAGCTGCACCGATCGCGGCTGGCCCGAGCTACGCCCGATCGCGGTCATTGTGAGCATTGGCATGAAGGGGGGGCCCATCGAAGTGAAGCGGCCGTTGGTTGCTTTGAAGATCAGTGGATCAAGCCGCGATGCGAAGTGCTTGACCAGCCATGAGGCGACTGGTGTAGCCGAGATCCAGATGATGAAACGGGCGTACATGGTGTTTTCTCCGGACGTTCCGGGAACGGGAAGTATAGACCCTGTGCCTACGGCCCAGCCGCACTCGGCGCTGGGGAACCTGGCAGCTAGTGCGCCATGCTGTACGAAGCTAGAATGGGAAGGGGCTAAGGCCAGCCTTAGAAGGGGACTTCCATTGCAGGATCACCAGACGCAGGCTAGCTCTCGCGACCTGCCTAAGCGCTCACGGGTTGACACAGGAGATCTCCGCGAGCTCTCGATCCACGACCAGCGGATTACCTACCGCACGGCCGGCTCCGGTCCTGTTCTGCTCCTGATCCACGGGATGGCGGGAAGCGCCACGACCTGGCGCCAGGTCATGCCCGGGCTCGCCCAGCGCTTCACGCTGATCGCGCCCGACCTGCTCGGGCACGGGCGCTCGGACAAGCCGCAGGGCGACTACTCGCTCGGGGCCTTCGCCTGCACCTTGCGCGACCTGCTCGTCGCCCTCGACCACGAGCGCGTCACGGTGGTGGGCCAGTCGCTCGGTGGCGGCGTCGCGCTGCAGTTCTCCTACCAGTACCCTGAGCGCACCGAGCGGCTCGTGCTCGTGGCAAGCGGGGGGCTCGGCCACGAGGTCAACCGTCTCCTGCGTCTCCTCAGCCTTCCCGGCTCCGAGGCCGTGCTGCGGCTCGCCTGCGCAGCGCCGGTGCGCGAGGCGATTGAGTCGGTCGCCAGCGGCATCGCTCGCGTGGGGCTCCGCCTGGCGCCAGTCGTGTCGGAGCTGTGGCGGAGCTACGCGTCGCTCGCCGACGACGCCACCCGTCGCGCCTTCCTGCGCACGTTGCGGGCGGTGGTGGATCCCCGCGGTCAGGCCGTGAGCGCCTCGAACCGCCTGCACCTGGCCGCCGAGGTGCCAACGCTCATCGTCTGGGGCGACGCCGACCCGATCATCCCCGTCGATCACGCGCACGCCGCGCACGCCTCGATCCCGGGCAGCCGTCTCGAAATCTTCGAGGGGGTCGGCCACTACCCCCACTGCGAGGCGCCCGAGCGCTTCGTGGAGGTGCTGAGCGACTTCGTCGAGACAACGGTGCCGGCCCGGATCACGGTCGCAGCGCACCAAGCGCTGCGGCAGACCGGGAACTAGCTGGGCGCGCTCACGTTGGGGTCAGGCAACAGGATCGCGGTTGAGTCCTTGGACTGGATGAGAAGAGCCGCATAGCCTGCGCCACTCGGTCGGCGCTCGTCCGCGCCCGCAAGGCCGGGGTGCAGCAGCAGGAGCACCGCTAGGGCAGCCGTCGCTGCCAGCACTCTCAGTGGCACGCGCGAGACGGGGCGCGCGCCGCGAATCCAGCGCGCCGGCCCCTGTCTCCAGGCATCGGTGTCGCGCAGCCAGGAGAGCTCGGGCTGCTCCTGCAGACGGCGACACACGTAGGCGCGCTCATCCGGCTTGAGACGACCCGAGTTGAACAGGTCGCTGAGCTGCGCGATGTGGTGCTGTGCGCTCGCGTAGTCCTGCCGTTTGGAGGCGGCGGCGAGTAGGTTGAGCAGAGGCGCAGGCGCGTTGGGCACGAGCAGGTTTGCGCGCCGCCAGACGTGCTGCGCGTCCTCGATCTGACCCTCAACGTCGATCAGATTTCCCAGGTGGTTCAGGATACAACCGCGCAAGCTGGGGGCGTCGGCGAAGATCAGGGCCTTGCGGTAGAGCCAACTGGCCTCCACGCGTCGTCCGCGGTCCGCCGCGAGCAATGCCGCCAGCTTGAGCCAGTGCGGATTGTCTTGCCAGGACGAGCGTGTTCGCTCGAGCTCACGCGCGAGCGAGTCAAGGTCCCGCTCGAACCAGAGTCGCCGTAGCGGCTCGAGCTGGGCAGGGAAATCGCCGTTCAGGGGGGCTGGCTGTGCATGCTGCAGCTCGTGCACGGTGCGCAGCAGGAACTTGCGGGCGCGTGCCACCCCCGTGCGCACCGTGGCCGGAACCTTGTCCTCCTCACGCGCGATCGCAGCGTAAGACTTGTGCGCGAGCCGCTCACGGTACCAGCGCAGGTTCCTGAGCATGGTCTCGTTTCCCTGCGCCTGAGCGTTCGAGAGCGCGCAGCGCAGGGCGCGAGTGCTGAGCTCGAGCGCCTCGGGGTCGGTCGTTCCCCCCTCCCATGCTTCGGACTGGATCGCGCGACCGTCCGGGCCCAGGTAGGTGCCAAGCCAGCCGCCGCTGAAGCGCGCGGTACTCTCCCCTCGCAGGTTCTCGCGTACGTGCGGTAGCAGGAACGCGTCGAGAGTGTCCGCGTCGAGCGCCTGCTCGAACTCAGCGGGGCATGCGCGTGCGAGCTGCTCGCATGTCAGGAAGATCTCTCCCAGCCGCTCGGCGCGGCGAGCTGGGTCCACAACCAGCCGCGCGGCAATGGCCTGGGCGGCTCCTGCGAGCCGCTGCACCTGGCTCTCGCCGAGGGCTTCGGTTTCCGTCAGGGGTGCCGACATCGCGGGTCCTCCTCAGGCGGGATGCTGCCCTCCACTCGTTCTCGTCAAGCCTAGAAAGATTTGTTGGAACTGTCAACATTCATGAAAAATAGATATATTACTGTATATTTCACCAGCACCGCGCTAATCTTCGCTGGATGGGCCAGCCCAACTCGCCCGACCGGCGCAAAAAGATTCGCAGTATCGCGTGGTTAGCGGATATCTACTTCCGCGATGGCAGCGACGCTGCCAGGACTGCTCTGGAGGCGGTCTCCCCGGGAGACCTGCTCCAGAACTATCTCGTGGTGCGAAGAGGCGAGCACGCGCTGCGAACGCATGCCCAGCAGCGAGACCGCATCCGGTATCAGAGCTTCAACCCGCCCCTCTGGGGCTGGCCCTATTCCATTCTTCGGGTTCGCTTTGACCCGGCCGAAAAAGATCGATTCATGCATCACGGAGGTGAGGAGGTTCTGCTCCCCATTGAGGGGAGTGTCTGCTACCACTTCTTCTGGAGCGCTGGGCGCAGCAAACCGATGCGAAAGGTGCTTCCAACCCCCCTGAAGCCTGGTTCCATTATTCGCATTGACCCTCAGATTCCGCACCACACTTGGGCCGCAGGAGAAGAGCCGGCCGAGGCCTGGATGATCATCCGGGACCTTACGGATGGCACCGCCGGCACCCATCTTGACTTGCCCCTGGGCGTGAACTTGGAGGTACATACACCGCGCCGACAACTCACCTCAAAGGAACTCGAGCAGAGTGAGCGGTATGCCCTCGTGGCCTGGGGCATCGCCGAGAAAATCCGGCTCAGTCGACTGCGCGCGGGTCTCTCAATCCGACAGTTGGCCACCGCCTGCCAGATCGACGCGGCGCAGCTCTCTCGAATCGAGAACGGATCTTCGTCTTCGAACGTATCGCTGGAAGTGCTGCTCCGAATCGCACGCTGCCTAGGACTGGAGATCCAACAACTGCTTTCCGGCGAGTTCATCGATAAGCGAAACCCATTCAAGATTGAGAGACTTAACCAAACGCGTAAGGCAGGAGTAGTGCGGTCTGTTCTCTGCATTCCTCAGCGCCACTACTTGCACCTTGACCATTGGACCGTACCGGAGGGCGAGACTCTCAATCTCAAAGAGGATCGGGGGGATCCAGATGCTCACAGAAGCTGGATCGTTCTGAGGGGAGAAGCGATCTTCGATCTCGCCGATCCAATCTCCGGCACTACCAGGGAGCTGGTGGACCGCGACAGCGTCATCCACTGCCGGAACCATGCCGGCGTCACCTCGATTCGCGCGCTCCAGAGCCTCAGGCTCCTCCAGATCACGTACTCGCCGCGCTGCTCTGATGCCTAAAATGAACAACGAAGAGACGCATAGCCTGGCGGACAGTCTTCGAAGGACAATCTCGGATCTGCTCGAGGTGCCTCACTCCGATCGAATTATTCTTGCGCCCGGCATCCTGGTGGCCCTGCGGATTCTCTTCTCCCGCCTCCAGATCAAGCGGATTCTGCTCACGAGCGAGGAGTACTACGATGAAAGCCACTTCCCCGAAGAGACCGTCCGAGTCGCCAGTTGTGAGGCGATCCAGGGGCTTCTGCAGAAGCGTGACTTCGACGTCTTGATTGCGAGTCCCGCCAGCTGGCGCGGGGTACGACAGCCGGTTGCAGAGCTGTTTGGCTGGATTCGAGAGACGTTGGGTCGAAGAGCGCCTCTCCTCGTTGCGGACTACGCACACGCTGGATCGATCGGCTTCCCCTCAGTCGAAAGACTCGGAGCTGACGTCGTCTGCGGCGATCTAGAGAAGTGGATTCTGCCGCCCGACTGGAACAGCCGGCTGGCGTTTCTCTGGTTTCGGACACATCGACTCTTCCTCGAAGCCGCCAGAGCCTTTCGTCCCTTCTTCCTCGCGACGCAAGCATCGGACGTCTCCATGCTGGCCCGCTGGGTTGACCCGGCCGACATCCTGTCGGTGTCGAATGAGTTGGCGCATCTGAGTGTCACCCCGCGGCAGCTCCGAGAGCGACATCAGGCCGACACGAAGCTCGCAAGGGAGCTCGCTCAGCGCCTGCACGCCCCGGGAGTCCCGGAAACCAGCATCCTATGGCTGGAAGAGGATGCGCTCGGTGAGGCAACGGTCGTCGCAGCTCTCGAGAAGCTCGGGCTGGTCTGGCGACTTCCGGGCCGCGGAGTTCGCGTTCTATGCCGGAGCGACATCGTGGGCGGAGGTGGAGCTGCCCTGAGGTAGAATCAGCCCTCCTTCGGGCATGCTAACGAGCGCTGCTTCCAGGCTGTGATTGACGACGATCAAGCGAGGGCTCAGAGAGACTCCTCCATACTCATGCGAGCTCCCCTACCGATCGTGGCGCTGGTGGCGACGCTCCTCAGCGTCCCTGCCTGCGCGGAGCCTCTGGCCCCGCCCCACGTGCCCCGAGTCGAGGTTGACGTGGCGGAGACGCTCCAACGTCTGATCGCTGACGAAGATACTGACGACGACAAGAAAATCACGGTGGAAGACGGAGGATCCGCCGGACGCGCACGCGGGAACGGTCGGTTCTGGCTGATCTCTTCGGACGACGAGTCGAGACGCTACGAAGTCGTCGGGACCTACCCTCTTTCCAATCTCCTCCAGGAGCTCAAGCTCGCGCAAGACGCGGGACGGGATGTGACCGTCATCGATCCCAACCGGATCTACGAGAGCCCCGAGCGGCGCATCTCCCGGCTGATTCGCCAGGTGTACTGGGACGGTCTCACGCGGCGCATCGATGGAGAGAGCCTGGCAGTGAGCGTGGCTGACGAGAAGATTGCAACCGAAGGTGCTCGCTACCTATACGTCCCCTACCAGGACCAACCGGCGTGGGACTACTTTTCGAAGGTCGCAAAGGATCGTCCTGAGCTCGAGCTCATAGTCGAGCGATTACCCCGCCGGGTCACAGCGAGTTACGTCCGCGACGCGCTCGCTGGGAAGCACGGCCTTCTGACCCTCGCTCTCGAATGCAAATCGAAATACGAATGCACGGGCGTGCCCTTCGTGGTGCCCGGAGGCCGTTTTAACGAGATGTACGGCTGGGACAGCTATTTCGAGGCCCTGGGGCTGCTGCAAGATGGACGTGTCGATCTGGCCAAGGCCATGGTGGACAACTTCGTCTACCAGATCACCCATTACGGCAAGATCCTGAACGCCAACCGGACCTACTACCTCACCCGCTCCCAACCGCCCTTTCTCACATCGATGGCAATGGCCGTGTACGGGTCTCTCCCGGTAGCCTCGCGCTCGAAGGAGTGGCTAGCAGCTGTGCTCTGGGCCGCGATCCAGGAGCATGACCAGGTCTGGATGGACAAGGACCACCGACCGGAGCAAGCAGGTGGTCTCAGCCGCTACTACGGAATGGGCAAGGGCCAGCCGCCGGAAGTGGAGCCGGGACATTTCGACGCGGTCTACGAACGCTACCTGGTCGACCGGAGCCGGCTCGCAAACTTGGCTCGTGTTCTTCGCATACGCTGGTGGATCCAGCGCTCCGTCCGCCAGCTCGAGGAGCAATACAAGGCCGGGAGGATCGATGCGCCTGTACTGAATCGCCACTTTGTCCACGACCGGTGCGTTCGGGAATCGGGACACGACACGACCTACCGCTGGGACTGGGACGGTGACCGCTGCGCCGACTTTGCAACAGTCGACCTCAACTCGCTCCTCTACAAGATCGAGCTCGACATCGGCCGCATTCTCGATGACCACTTCAACGGTAGGTTGATCCGCGCAGACGGCCGCGAGGAATCGGCGAAGCGGTGGCGTAACCTCGCGGCGCAGCGTAAGAAGCTCATCCGCGATTACCTGTGGGACGCTGAGCGCGGGATGTTCTTCGATTACGACTTTGGGAAGAACCACGCTCGCCACACCCAGTACGTCAGTGCGACGACGTTTTACCCTCTCTGGGCCTGGCACCCCGACGATCCCAATACGGCGCTGCTTACCCGTGAGGAGGCGAGACGGCTGATAGCGACCGCCCTTCCGGAGCTTGAGATGCCCGGCGGAGTCGCTGCCTCCGCGGCGCGATCGCGTGGCCCGCTTACGAAATCACGGCCGGCCCGACAGTGGGACTATCCCAACGGCTGGGCTCCCCATCAGATGCTTATCTGGCAGGGGCTCTTGAACTATGGCTTCAAGGAGATCGCTCAGCGGCTGATCTATCGGTGGCTCTACACAATCACACGAAACGCGGTTGACTACAACGGCACTATCCCCGAGAAGCTCGACGTGGTGACGCGCTCGCACCGGGTATTCGCCGAGTACGGCAACGTCGGAACTGAATTCGCATACATTACGAAGGAGGGATTCGGTTGGATGAACGCCTCCTATCAGGTGGGGCTGGCGCTTCTGTCACCGGCGCTGCGCCATCAGCTCGCTCAACTTGTCCCCCCAGAGCGGATCTTCCCGTAGGGGGCCCGAGGAGTCGCAGGGTAGTCCCAGAATTCGACCCGCGGATCAGGGGCGCGGCTCGGGCTAGTTGTAGTCGTCATCCTGTTCGAAGCTGTCGCTCTCGCTTTCGGAGTCGCTGTCGCTTTCACTGCCCCCTGCGGGCTTCTCCAGAGCGAGAGTGAGCCGGTTCAGGCCGGGGTGGACGACCAGCATCACGCTGGACGAAGTTCCGGCGTAGGCTCCCGTACCGTTAACGGCCACCGCGTGCACGCCGCTATGGATCCCGCTTAGCGCGAAGTCCGACCCGTTCCAGGAGAGGTCCTGTATGGCTGGGGCACCGTTGTTCGAGTAGGAGACCTGTACCTGGAGCACGTCGTTCGGATCGAGCGGGACGGGCGGGCCGGTGGCGAGAACACCGAGCATGCTCACCTGCAGGTCGCCGGTCGCCACCTCGAGCGTTGCCGGCAGGATGATGTCGTCGGCGGTCCCGATTTGCCGATCGGCACCGGAACTGGTGAGCTGCGCTGTCACTCCGTCGTAGGAGAAAGGCATGCCCCAGAGATCTTCCGAGAGAGCCGAGTTGGGATCCAGATGGCGGACGTAGGGCCCGTTCCATCCCACAGGGATGCCGTTGGTATCCAGGGCGAAGGCCGGCTGTGCTCCCCGGACGATCAGCGACGCGATGTCGGGGGGAAGCACGCCCATGTCACCGAAGTAGCCGTGGGAGGCGAGAACGTCCGCTCCGAACATGCCGGTGAGGATCGCCTCCATGCGCTGGACCGTCAGTTCGTGCCGCGACCGCTCCGCCTGACGCACGGACATCGGCATGAAGACCGATTCGAAGCTGCCGCTCTCGCTTTCGGAGTCGCCGTCGCTTTCACTGCCCCCTGGGGGTTTCTCCAGAGCGAGAGTAAGCCGGTTCAGGCCGGGGTGGACGACAAGCACCACGCTGGACGAAGTTCCGGCGTAGGCTCCCCTACCGCTAACAGTCACCGCGTGCACGCCGCTATGGATCCCGCTTAGCGCGAAGTCCGACCCGTTCCAGGAGAGGTCCTGTGTGGCTGGGGCACCGTTGTTCGAGTAGGAGACCCGTACCTGAAGCACGTCGTTCGGATCGAGCGGGACGGGCGGGCCAGTGGCGAGAACACCGAGCATACTCACCTGCAGGTCGCCGCTCGCCGCCTCGAGCGTTGCCGACAGGATGATGTCGTCGGCGGTCCCGAGCTGTCGATCGGCACCGGAACTGGTGAGCTGCGCCGTCACTCCGTCGTAGGAGAAAGGCATGCCCCAGAGATCTTCCGAGAGAGCCGAGTTGGGATCCAGATGGCGGACGTAGGGCCCGTTCCATCCCACACGGATGCCGTTCGTATCCAGGGCGAAGGCCGGCTGCGCTCCGCGGACGATCAGCGACGCGATGTCGGGGGGAAGCACGCCCATGTCACCGAAGTAGCCGTGGGAGGCGAGAACGTCCGCTCCGAACATTCCGGTGAGGATCGCCTCCATGCGCTGGACCGTCAGTTCGTGCCGCGACCGTTCCGCCCGACATACGGACATCGGCATGAAGACCGATGAGAGTACGCCGACCATCGCCACTGATGCCATGATCCCATACACCGAGAAGCCATCCCGCCGCAATGAGGTTCTCCCAGCTCCTGTGAGACCGCGCAAGATACCGAAGCAGGGGTTCCCCGTCTTCGCCCTGCTACTCCCCTCTGCCTTCTAGGCGCACTTGGTACGCACTTACGGACAACGACGCCGCTTCGCAGCATTTACGCTTGGAGTTGTAGCCCACGTCTTATGTTAGTGGGGAATGCGCGAAGGCGCGGGCCAGTTCGGCACAGCTCCGCGCGCCGGACACCGCTTCTACGACATCTCTCGGGGCGATGTAGTGGCGCGCTTTGCCCAGCACGAACTGACAGAACTCCTGGGCCAGTTTCAGGTGCAGCGAAGCCGCTGCCTCAACCTCGACACGTTTCGCTCCCGCGAGGTCGGTGAGCAGCAGCACGCCGCGAGGCTCGCGCGTGAAGCGCGGCATGAAAGCGTCCGGGAGCTGAATCCCTGCCGCCGCCAGCGCCGCTAGGATTTCGACCGCGTTGCGACAGAGTCTAAGTGCATCCCCCACCTCGAGGTCTCCGATCAACGCCGGCTCGAGCTCCTCGCCGAGACCTGCCACGACGAAATAGGGCTCGCCGGCCGGCGCCGTGCCCGATGCCAGCAGCGGCGCCACTCCCGGAATGCAGAGCTCGTCTAAGAGATGCGCGGTCGCTTCGTGCGAGTCCGCGTGCTCCGGGTTGCCGATCTGAATCCAAACCGCTCGCAAGGTCTTGAGATCGATCCCCGCGCGCCGCTCGTGATGCCCCAGCGCATCCTTCAAGCCGGCCGGCTCGTCAAGCAGCGCCACCTCGCCCAGGCGCTCGGCATCCAAGAAGCCTTGCCACCGCACGGGAACCGAAAAGTCGGGGTACTCAGCAGCTAGCACCTGCAAAATTTTTCGCGCTTCGGCCTCCTGCTGGGCCGCCAAGAAGTGCCGCGCCAGTGCCAGCCCGTGCTCGCCCTTGTGTCGATCCGACGTCGGTAAGCTCGTGAGCAGCATCCTTAGGCCGCGGTGTAGTCGATGCGCAGGGGCACAGCACGCCTCGAGGCCGAAGCGAAAGAGTCGTTGCCGCACTTCAAGCGAGTGGCGTAACAGGATCTTGTCTTCGAGATCCAGTAGTAGATGTACGCCCTCGCGAAGCGTCTCGGAGTCGAATGGATTCGTCTTCCCATGCAGGATGACCGCCTGCGCCGCCCGCAACGGGAGTACGAGGTGAGCGAGCGATTCAGGGAGGTCCGAAATCGAACTGTCGAAGGCATGGCGGAAGCTACGGCTCTCGAGCATGCCCAGGAGAAGGGCAGGCCGCTGTCTCTCGCTAAAGAGCTCCGTAAACAGATTCAACACGCGTCGCATCTGGGTGGCCGAGACCTTATCGAAGTCGATGCGTTGCAAGCCCTGTGAGAGCGCCGCCGTCGCCTCGACGGGAGAGGAGCAGAGCTTGATCTTCTCCAGAAAGAGCAGCACATACTCGATGTCTGCAGAGAAGCGGATCACCCCCGCGAGCAGCTTTGCCGCCGCCGCCGGCGCGAGCCGTTCCGCCGCGGAGAGAACCGCCCCCCGTTCGACCTTGCCCAGCAAGTGCTGACACACGCCCCGATGCGTCGGCTCTCTGACGCCATTCAGCAGCAGGTCTTCGGCGGCATTCACCTTGAGCCGCAGCTCCTTGCGATTCTCGCGCAAGAAGCGGAAGTGCTCGCGAAGCGCAGCCACCTGCGGGGGCGTGAGCGGTTCGTCTCCATCCTGTCTTGTTAGGTCGACTGGCTTCGGCGTTTTCGAGAGCACCTGCGCCGCGCTGTCGGAGGTCTTGCGGCCCCCACCTCGCCGCCGCTGACTCCGCTTACGCCTGCCTCCACCCGTTCGGCCCTCACTGGGCGAATTCCTCCCCTTCCGCGGGTCCATTCCCCCATGCTACCAGAGTGCCGGGACAAGGGAACTGAAGCGGCGCCAGCGCTCAGCGAACCCCGTATTTCGGCTGAGATCGGTGCGAGCGAGGCTGTCCGCACCGGAGCAGGTGCGAGATGGCGAAGCGCGGGAAGCGGAGCTCGCTGCTAGCGAAGTCGGCGCTGCCGCGGAAGCGAGATGCGTACTGGCTGGAGCATTTCCAGGCGAGCGCATCGGAAGGCATGCAGCTGAAGGTCTACGCGGCCCGGGAGGGCTTCACGGTGCAGTCGCTGTACCAGAGTCCCTAAGCCTCGAAGCACGACGGGGAGGGCCTGGGCTCCTTCTATGGCTGTGGCCGTACGCAACAGGGCTGTGGCTGGTTCCGGGACGGCCGGAGGCTCCACAAGGGGGTGCTAGAGGGCGGCTCAACGCCGCTCTGGATTACACAAATACTGTAATTTTACAGTGTCACTTCAATTACCTCGACAAACGACCAGCCGGATTCCGCGATTTGCGCACTCCTCGTTGTGGGGGGATCAAGCTCCTCAGCCTGCGCCCCGCCGCGGCCTGAAAAGTGACCCAATCCGGCAGCGAACTGTATTGACATTCAGCCGCCGACATGGTTGAGTGTCGATGCGGGGTGGGCTTGACCCGCGCCAATTGCCGGCCACAACCCCTGTCACCCCTCCTCTCTGGCGTCACAGGAAGCTGACAGGCAGATGGCAGGGGTGGTACGGCAACAAGCCATCGGCGCCCGAGGGTCTCGGAACTCCCCCTCGGGCGCCTTCTCTATTCTACAGCGGCATGCGTAGGTGAGCGCCGCGGTTGCTGAGCCATCCCGGCGTGGCTCAGGGAGCCGGACAGCCGCCCGGAGGAGCATTGCGCGCCCGGAAGACTGCGATTCGGGCTTCAGCGGTGGAGGTGTCCCGGCGAACGTCCCCACCGAACTCTATGCAGTGTCGACGTGCCGATCCAAGCTGTAGCGTCACGCGGAGCGTCCCCTGTTGGGACTCATCCAACGAGAAGGGGATAATCCCCTTCGAGCCCAGGCATTCGGCGCGTAAAACTGAGCCGCGCCGAATGCGCAGCGAAATGCAGGGGCCATTCGCACCTTCCGGATCTCGGTACATCCAGCCCCGGTCACCCAGCGCCGACCAGGCTCCCCCGGGAGGGAGGAAGAAAGCGGCCCGCTCCAGAGTCGTCGGATTCTGGATCTCGAGCAGCGCGCCCGCGATCGATGGGTCGTCAGCGCTACCGGGAAGCGGTGTTTCGATCAGGGCGTCCCGCGCCACGACCTTGATCTTGCGAGCGCTCGCATCGTCCGCGCTGTCGCGCACCAGGAGCCTGCGTCCGGCGATCGGCTGGAGCCCGGTCAGATTCTCGAGCGCGTCGTCCCGGCACCTGCGTGGCGCGTTGATCGGGTTGCAGCGTGCAGGTGAGCCTCCGGGAATCTTTGCGACGTAGTTTCCATCGAAGGGATCAGGCACCGGGTAGTCGGAGGACACGAACTGGGCCCCGCTCCTGAGTGCCGCGTCCTGCCGCGTGAAATCGTTGAGGCGCGCATCGAATGTATCGGCGTCGGCACGCGTGCGAATGATGAAGCCGTCGCGGACCAACGATCGTATGAGCGCCAGGTCCCCGATGGGATCGTTCAGCTTCACGAATGCGGCCTCTGGGGCGGGCGGCTGCGCACTCACAAACATGACGCGGCCCGCAAGGGAGGGGTGTCCCGCGAGATACGCGTCTCGAATGCTGCCCCCGTTGTCGAGCGCGAAGATCACACGGCCGCGCGCCGCGCGCAGGCTTGGCCACCCGTCGCGCCGAACTGCTTCTTCGAGCGTTGCCCGCTCTCCGCGCACATGGTCTGGCGTGATCATCTGCTCGTCGGGGAACACCGAGCGGATCTCCGCGTCGATATCATCCAGTTCGGATGTACCGATCGGGATCGGTACGATGAAGCCGAGCATGACGGGGTCGGGTATGGGGTCATCCTTAGCCTCGATTAGAATCATGATCGGCAGGTGCTCAGGATTCGCGGCAGACCACGTCTGAACCTCCTGCAGGCAGCTGACCAGGGTCAGACAGGTCGTCTTCCAGTCAAGGTCTTGCGTGTGTAGCACCTTCATGCCCGGCTGCAGGAGCTCCGCGATACCGGAGTTTGGATCTTCGCCAAAGAAGATCAGGGCCCTGTGCTGGTAATAGAGGCCGCCGAGGGGATCGGCGAAGACATCGAGCTCGATCTGTCGGATCCCCTGATTCTCGAACTGTTCGAAGAGCGGGATGTGGGTGTACTCCAGGCTGAGCCCGAGCCCCTCCTCGAAGAGGTCCAGCACGTCGAGGATCCGCTGCTCGGGTTGGATGTGGTAGCTGTTGTGAGACCCGAGCACCTGGACTTCATTCAGGCGGACATCCAGGGGGCCTTCTGCGGCCAGCGAGGGGGAGTACAAGAGAGCGGCGAGCGTACCAAGAGCCCAGAGATCGCGGGACCATCCGTAACGGCTCATGCTCCTCGCTCCTCTTAGACGCCGAGCTTCAGCCAAGCCTACATGCGCTTGGCGCGAATTGGGGAAAAACCTCACGACCCCTTCTGGTGCTCCGCTCACAGCTCGTACGTCCAGCCCGCCGCCTCTCGTGATATGGTCGTTTGGCCGGCTGCGCCAACGCCTGGAGGACCCCTCATGGCTGCCCCGCCCCCCATCCACTTCGTCGACGCCGACGGGCACATCGTGGAGCACCCCACGGCAATGGTGGAGTACGCGCCGCGGGCGTACCGCGACCGCATCTGGCACGTGGAGTCGGACGCCGATGGCCGGGAGTGGATCGTGATGAACGGCCAGCGCGAGCCGGCCAACGTCTACGCCGCCGCCGCCGCCGCCGGCTTCTCCCGGGAGGAGAAGGCACGGGCTTTCGCCGGTCAGATGCGGTACTCGGAGATTCCCGGGGGCGCCTACGACGCGAAGGCCCGCCTGCTCGCCCTGGACGCGGACGGGATCGACGTGAGCGTTCTCTACCCAACCTGCATGCTCGGCATCAGCCACTGCCAGGATCTGGCGTTCGCTAACATCATGTGTCGCGCCTACAACGACTGGCTCTCCGACCACTGCGGCGAGGGCTCAGGTCGTCTCTACGGTGCCGCCGTCCTGCCCCAGCGCGACCTCGCAGCCGCGGCCGCCGAGCTGCACCGAGTGGCGAACCTCCCCCATATCGTGGCCGCGTTGGTGCGCCCCAATCCGACGGAGAGCTGGAAGCCGCTGTCCGACCCGGCCTACGATCCACTGTGGGAGGCGTTCAGCGACACGGGCCTGGCCTTGGGGTTCCATCCGCTCCTCGGCGGCCAGCTCCCTGGAGCGTGCACGGGTCTCCGCATCGACCGGCTCGAGCTCGACACGCCGTGGATGCGCGGCGAGCTGGACCTTCGCCCCATCCTACCGGGGACTCCTATGGGCTACGACAATCACTTCTTTGCCCAGTCCATCTCCAATCCTGTCGACATGATGACGACGATCGCCTTCGTGGTCGGAGGGGGCGTATGCGAGCGCTTCCCAAACCTCCGAATGGTCTTTCTCGAGTCGAATGGTGGATGGATCGTGCCGTGGCTCGAACGCCTCGACCACCACTTTGAGGAGTTCGCATGGGAGGTGCCCTGGCTCAAGCAGGAGCCGTCGGCCTACTTCCGGCGTAACTGCTGGATCAGCTTCGATCCAGACGAGTCGACCCTCGCCTTCACCGCAAACTCGCCGCTGGTGGGCGCTGATCACATCGTCTGGGCGTCGGACTATCCGCACCCTGACGCCAAGTTCCCGGGCACCACGCGCCAGCTCAAAGATGCGACCGCCGTGCTCGGCACCGAGCAGCGCCGGCAGATCGCCGGGGCCAGCACGACCGCGCTCTACGGTATCGAGCTGGCGCGGACGGACTAAGGCAGTCCACTTCACCGATGGCCATCTCCTTCGACCTCACGGACCGGCGACTCCTCGTGATCGGAGCCTCGTCGGGCGTAGGGCGCGCGCTGGGGAAGCTCGCAAGCCAAGCTGGCGCACGGGTCGCATTCGCAGCACGCCGCAAGGAGCGCCTTGTGAAAGTAGCCGCGGAGGTGCCCGGCGAGGCAATCGCCCTGCCCTGCGACGTCCGCCACGCTGAGGACTGCGCGCGCGTCGTCGCCGAAACGGTCAGGACGTTCGGCGGACTCGACGGACTCGTGTACGCGGCCGGGATGTCCCCCCTTGCAATGCTCGATCAGGCCAACCAGGACGAATGGCGCGCCGTGCTCGACACCAATCTGATCGGCGCCGCGCTCGTTACGGCCGAGTCCATCTCGCACTTGCGGGAGAGCCGCGGGCGGGCCGTGTACGTCTCGTCCTACGCCGTTCGCCAGTCCCTTCCAGGGCTAGCTCTCTACCGGGTCTCCAAGGTCGCGCTCGACGCGCTGATCGAGGGATGGCGTATGGAACACCCCGATGTCGACTTCACGCGGGTGGTGCTGGGCAATACCGGGGGCACCGAGTTCGCGAAGGCCTGGGGCCCGGATCGAACCCAGGCCGCCACGAAGGTTTGGGTCGAGCGAGGCCTCTTCCCGGCGCCCACGATGATGGGACTCGAGGCGGCCGCCGAGGCGATCCTCTCCGTTCTCGCCACGCAGGGATACGTCGACGACATTGCGATCATGCCGCGTACGCGAGACCCGGCCGCCGCATCCGCACTTCAGGGCGACACCCGAGACGAGGAGGCGACCTGAGCCGTGAACTCTACGCAGCCAGGACCTAAAGAATTGATGAGGTTCATCAAGAACCGATAGTTGCGAGCCACAGACCCAGCAGTGTAGTTTCCCCTTCTCTCCGTCGACAGGATAGGGGGATCGTATGAGCGCCGTGCGAATTCGCTCTTATCTTCTTGCTGTCGGCCTGGTCGTTGCGACGCTGTTCGCCTTCTGGCCCATCCTGAGCAATGACTTCATCAACTATGACGACCCGATCTACGTCACCGACAATACCCTCGTACAGTCGGGTCTGAGCATGGATGGGATCCGGTGGGCCTTCACGACCCGCCGTACCGGGAACTGGCATCCCGTAACGTGGCTGTCTCATCTGCTGGACTACGAACTCCACGGGCTCGAGGCAGGCCGGCACCACCTGACAAGTCTCCTGCTCCATCTTCTGAGTTCGTTGGTCTTGTTTGCCTTGTTGCGACAGCTCACGGGCTCTATCTGGCCAAGCGCATTCGTCGCACTGGTGTTTGCAGTTCACCCACTTCGGGTGGAATCCGTAGCCTGGGTTGCCGAGCGCAAGGACGTACTCTGCACGCTGTTTTGGATGCTGAGCCTCCGAGCCTACGTTGGCTACACCAAGAACCCGGGACTGCCGCGCTACCTACTGCTCACGCTTCTGTTTGCCTTGGGCCTGATGGCAAAGCCCACGCTCGTAACACTGCCCTTTGTCCTGCTGCTTCTCGACTACTGGCCGCTTCAACGCTTTAAGGCCCGGCCACTCTATGCGCCTCCCTGGCGCCTGGTTCGAGAGAAGATCCCGCTTTTCGTCGTTTCTGCTGTGTTCACTGCCGTGGCCTACGTGGTTCAGCAGCAGGAGGGTGCGGTCGGAACAATGGCGGAGTTCTCGCTCGGCCAACGCGTGGGCAATGCCCTGGTGGCGTACGTGGCCTATATCGGAAAATTCGCCTGGCCGAGCCACCTCGCGGTCTTCTATCCCCACCCGGAGGGCCACCTGAGTCCAGGCGCAGTGCTGCGTGCACTCCTTCTTCTCGGGGGTGTGACCTTCGCCGTGCTTCGCTCCGCGCGGACGCAGCGCTATTGGGCGACGGGTTGGTTCTGGTATCTGGGCACGATGATCCCGGTGATCGGCCTCATCCAGCTCGGAGGCCATGCCATGGCCGATCGCTACACCTATGTACCGCACATCGGCCTGAGCATTTGCCTGGCCTGGGGCGCCGCAGAGTTGACGAAGCGCAAACGCGTGGCGCCGACCGTCTGGGGTGGCCTGGCCGTTGCAGTCTTGCTTGGCCTAACCGCGACGACGCGGCTACAGACCTACCATTGGCGGGACAGCATCTCAGTTTTTCAACATGCGATCGAGGTCACGGAGAGAAACCATCTTGCCCATAACCAGCTCGGCGTGGCCCTGGCGGAAAACGATCGGCGCGACGAGGCCATCCGCAGCTACGAGATGGCTCTATCCATCCGACCAGGCTACGCCTCCGCACAGCACAATCTGGCTGCGGCTCTGGAGGATCTGGGAGAAACCGACGAGGTGATCCGCCGTTACAAGGCCGCGATCCACTCCGACCCGGACAGAGCCGATCCCCACTACAACCTGGCCCGTGTACTCGCGAAGCAAGGGCGCATCCCGGAGGCAATAACACATTACAGAGACGCTCTAGAGCTGCGGTCGGACTTTGCCCAAGCCCATAACAACCTGGCCCGCCTGCTGGATGAGCAAGGCCGAGCGGAGGAAGCGCTGGAGCATTTCTTCGCTGCGTCACAAGCCAAGCCAAATGATGCGGTGATTCAGGCCAACCTAGGGAACGCCTTGCATCGGGTTGGTCGAACCGACGAGGCGATTTCGCAGCTCGAGAGAGCCATCACGCTCGCCCCCGATCATTTCAACGCCCATTACTTGCTGGGGATCATCCTGTCCAAGCGCGAGCTATACGACAACGCCAGCGCGCACTACAGGCGAGCTCTTGACCTCAAACCCAGTCACCTGGAAGCGCGATACTACCTTGCGATTGCCCTGACCCTGACGGGAAAGCGAGCGGAAGCCGTCCGGCATTACCAGGAAGTAGTGAAGCTGCAGCCGCAGCACGCGGATGCCCACTACAACCTCGGGGTTGTGCTCGCTCAACAGGGAAGAATGGACGAAGCCAGCCGGCACTATGAGGTCGCGGTGCACTTGGACCCGCGGTATGCCAGCGCGCCGCTAATCGAACGCACCCACTGACGGCCTCTCCCGGGCAAGGGACGCCGAGCAGGGCCGGCACGTGGGGGCTGCTACGGCGACCGCGACGGCCTGCTAGGTGCCGCGCTCGGACGCTGAGTCTGCCAGCGCCACGATTCCAATGAACGGCGTGATGACTGCGCCTAACACGGCAGAGAAGGTCGCCTTGAGCCAGAGGAAGCGGGTGAGCTCCAGCTCCGTCAGACCGACAGAGCCCAACGCCACCAACACCAGGGCCCCCACGAGCACCAGACTCGTCAAGCCAAAGAGAGCGGCGCGAGTGCGCAGAGGGCGTTGGAAGCGCGCAAGCCAGCTGGGCAGGCCCGGCGAGTGAGGAAGGGGTTCCACGATCGAGCGCCGGACGTGACGACGAACGATCGGCGTGACGATCAGGCAAGTGATGGCGGGCAGGAAGAAGCAGGTGCCCAGCATATCGGGGCCGGCGCTCGTCTCCAATCCCCACACGGGAACCATACTGACGCCCCGGAACATCGCCAGGCCAATCAGACCGTTCAGGATGAAGTTGATGATGCAAGGGACGATGCAATGCCCGAGGAGAAGGTACTGCTGCTGGCTTCGCGAGAGCTTCATTGCGAGGAACATAGCAGCTAAAGCTCCATTTGATGCCTTAGTAGCGGGCAGCGTAGCTACTCGTACACATCCTCGGGCAGCAGGCGAACCGCGATCGACTGGGATGTGTCTTGAATCAGGCCGACCCAGACGTCGGCCCAGCCGTACTTCTCGCGGAGCAACGAGCGAATGAGCCGGTGGCCCGCGGCCCCGGGCTTAGGCACGGCTCGAAAGCTGGAAACCTTGCCGAGGACTTCGAGCTCGATCGAGGGATCGGACCGGATATCGAGATACCACGGCCGCTGCGGCGTCGCCGATTCGAGCCATAGTGCGCCTTGAAAACGGGCGAACCAGACGCGCGTGCTCCGGAGCTTTGCCGCGACCCCTCGCGTGCGTAGCACCGCCACATCCTGGGACTCGAGCGCCGCCCAGCTGATGCCAAAAAACAGCGCCAAGAGGATGACGACAGCGAGGCCGACTGTGCGGAGGACCGGGATCATGTGTCACCTGTGTGGGGACTCGTCTAGCTCGCAGCTACAGTGCCTCCAGAAACTGCCGCACCGTGCGCGAAAAGGCCTCGGGCTGCTCGACGTGGGGGTTGTGACCGGCGTCGTTCATGAAAACTGTCTGACAGTTTGCAAGCTTCTTCTCGGCGCGCTCCACCTCGGTCGTCTCGAGCGCGCCTCCAAGCGCGGCCTCGCCCACCAGGAGCTGCAGCGGGCAAGTGATGCGCTCAGGCAGCTCGTCGGACCGCCAGGACCCGAAGGCTGAGCCATCGAGGACCTGGCCCGGGGTCTGAGGATCGAGCCAGACCAGGAACTGGGCAAGAGCGGGCGCAAACTCGAGAGGGAGCTCCGGGACCTGCCCGGCGAGCCGCTCGCTGATCTCTCCTGCCGTAAGATCCGACTCCGCAAGCTCCTTGAAGGCGCGGAGCATGGAGCCGAACGCGCCCGGACCCGTCTCATTTTTGTAGAGCGGGGGATCCACCAGCACCATCGCTCGGACCAGCTCGGGTGTCTCGGCTGCGATGTAGATAGCATTCAACCCACCCAGCGAGGACCCCACCCGTACGGCTGGCTCGCGCACGACTGCACGCAGAAACGCCTGCTGATCACGCGGGTAGTCGATATAACGGTAGCCATTCGGCACCCGACCCGAGCGCCCGTGTCCGCGGGCATCGAGTGCGAAAAGCTGCCGATCGCGTCCAAGACCAGCACCCATCTGAGCCAGCTCGTGGAGGTCCCGTGCAGCAGGACCAGGGGCGCTCCGCTCGGCGCGTCATCGATCCGCTCTGCGTAGTGGAGCTTGACCTCTCCCGTGTCGAATTTGGCTTCGGTCACCATAGGTTTCGCCAGTTCTATGTGACTCAGGCTGTGCGGCGTCGCCTGTGAATTATCTCGAGGCTGGTAGCGAGCAAGAGACAGGCCAGCACGGTCGGTCCCCAGCGGGGAAGGTTCGGGACGACCACTGGTGGGGGCGATAGAGGGTCGAAGACCTCGTGCACGCCAGTCACGCCGAAGCCCTCTACCGAGCCGCCGCCCGGAATATGGATCCGTGTGGCGAGAACGGCGGCGCCGGTCCCGTGTCGTGGTGTGGGCATGGGTACGTGAGAATTCCACGTATTCGAGTTCAGATCGTAGGACTCGTTCTGCGCAAAGACACCCGCTGGATGTGCCGGGTTGCCCTCGCCGCCGAAGACATAGAGGCGATCCTGGAAGACCGCGCCAGCGATGCCCCCGCGTGCCGTCGGCATGGGCGCCTTGGCCGACCAAAGCATCGAGTTCGGATCGTACTCCTCCAGCGCGGCCGTGATCCCAGCGATGCCTCCGCTCCGACCGCCCGCGGCGTAGAACTTGCCGGCGATGGCTCCTGCGGCCAGGTGATTGCGGGGCGTCGGCATGTTCGTGAGGGTCGTCCAGCCGTCCGCGATGGGATCGTAGACGGCGAAGTCGGACTCCCGCGCCGCAGGCGAGCCGCCGGCTGCGTAGATCTTTCCATCGATAACGGCGACGGCGGAGGAACCCCGCGCCGTGGGCATGGGCGTCTTCGGCGTCCAGCTGTCTCCAAGCGGGTCGTACTCGAACACGGAGGCGACCGGTGAGAGGAAGAGGGCGTCGGTGAAGCCGCCGATGACGTAGAGCTTTCCGCCGACCGTGGCCACCGCGGCGTGATGAACGGGCGTTGGAAGGGGAGCGGCGAACGACCACGTGTCCGCGTTTGGGTCATACACCTCGACGGTGTCCGCAATGGTCGCGTTCGATCGAAACCCACCGATCACATAAACCTGGCCGCCGAGGGCCGCCACGCCTACTTCCTGCCGGGGCTCGCTCAGCGGGGCCCGCGCCGTCCATGGCTCTGCGGCATGTACACGTAGCGCGCCTGTGGCCAGCAGGAGCGCCGCGATCAGACGGGTCATCACCCCACCAGCCTACGCTGAGCGCAGCGGCGAGAGCAAGCGCGAAGACCGACCACAGAGGATTCTCCGTTGTTTGGCGGCCGCTTGACGCTCGCCAACTTGGCCGCTTGTCCGAGAGCTCATCACGGAGATGAACGTCGTGCCGCTTGAGCGGGCACCGATGGCAGTTCCGGACGGGACAGGTTGTTCTCGTAAACACGTCGCAAATATGGGAAAATCCTCGAAGCACTGAAGAGGAGCGCTGGGAATGGGTCAAGCGCGTGGAACCTCGGCATGCTCGTGGCAAGGCCTGCTCTGGGGGCTGGCTGCGCTGCTGTCTTTGGTGTGGCTCCCATCGGCGCGGCCAGCCGCAGCGCACGGGACCGCTGAGCCACTTCGCGTGGGCCTGGCTGGCAAGAAGCTGCTCATCAAGCACAACGGGACGCCCAAGAAGAACAGCTTCGCTGTCCACGTGAAGCGGCAGATCCAGCCCCAGCCAGCCAACCACGACCCCGCGCTTGAGGGGTTGCAGCTGCTGGTGCGCCGCGAGTCGAGTCCGGAGGTGCGCAGCGAGCTGATCACACTCGATCCAAGCCTTTGGAAGCAAGGCGGGTCGGCGACCAACCCCTGGTTCAAGTACAGGGACAAGACGGCTGCGCGCGGCGGTGTGAGGAAGGCCACCATTAGGAATGGTCAGATCAGGATCGCGGCGAAAGGGGAGAACTGGTACTGGAATCTCACCGGGCCCTACGGCGCCGCCTGGGTGCACGTCTACCTCGGAAACGAGGAGTTCTGCATGATGTTCGGCGGGACCATCAAGAAGGACGAGCCCGGTAGGTTCATGGCCAAGGACTCCAGCCAGCCCAGCGCGTGTCCCGATGCGGTCTGCGGAAACGGACGGGTCGAGGGGAGTGAGGAGTGCGATGACGGCAACCTCGATCCCAACGACCTGTGCGCCAACGACTGCACATCGCTGTGTACGGCCCCTGAGTTCGACAGCACCTTCGAGGCCATCCAGGCTGTTATCTTCGACGAACCGGCCTATGGCTGTGGCAACGTGCTCTGCCACGGCGGCGCTCCCGGGCAGGGCTTGCTCGATCTCAGCGCCGGGAACTCGTACGACTCGCTCGTGGGTGTCCCCTCCACGATCTCCCCTGGAACGCGGCGGGTCGAGCCCGGCGAGCACGAGCTGAGTGTGCTGTGGGATAAGCTGCGTGCGGGCACGGAGGCTGGGCTCCCGGACTTCGGTGGCGTCTCGATGCCGGTGGCCGCGACCGCGCTCTCACCCGAGCATCTGGAAGCATTGAGTATGTGGATCCGCGGCGGAGCCCCCAGGGACCTCGTGGTTGAGGGCACCTCACCCCTGCTGGCCACCTGCCTGGGCGACCCCGACCCGCTCGTAATCGTACCCCCCGATCCCCCGGGTGCGGGCGTGGGCGTGCAGCTGCGTCAAACGCCCCGTCCGCTTGTGGGAGAGGCGGAGAGCGAGATCTGCATGTCGATCTACTACGACTTTACGCAGACCGAGCTCGCGCCCGAATGGGCCAGGCAGTCGTGCGACTTGGGATTGGCCAACAATCCGTCGGGGGAGTGCATAGTGATCCACCGGCGCATCCTGGCGCAGGATCCGCAGTCTCATCACAGCATCCTTCACATCTACAGGGGAGCCTCCGACACCACCCATCCCGCGTGGGGAGAGTGGACCTACAAGTTCCGCGACGACGCGAACCCGCTGCAGGGTCAACCCTGCGATCCGCTCGCAGTGGATCCCAACGTGGGATACAACCCGAACTGCAGCTCGGCGGTGGTCGCGTCGGTGGGCTGCGCGGGATACGGGCCGCCCGACGCGGGCATCTTCTTCGCGTCCAACTTTCTGATCTCCCAGGAAGTCTACTTCAATCAGGAGTTCCCCGACGGCATCTATCAGCTGATACCGATGACCGCGATCTTCACGTTCAACTCGCACGCGTTCAACACCCACCCCCAAGACTCCCACCTGGATGAGTATCTGAACCTCGAGTTCGCCGAGGCCGCCGATCAGCAGTTTCCTCTGGTGGACATCTTCGACATCAGCGAGATCTTCATCGCGAATGTCCCGCCCTTCGAGACGCGCGAGTACTGCCACAACTACACCCTCCCCTCCGGCTCCAACCTCTTTCGCCTGACCACGCACACCCACCAGCGTGGCGTCCACTTCCGGATCTGGGAGCCGCCCAACGCGCCCTGCGCCGCGGGCTCCTGCCCCGAAGGCGCTCCGAGCCAGTTCATCTACGAGAGCTTCCAGTACAACGATCCCATCCAGCTCTACTTCGACCCGCCCGTCCTCTACAACGGCAGCACGCAGGACCGCACCTTCCGCTACTGCAGCAAGTACGACAACGGCTCCACCCCGAGCAGCCCCCCGGTCAAGACCGCGTCCAATCCCTTGGGCTCATCCTGTCCCGTCTCTTCATGGGCGTGCATGGACGGGCCCAGCAAGGGCGTGCTCTGCGCAGGCGATGACGCCTTCTGCGACAGCACACCCGGAGCGGGCGATGGCCTCTGCGACGCCTGCCCGGTGCGCGGCGGTGTGACCACCGAGGACGAGATGTTCGTCCTCTTGGGTTCGTACTTCTAGGTCGTCTTCGCCTTCGAGCTGATCGACAAGCACGTGCTTCCCATCGACGCCTTAGCTGGCAGCGTAGCTACTCATACGCTCCTGGGGCGGTGCTAGGGGCCATGCAGACTCCTCTAGCTCGCAGCTATAGTGCCTCCAGGAACTGCCGCAGCGCGGCGCGAAAAGGCCTCGGGCTGCCCGACGTGTAGATTGTGGCCAGCGTCGTGCATGAAAACCGTCTGACAGTTTGCAAGCTTCTTCTGGGCGCGTCATCGATCCGCTCTGCGTAGTGGAGCTTGACCTCTCCCTTGTCGAATGTGGCTTCGGTCACCATAGGACGAGCTGGGTGCAGCGGAAGAGTGCGATCGTCTTGCCCGTCTTCTCGCTGGATACGGTGGCATCCCAGACCTGCGTAGCGCGTCCGAGATGCGCAGGGGTGGCCTCGCCGAGGATGACGTCGCCAACGGCCGCCGTGCCGAGGAAGTTCGCCTTGAGCTCTACCGTGGTAAAGCTTTTTGACTCTACGGGCCGGGCCCGGCCCGCGCCATAGGCGCAGAGGGCATCAGCGAGGGCGAGGACGACCGGAGCCCAGACAAAGCCCGTACCCGCAATCAGCGGATCGGTGCTCGGAATCCGGCCGGTGACACGATCCGCGCTGCAGCTGAGGATCTCGAGCCCCAGCATCCCCGGAAGTCGATCCTCGCCGAAAT
>SMWZ01000149.1 GCA_004356455.1 Deltaproteobacteria bacterium
CGGCTCGTCACGGCCTCGAGGGCGGCGACATAGGCTGCGAACGCATCGCTCGTCCAGTGCTCGACGAACTCCCGGAAGGCTTGTGCCCCCGGACTCGCTCCGCGCCACGCCTCGAGGTAGGCGCGCTCAAGCGCCCAGAGCGCCGTGAGCTGCACCGAATAGGGCCGGTCACAGAGCGCATAGAGATAGTCGATGTAAACCCGCGCCGCCGGATGGAGCGCCGCGCCGAGATCGATCTGGCGCTCGGCTGCCTTGTGCTCGAACCAGTCGAGCTCCGCGACCATCGCCTGAACCCCGGAGGCGAGGAGCGCCAGATCCTCACGTGGGGCACCCGCCAGGTAGCGCGCCTCCGCTCGGGTCAGCGCTACCCCGAAGAGGTAGTCCTGCGCGAGCCAGCGGTCGAAGACCTCGGGGGGAAGTGTTCCCTCGCGCACTCCGTCGAGGAAACGGTGGTGCGTAGCCTCATGCCACAGCTCGGGCTCGCTCTGGATCAGCTCCTTCGCCGTCACGCCGATTCCCAGACCGCCTCGAAGAACGCGAGCTCGAGCTCCATCGCGCGCCGGTAGAGCTCGGCGAGGCGTGCCGGCTCTCCTCGGTAGCGGTCGAGCAGGGCCTCGAGCCGGGCGGCCAGGGCCTCGAGATCGGGACTCGAATAGGTCTTCACCCACTCGGCGTACGGACTTTCGGGGTCGAGCTTCGGTGCGAGCTGCTGTCCCAGCCAGGCGTAGAGGCGCAGGCAGGGGGTCATGGCCGCCGCCGTGTGGCCGACGGGCTCGAGGGATGCCGTGCGCAGCAGGAAGTCGGTGTACGCCCGGGTTGAGGCGAGCGGCTCCGGCTCCAGACTGATGCCCCAGCGCTCCGCGTAGCTCCGGTGCAGGGCCAGCTCTTCGAAGACTCCAACCAGCAGGTCCTTGAAGACTACGATCCCAGCGCGGTCTGGGCTCTTCGCGAGTGCCAGGCCGTACGCGCGCGCGAACGCCTCCAGGAAGTAGGCATCCTGTGCCACGTAGACCTGAAAACTCGCGCGGGCGAGCTGGCCCGATGCGATGCCCTGCACGAAGGGATGATTCAGGCACGCGTCCGCGAGGTCGCGATTCCGCTGCCACAGCGCTTGTGCGGTCATGGCTCCTCGGGCGGGAAGCTCGCGACGAGCTCGCGCAGGCGCTCGCGCGCACCTTCGACGATGGCTACGCCGTCGCCGACCAGGATCGCATCGAAGTCCAGCTCGAGGAGTCGCCGCACGCTTGCGCGCAGAAGCGCTGGATCGTCCATCACGCGCTCGGAGAGAAGCGCGAGCTCCCCCGGCGGGTTTCCGATCAGCGCGTCGCCGACGATGAGAAGGCGGCGCCGGGGATCGTGAAGCGCGAGCTCGCCCGGAGACTTCCCCGGCACGCCGACGATCGAGAACGGTCCCACGCGCCCCCCGAAAGCGAGATCCTCGTCGATCGGAGCACCTTGGTCGCGAGCGTGGCCGGCATCCGCCGGGTGAATCGCGATCGTCGCGCCGGTGCGCTCCCGCACGAGCTTGGCGGCGCGCACATGGTTGCGGTTCGTCAGCAGAATTCGCCCCACCCCTGCCTGCTCGAGCCGCGCCATCGCGTCGGCACCCGGCTCCACCGGATCGATACAAAGGTTCCCGCTCGAGTCGAGTACGAGGGTGCCGTTGAAGTCGTAGCCGTGGCGTTCGGAGAACCAAGGCCAGGTGAAGATGCCCGGGAAGATCTCCTGCATGGCCCCAGCCTATACCTGCCGTCCGGCCCTTTCTAGCGGATACCTGAAGGCGGCCTCGGCCACGTCGGGTGGCCAGATCGCGCGTCGCCGCCCTTCCTGCCACTGCACCGTGAGCACCCGGTGTCCCAGCTGAAGGCCCGTCACCGGGTCCAGGCGGAAGTCCCCGTAGAGCGTGCGGCAGGCCAGGCGCCGAGCCACGGCGAGTTGCGCGGCGTCGTCCGGCGCCCGCTCGGCTGCGACGCCTGCGACCGGCGCGGCCCAGCCCTGCTCGCGGCACTCTCGTAGACAGCGGGCGACCAGCACACCGGCGGCGAACGCCTGGGCGGCCGGATACGGGGGATCGCCTCCCACGGCCGACCGGTAACGAGCCAGGAACCACTCCACGTCGGGACCCTCGTCGGGCTCCAAGGTGGCCGTCGCGACCCATTGAGCGGGACCCAGAAGGCCCTCGCGGGCAGCGCCCAACGGGGCGAGTACTTCGTCCACGCCAGCGCCGACGAAGCTGACCGCGCGCCAGGCGCGCCCCAGAAGTGCCGCGGCGCTCTCGAGCTCATCGTCGAAGCTCCCCACCACGAGCAGCACCTCCGCCTCAGGGAGCAGCCTGGCTGCGCGCCCGGCGCCCCCACCCCTGAAGCCCTTCGCGGTCACATCGAAGCCGAGCTCGCGGGCGGCCTCCGCCGCACCTTTCGCGACCTCGCTGGCGAAGCCGGTCGTCGCGTGCAGGATCGCGACGCGACGCGCCTCGGGATCGACGCTGCGGACCGCCTCGAGTGTCCCCCGGAAATAGGTGGATGCGGGCGCAAGCACATTCACCACCCGCGGGAAGGCGGGCCAGCGAATGCTCGCGCGGGCGCCGCCGTGGTTCCAGACCACGCGCTCTACAGCAGCGAGCGCCTGCGAAGTGGGGCCGCTTCCATAGGGCCCGAAGACCAAGTGGGGCTGCGAGGCCAAGCCGCGCTTCATTGCGGCCGCGGCATCGGGGTGAGCGTCGTGCAAGTCGAGCCGAATGCGTCGCCATGGGGGCGGGAGATCGGCGGCCTCCTCCGCCCAGAGGCGCAGCGCCGAGGCCCCCGCGCGCCCGAACCGTGCGAGCGGACCAGAGAGCGGTGTGACCAGCAGGGCCAGGAGTTCGGTCACGTCGTCAAGCGCGCCCGCTCCAGTGGCTCAGATCTCGACCTCGATAGCTTCTCCGCTCAGATGGACATTGTAGCTGGCCAGGTCGTCCATCGGGGGCGTATCCACAACGGCGCCGGTCTTGATGTTAAAGCGTCCCTGGTGCCAGGGACATTCGATCTCTTCGCCGTCGATCGTCCCCTCGCTCAGCGGTCCACCCGCATGCGTGCATTCCTCGTCGATGGCGTAGAACCTGCCAGCGAGGTTGAAGATGGCGATCCTTCGCCCTTCGACCTCGAACGATCTGCCCGCCCCGTTCGGTAGCTCCGACCGTGTGGTGAGCTTGACAAAGCTCGCCATAATCTATTCCGGTTACCAGACGATCACATGGAGCATGAAATAGACCACAACTCCAGTGACCGAGACGTACATCCACCCCGCCCACGTCCACTTGGATAGGCGGCGATGGAGTACGAGACGGTCACTCAGTCCGAGATACAACGACGTTAGAATCATCGGGAAGGTCACCACGGATAGCAGAACGTGGCTGATGAGCACCGAGAAGTAGATGGGTCGGACGATGCCGTGGCCTGCGAAGTGCGTATCCCCGTGGGAAAAATGGTAGTAGATGTAATTCACCAGAAACAGTGCTGACGACGTGAACGCAGCGAGCATCAGCTGCATGTGCAGCGTGCGCTTGCGCTGCTTGATCGCCCAGAGCCCCACTGAGATCAGCACAGCGCTCGTGCCGTTCAAGATCGCGTTGATCAGGGGCAGCGATGCCCCCCGTGAGGCGCTGCCATTCCCCTCGTGGAAGTAGACCACCCAGACGAGGAAGCTCATGGCAGTGAGCGTCACCATGGCATTGGTGACGCCAAACTGCTTCGGGGTCAGCTGCATCGCTCTGGAGGAGGACATCAATGTTTTTCGAGCGCTTGGAGCTGTAAAGCTCAGTCGGCGGATGCAGGTGTTTCGCCCCTGAGCGTCTTTTCGAGCTCGCCCGACGCAAACATCTCCTGCACGATATCGCAGCCTCCGATGAACTCTCCATCGATGTAAAGCTGGGGGATGGTGGGCCAGGAGGAGTAGGCCTTGATCCCCTCCCTGATCTCGGGATCGCCCAGGGCATCGAAGGTGGTGTAGGAAGGCAGGAAACGATCGAGGATCTGGATCACGCTGGCGGAAAAGCCGCACTGGGGCGCCTGGGGGGTGCCCTTCATAAAGAGCACAACGCGGTCGGAAGCAATGATGGAGCCAATCCTGTTCCGGATCGCATCGCTAACGTTCATCATCTTGCCCCTCTCAGAATCCTACGTGCCGAAGCTCTCGCCGCAGCCGCAGGTTGTTTTCGCATTCGGGTTGACAATCTTGAACCCACTCTCGTTCAAGCCATCGGCGTACTCCAGCGTGCTGCCGGCCAAGTGTACGGCGCTTTTTGCGTCGATGAGGACACGGACGCCGTGCTGCACCAGCTCCTTGTCCAAATCGCTGACCTGGCTCTCAAAGAGGAGTTCGTACCGCAGTCCACTGCAGCCGCCGCTTGTGACCTTAATGCGCAGGGCTTCGCCCGCGCGGCCCCTGCGTTCAAGCTGCTGTCTGAGCTTGGCGGCCGCGGGCTTGGTCAAGGTGATCAGTTCCATCGATCGACTCCACTGACTTCTGGGGAGCTGAGCCAGGTCACCATCGATGTCTCGTCTCGTTGGAGATCCGCGAGTGTGATCCCCTGGAGTACTTTCCGCAGGCTCGCCTCCACCGTACGCCAGAGCGCGCGGATGGAGCAATCCGTGACGTGAACGCAATCTGGGCGGCGGCCGGGGTGGCACTTGCAAAACTCCTGCGGGAGGAACTCGCCTCCGACCACCGAGATGACCTCCCAGATGCTGATCTCATGGGCCGGCCGGGCGAGCCGGTAGCCACCTGCTGCCCCCCGGGTGCTCGTGACCAGGCCCCCCAGGCGGAGCTTCTGCATCAGCAGCCCAACGTGCTCGGGGCCGAGCGCCTCCCGACGGGCGATCTCGGGGGTGTTCATCGGCCGCGGGCCTTCATGGAAGGCGACCTGCAGGAGGCAGCGCAGACCGTACTCGTCAGTGGCCGAAACTCGCATATGGAACGGCAGCTTATCAGAAAATCCATATTAATCAATATTGATTATTTTCCACATCCTATCTATCCTCGGGACCATGTCTGGACTCCGGAGAGACGCCAGCTGATCGAGGATTGCTTTGGAAGAGGACCGAGAAGCGGAAAGACGCCAGCGTGGGCCAGCGGAAGCCCAGTTGAAATGGACCCAAATGGAGGATGGCGAAGAGAAACGTGCTGCATTCTTCCGTGAAACGGGACTCGACCGTAAGGAGCGATTCCGGCAGAACGCGTCGATCCCCTCCCGTCATGGGCGATTCCCCTGGAAGCTCATCTCAGTTTTTCTCCTCATGGTGTTCGTCGTCTGGAGCTTCATGCACTAGCCCATCGAGCGGAACGACCACGGCTCGGGGGATGTAGCCCGCCGGAAGAAGACGGAGCAAGCGCAATGACGTGGGTGATTACGAGCCTCTGCCGGGATTGTGTCGACCAGAGCTGCGTTCAGGTCTGCCCGGTCGACTGCATCTACGAGTATACGGGGTCCGACCGCGAGACCTTCCCCAATCAGCTCTATATCGATCCCGAAGAGTGCATCGACTGCGCGGTGTGTGAGCCCGAGTGCCCGTGGGAGGCGATCTTCCAGGACGAGGCGGTCCCCGAGGTCTTTGAGGCCGATACCGCCCTCAACGCCAGGATCATCGAGCTCAAGGATGAGTTCCAGGTTCCGGAAGTGGAGGACAGACCAGCGCCCACACCAGACCAGGTCGCAAATAACAAGGAGAAGTGGGGCTACACAGGTTAGTATTCGCGCGAAGGGAGACCACGAGGTGGGACAACTAATCAAAGTCGCAGAAACGAAAGAGGTAGCGCCCGGAACGGCAAAGGCGGTCGAGGCGGGAGGGCGGAAGATTGCCCTCTTTAATAGCGGTGGCGCTTACTATGCCATTGACGACACCTGTACGCACCGAGGAGGTCCGCTCTCGGAAGGGGAAGTGGAAGGGACAGTGGTGACTTGCCCCTGGCACGGCGCCACCTACGATATCACCACGGGAAACGTACTCGGGCCACCAGCATCCGAAGGAGTCGCCCATTACAACGTTCAAATAGACGGAAACGACATCAAGGTCGAGCTGCCGTAGCACCCCACCGGCATCAAAGGGTTCGACTCAGCCGCTCCAGGTGGATGGAGGACGCGGCCGAGGAAGGAGCGGGAGAGAGGGTGAGACGGCAACGCCTCTAGGCTTCTGGAGCGACCGAGTGAGCCGCCGTCAAGTTTCTTCCACAGCCGGGCAGGCTGTGGCGTTAGAGAGGCCTACTCCATGCACGACATCGATCTGAAGCGAGCGCGCCTCGACCCGATGGCCGTGTTTCCAACTCCCGACGCGGTGCTTGAGCATCCCCGCCTCACCCGCGAGGAGAAGATCGATATCCTTCAGCGTTGGAGGTACGACGCGTGCGAGCTTGAGGTGGCGGAGGAGGAGAACATGGGAGGCGGCGAGCCCTCGACGCTGGAATGGGTCCTAAAGGCCCTTATGGCCCTGGGCGTTGAGACGGATCTCGAGCGTACACCACCGACCAAACAGGGCACCAGCTGAGCCGGTGACAGACGAGGAGGACGCCTTCTCGGCCAATGTGCGGTCTGCTGACTGTGCCGGTGGCTTTGACATTCGAATCTGTGGACGCCGCGCTGGTTACCGAGGATCTCCATGAGTTTCTCGAACGGAGCCTCGAGAGCGCGGGGGTGATCGGGAATCGGCGGCTCGGCCTCTAAGCGCTAGAATGCAGGCACGAAGGGAGTTACTCGAAATGCCCGAACTCTTCGATCGATTCAGGGTCATCGACGTGGATACCCACGTGACCGAGCCGGCCGACGTGTGGACGTCGCGGGTCTCGAGCAAGTGGGGCGACCTCGTGCCGCACGTGATCCGCATGGGGCGCAAGGACATGTGGATGATCGGTGACAAGCCGGTACTGCCGCCGGGGATCACTGCGACTGCGGGCTTCGACGGGATCATTCCCGACTTCCCGGACACCTATGCCGACGCGGTTACCGCCTCCTATGACGCCAAAGCGCGTCTCGAGCACATGGATCGAGAAGGGATCCATGCCCAGGTCCTGTATCCGAATCTTGGCGGCTTCGGCTCGGGAAGGTTCCTGGAGCTGAAGCACCCCGAGCTCATGCTCGAGTGCGTGCGCGCCTACAACGACTGGCTGATCGACTGGTGTAGCGCCGATCCCGAGCGCCTGCTTCCTATCATGGCGACGCCCTTCTGGGATCTCGACGCCGCCGTGCAGGAGATCGAGCGCTGCGCGAAGACGGGACACAAGGGCGTGCTCTTCGGGAGTCAGCCGGAAGTCTTTGGAGAGCCCGTGCTCGTCGATCCGCACTGGGATCGCTTCTGGGCCGCGGCTCAGGACGCTGAGCTCCCCATCAGCTTCCACATCGGTTCGGGAGACAACGCCGACCTGCTCAGCGGCGGTCCAGGCCTGGGGACGCGCACCCACCTGGCGCGCGTCTGCACGCAGCTCTTCATGGAAAATTCGAACTGCATCGCCGACATGATCTTCGGAGGGATCTGCCATCGCTTTCCGAAGCTGAACTTCGTCTCGGTGGAGAGCGGCGCTTCATGGGTGGTCTTCACCATCGAGGCCTGTGACTGGCAGTGGCGCAACAACGGGGTCCATACGGAACATCCCGAGTACGATCTGCTGCCGAGCGAGTACTTCAAGCGCCAGATCTACGCGTGCTTCTGGTTCGAGGAGAGTGGACTGGAGAGGGCGATCGAGCTGTATCCCGACAACCTGCTCTTCGAGACGGACTTCCCCCACCCGACCTCTATGTCGCCCGGACCCCAGAGCATCGCGGATCCTCCGCGCGTCTACGCCGACCGCGCCCTCGGGGGGCTGCCGGACGAGCTGATCGGCAAGGTCCTGCACGACAACGCCGCGCGCGTGTACCGCCTGGACTGAGCGCGGGAGGCCGGGTCCTCTAACCGCTTCGGCCCTCTCCCCCAGATCTTGCCCAGTCCCTCGCCGGTTACAGCCAGCGCCGAACAGAGCGCTTGTAGTCCAGGTAGACTGCGCCGAACGCGCGCTCCAAGTAGGCTTCCTCACGCGCAATGATGTACCTGTCGAAGACAAACTTGCTCACCGGGATGAGCAGGATGATCCACAGGTTGTTCATCAGCAGGGCGATGCCCAGCTGCAAGAACAGGCCCGCCACATAAATGGGGTTCCGGGAAAAGCGGTAGAGCCCGCCCTGGATGAGGTTGCTCGATGGCTTGTGTGGCTGAATATTGGTCTTGGCCCGGTAAAACTGTACCCAGCAGCCAATCAGGATGCTGACGCCCGCGCCGATTAGCGCCCAGGCCGCGACGTGGCGTCCGGACCCGTTCGTCAACTCCAGCGCCCAGAGCCGCTGCAATCCATAACCGGCGAGAATCGCAACGATCAGCAGGATGGGCGGTGGCACCTTGACACCGGCATTGTCCAACGCTCGGCTGCTCTGTTGCTCATCGGTCATGACGATCCTCCGATCGAACTGCGCCTGCAACGGGCTGTATTATACTGCGGCCCCCGACTGCTGTACGCCATGAGCCATGGCACTGGCCCGGGGCTGATGCGAACAGCAATGGAGGCAGGCGAGCGTTGCTCGCTCGCTAAGGGAGGATGACGCCATGGACCCGAACCACCCCGCACTCCTGGCCGCCCGGAACTCCTGGCGCTGCGTGATGAGCAAGGACAAGGAAGGCTGGCTCGCCCTGATGGCCGACGATGTCCGCGTCGAGGACCCCATCGGGGTGGCGCCGACAAATCCAAATGGAGAGGGGATCCAGGGCAAGGCGGCGCTCGCCGACTTCTACGAGAAGAACATCGCCCCGAGCCAGATCACAATCGAAGCCGAGCAATCGTTTGCTGCGGGCAACGAGTCGGCGCACGTGCTGAATCTGACGACCGCCTTTCCCAACGGGGTGAGGATGCGCGTGCACGGGATCTTCACCTACAAGATCAACGAAGAGGGCAGGATCACGAACCTACGGGGCTTCTGGAGCCTCGAGGACGCGAAGATCGAGCAGCCAGACGCCTGACACGGTGCGCGTCTTTACTGGGTTGCGGCAATGCACACCTGAGCCAGACCGGGGGGCAGGCCTTCGAGCGCGCGTCGGATCACGGTCGCGTCGCGGACATCGCAGAGAGTGTGCGGATCGATGACCGTGCAGCGGCTGGCCGCCAGGGCTGAAAGAGGCGAGCCGAGCGGGTCCACCAGGGATGTGCGCAGAAGATCCACGTCTGCTTGCGTGATCTTCTCGTCATCGTTTACGTCTCCGCACACCGGGCGCATGCCGAACCGGCCATCGCGCCGCTCTGATGCTTGGAATAGCGGCCAATGTGCAGCGGTGGAGCTGAACGGAACCCCCAGCTCATATACGTAGAAGTCGCCCTCGGCATTGCCGATCATCAAGTCCATCGTCCCATCGCCGTCCAGGTCTCCAGCGGCAGCGGTCGAGTAGACCGGCGAGGACAGCGGCTTGGGCCACACACCTGCTGCGGCCGTCCCGTCTGCGTTCCACGCGTAGATCAGCGAGTCGCTCGCAGCCACAACGATCTCCTGCAGACCGTCGCCATCCACGTCGGCCACAGAGCACCCGGCCACGCCGTCGCCTACCCGAAGCGGCCATCCCGATCGGAGCCCGCTCTCGACATCGAATAGATAGACCTGGCCGTTATCATCGCTGACACAGATCTCGGGCCGGCCATCGCCGTTTACGTCGCCCAGAGCCGCTTGCGAGAGGGCGAACGCGCTGCCCTCCCCAAAGAGGGTCGAGCGCACCGTCCCATCGCCGTTCAGGATCTGGATGGAGTATTGGCCTATGGCCACCACCTCATCCGCGCCATCGCCATCGAAGTCCGCGACGAGTGGGGAGATATGGGCTCCGGAGTAGGCAATCGGCCAGCCGGCCACGACGCTCGCGTCGTGATGAAACGCATAGATGTTCTGCCAGGCATGAACGATCACCTCGAGGTCGCCGTCCCCGTCGAGGTCGCCAATCGCCGGAGTCGTCTGCACGTTCCGCTCCACCTCGATCGGCCAGTTCGGGAGCTCCGACCCGTCACTTCTCCAGGCGTGAACGGTGCCGCTCGAATCACAGCACTCGCCGCTGCCCGCCAGGATCATCTCCAACGCGCCGTCGCCATCCAGGTCGGCCAGCGCCACCGCACCGCGCACCCGGTCTGCGGCCGAACGCGGCCAGCCGGAGACCGGCACCCCGTTGTGATGCCATGCGTACACATAGCCACCTGGGCTATAGCTGGCTTGAACGATCTCCAGGTCACCGTCGCCATCGATGTCACCGATCGACGGTCCCCCGAACATGTAGGGGGCTCCCACTTGCGG
The DNA here is from genome assembly GCA_004356455.1 of Deltaproteobacteria bacterium. Lineage (GTDB taxonomy): Bacteria > Myxococcota_A > UBA9160 > SZUA-336 > SZUA-336 > SMWZ01. The sequence goes on from SMWZ01000149.1 coordinate 10,319, forward strand.
CCAGCCCGAGATGGCGGTTCCATCGTGATGCCAGCCGTGGACCCGGCCCGCATTGTTGGAGACGAAGACCTCGACGTCTCCGTCTCCGTCGATGTCCGCGTAGCTCGGCGACGACACGATCGCGCCTCCGGTACTCTGGGGCCACCCCGGCATGATGGAGCGTTCCACGAAGAAGGAGATCTGGTCCACTTTGCTCTCCGAACCAAGCGACGCGGTCAAGCGAAGCTCATAGCGCCCGGGCTCGGCAGCCGTCAGGTCGAGCACGCCCAGCTGGCCGTCTACGATGGCGCTGCCGCCGGCCACGAGCGTCCAATCCAGGGCATCACTCTTCCTGTACTCCAGAGAGTACCCGTCTCCTAGCCCCGTGCCTGTGATTTGCGTCACCTGGGAGAAGCGAGTGTTGTCGAGAGGGGACCGGATCACCGCAAAGAGATCCGGGTCCGAGTCCAGGGACAGTGCGCTCAAGGCGTTCACTCGACCCGTGCCGATGAATAGATCGGTGTCGATTCCATCGACGCTGTACTCGATCCGACGGCGGACACTTGTCGGGCTCAGACTGGGGTCTTTCGAGAGGATCAAGCCCGCGAGGGCGGACACGTACGGGGCCGCAAACGAGGTGCCGTTGACGCTCGCATAGTCCGAGCCGGTGGTGGTCGTGAGAACGCTCGTGCCAGGGGCTGCCACCGTGACCCAGGAGCCATAATTGGAGAAGCCCGCACGCTCGTCTTCCGCATCGGTCGCGGCAACCGCGATCACGTTCTCCAGTGCTGCCGGATAGCGCTGGCTGCTGATGGAATTGTTGCCCGCGGTCGCGACGAGCACCACGCCATCCGCAAAGGCGCTGTTGAGCGCCGCCTCGACGACCGTGTCGAGTCCGTACTTGCCGATGGCGTAGTTGCCGAAGCTCATGTTGATAACCTGGGCGCCATTGGCCGCGGCGTAGTCAATCGCCTGGGCCACTTCCGCCGAGGTATACGCCACCCGCAGGGCCATGATCCTGCAATGCCAGGCCGCACCGGTAATACCCTCTGAGTTGTTCGCGACCGCGCCGATGATGCCGGCCACCTGGGTTTCATGTGGACTCGTGCCCGGCGAGGGATCGCCGTCATTCTCGTAGAAGTCCCATCCCCAGCGATCGTCCACAAAGCCGTTCAGGTCATCGTCGATGCCGTTGCCCTCGATCTCCGCCGGGTTCTGCCAGATATTCTGCGCCAGGTCGGGATGCGAGAGCTCGATCCCCGTCCCGATGACGGCGATCGTGATGCCCGGGTCCCCGGTCTCGATGTCCCAGCCCAGCTCCATGGCCGTGCGCTGATGTGAGTATTGCTGCGGATACAGAGGATCGTTGGGAACGGCATCGGGAGCGTAGACGTAGTTGAGCTGCGCACTGACGACGCCGGGGTGCGCCTTATACAGTGGCAGTACCTGCAGTGGATCCTGCTGGCCTTCGAATTCGATCAGGAAGAAGTGCTGACGCCAGCTGCCAGGGCCAGCGCTTCGCCTTCCGCTCGACCCTCTGGCATTGAATACCGGACGGATTCGTTTCACGGGCACGGCCTGCTGC